>JANLPK010000182.1:0-17865 GCA_031367205.1 Alphaproteobacteria bacterium
CTCGGGTCCACTAGCCGCCAATTTGAAGTTTCAAAGGCACTGGCCATTGTCACTGAACCCAATAGCGCCGCGGCGGAAGCCATTCGGGCATTGCGAACCCATATTATGGCGCAGCATGTTCAGGAGGGTCGACGCGCACTGGCAGTGTGCGCTGCCAGCGGGGAAGTGGGTTGTTCCTACGTTGCCGCGAACTTGGCGGCGAGCATGGCCCAGATCGGCATCAAGACCTTGCTCCTCGACGCCAATCTACGACAGCCGGGGGTAGAAGAATACTTCCGGCCGCCAAGTCGTAGCGACGGATTGGCACAGTATCTTGCCTCTGAAGACGACAATGTCGGCGAGTACGTGCACAATGAGGTGATCCCCAATCTCTCGATCATGTATTCGGGCGGCCAACCGCCCAATCCTCAGGAATTGCTGGGTCGTGACCGGTTTGCCCAGCTGATGAACCTATGCCTGCGCGACTTTGAATTCACCATTGTGGATACACCGCCGGCGAACCGATGTTCAGACGGTCGGCGCGCCAGCTCGACCTTGGGCTACAGTCTAGTTGTTGCGCGCCGCGACGTGTCGCGGATCGACGACTTGAAGACCCTAATCGATCAACTGTTCGGCGACCGTGCTAAGGTCATCGGGACGGTGCTCAATGAGTTCTAGTTCTGCCGAGGATAAGGGTTCCGATGCCTGGCTGCCATTGATCCAGCGGTATTGGCCCTTGCTTCTAGGTTTGGCTGCACTTGTGATCCCATCGTTGTTGGATCTCGGCAGTCAGGTGTGGTCGCGCGAATGGGGTGCCCATGGACCGATCGTCCTACTAACTGGACTGTGGTTGATCTGGCGCCAACGTCAGGACCTCGTGATCAACGCGGCACCTGGCAATCCGGTGTTAACCGCCATTGGAATCGCTGCCTCGCTCGCGGCCTATGTTTGGGGCCGGGCCTACGATTTTATCAGCGTGGAGGGTGCAGGACTCTACGGCGTCTGCATGTCGATCCTCTACTATCAATTCGGTGTTCGGGCGATCCTGCGCAATTGGTTCCCGTTCTTCTATCTTGCCTTCTTGATCCCGATCCCAATCTGGCTGATTGACCAGATCACAATTCCGCTCAAGACATTCGTTTCGACGGCTGCGACCACCTTGCTGTCCAGCGCTGGGATCCCGATTTTCCAGCAGGGCGTGACCTTGATCGTCGCGCAGTACCAATTGTTGGTAGAAGATGCTTGCTCAGGGATGAACTCTCTCATCGGCTTGAGCGCCATCAGCCTGTTTTACATCTATCTGCTGCACAATGCGTCCTGGCGATATTCGCTGTTCCTGGCGGTCCTGGTGATACCTGTAGCCATATTGGCGAACATAGTGCGCATTATCATATTGGTCTTGCTCACCTACTTCTTTGGAAATGCGGTTGCCCAAGGGTTCCTGCACGAGTTGGCGGGCATGGTTCTGTTTGCAACGGCACTCCTGTTCATCTTCCTCATTGATAGCCTGTGCACGCGTTTTGTCCTTAGGAGGCCGGTATGACGACGCGCCGGTCTCTAGTCCTGGGCGGCGCATGTCTCGCCGGTGCGGCCGCGGCCTATGGGCTCGAGCCGCGCAAACACGTGCGGCTACTGTCGGGTGCAAAAATGGAGGCTGTCATCCCAACTGCCTTTCCGGGTTGGTCAGCCGAAGCTTCCAACGGCCTGGTCGCTCCGAAGAGCGAGGGGCTCGCCGCGACACTTTATAACGAGGTCATTCAACGCACCTACAGTAGCGCTTCGGAGCGCGCAGCTGTGATGTTGCTCGCGGCATACGGCGGCGTTCAGAGTGATCTGCTGCAACTCCACCGACCAGAAGTCTGCTATCCGGCCCTCGGGTTTGTGTTGACTTCGAAGGAGGCCGGTTCGATTCCGATGCCACAGGGACAAGTGCTTCCTGTCGTTAGACTGGTTGCCGCCGCTGGCGACCGCCTGGAACACATCGTCTATTGGACCCGTTTGGGGGAGGATCTCCCCATCGACGGCACGGCTCAGCGTCGGGCGTTGTTGGCCGACGCCATGAAAGGGTTCATTCCGGATGGCGTATTGGTGCGGGCCTCTGTGGTTGCCAGCAATTCGGCAGATGCATTCCGCGTCTTAGACCGCTTCGTCATCGATTTCCTACACGCGATCCCGTCACGCAACCTCAGGGCGCTCGTGGGAACACGCCTAGCGACAGCAATTAGCTCTCACGCCGCATAAGTCCGCCAAACCAAGATCTTAGGCTTTGTCGACGATGTCTAAGAGATAGGTCCCGTAGGCGGTTTTGGCGAAGAGTTCGCCGCGCGCGCGAAGCTGGACCCGGTCGATGAAGCCTTGGGCAAAGGCGATCTCTTCCAAACATGCCACCTGGACGCCCTGCCGCTTCTGGACGACCCGAACGAATTCCGCAGCCTCCACGAGGCTGTCGTGAGTTCCGGTGTCCAACCAAGCATAGCCCCGGGACATCTGCTCGACATAGAGGTCTCCCAATTCCATATAAGCGCGGTTTAGGTCAGTGATTTCGTACTCGCCGCGACTTGAAGGGCGCACCTGCTTGGCCAATTCAACCACGCGGTTGTCGTAGAAATAGAGGCCGGTCACTGCAAACTTCGATTTCGGGTGTTGCGGCTTCTCCTCAAGGCTGAGCGCCCTGCCGTCTCCGTCCAACTCTACCACCCCATAGGCTTGCGGCGTATCCACCTGATAGGCGAAGATAGTCGCACCGCGTGTCCGCGCGACCGCGCGCTCCAACAGGTTCGACAGGCCAGCACCGAAGAAGATATTGTCGCCCAGCACCAGGGCCGCAGGTTCTCCAGCGAGGAATTCTTCCCCAATGACGAAGGCCTGGGCTAGGCCATTAGGAACCGGCTGAACCGCATAGGCGATGCGCAGTCCCAGCTCCGCGCCGGTCTCAAACAGCCGACGGAAGTTTCCGATATACTCCGGAGACGAGATGATCAGGATGTCGCGAATGCCGGCCATCATCAGCACCGATAGGGGATAGTAGATCATCGGCTTGTCGTAGATGGGCAGCAAGTGCTTGTTTACCGCCAGGGTGGCGGGATGCAGACGCGTGCCGGACCCGCCGGCTAGAATGATACCCTTCATCGCTCTTCCTTAAGCCCGCACGGGGTTTAGCAGTTCGTCCATCACCTGGTCGATGGCCTGTCGCCAGGAGCGCGGCTGAAATCCGAATTCACGCGTGAGCTTGCTGGTGTCCAGCCGCGAATTCATGGGTCTGCGCGCCGGTGTGGGATACCCGCTGCTGGGAATTCCGATCACGCTCGGCACCTTACGACCAGCCTGCGCCGCCCGGACGAAAACATGCTCGGCCAGTTGGTGCCATGTCGCCTCTCCGGAATTCACGAGGTGATAGGTTCCGAAGCGCTCTGATCCGCCGCCGAGAATTTGATCGGCGATCTCCAGGATTCCGGTGGCGATATCGTCGGCCGATGTGGGGCAACCGACCTGATCTTCGACCACTGAAACGGTGTTGCGAGTCTCCCCTAGACGCAGCATGGTCTTGATGAAATTGGACCCCGTCGCGCTGACGACCCAAGCGGTGCGCAAGATCACGTGCCGGGGATTTAGAGTTCGGACCGCCTGCTCGCCGCCTTCTTTGGAGGCACCATAGACGCTGACTGGACCCACAGGATCCTCTTCGATGTAGGGGCTGGATTTGGTTCCATCGAACACGTAGTCCGTCGAAAGGTGAATGAGCGGGATGTCGGCGCGAGCCGTCTCCGCTGCCAAGGCGGCGGGACCCAGAGCATTGATCCGCCAAGCTTCGACGGCGTCGGTCTGCGCCTTATCCACCGCAGTATAGGCACCCGAACTGATGACCAAGTTCCAGGGTCGGCTGCTGACGAGCTCTGTAACTTGTGCGGGGTCGGCGAGGTCTAGGCCATCGCGAGACGGCGCAACAATTTCATAGTCCGAGGGCAGGCGCAGCAATGCCGAGCCCACTTGGCCGCTGCCGCCGGTCAGCAAAACGAGGGGGCGCGCGGCTCCAGACATGATCAGGCGACCGAGACCCCAAGGCGTTGGCCGGAGTAGGTCTTCTGCGAAATCGTCCGCCACCAGTCTTCGTTATTAAGGTACCAGGCGACGGTTCGCTCAATGCCGGTGTCGAAGCTCTCTTGCGCCTTCCAACCCAGTTCCCGCTCGAGCTTGGAGGCATCGATGGCGTAGCGGTGATCGTGACCAGGGCGGTCGGCCACATAGGTGATTTGTTCGCGACGTGACTTACCGTCTACGCGGGGTCGTAGTTTGTCGAGGATATCGCAAATCCGTTGAACCACCTGCAGATTGGTGCGTTCGGCCCGGCCACCGATAATGTAGGATTCCCCAGGGATTCCTGCCTCGAATACCCGCGTCAGGGCGCGAGCATGGTCGTCAACATAGAGCCAATCGCGGATTTGATCGCCCGTGCCGTAGACAGGTAGCGCCTCGCCGGCCAAGCCTTTGATGATCATCAGCGGGATCAGCTTTTCCGGGAAGTGATAGGGGCCGTAGTTGTTGGAGCAGTTGGTGATCAGGACGGGAAGGCCATAGGTGTGATGCCAGGCGCGGACCAGATGATCGGACGAAGCCTTGGATGCCGAATAGGGCGAGCGCGGGTCATAGGCTGTTGTCTCGGTGAAGAGTCCGGTTTCACCCAGCGACCCGAACACCTCATCGGTGGAGATGTGATGGAACCGAAACGTATCCTTTGCGGTGCCGCCCAGACCTCGCCAATAGGTCAGGGCCTCCGAGAGCATCTGAAACGTGCCGACCACATTGGTCTTGATGAACTCAGCCGGGCCGTCGATGGAGCGATCCACATGGGATTCGGCGGCCAGGTGGGTTACGATATCGGGGCGGAATTCAGCCAAGGCAGTGCGCACCGCGCCTGGGTCGCAGATATCGGCTTGCACGAACCCGTAGCGGTTAGAGCCGGCCGCCGAGGCCAATGAACGTAGGTCTCCGGCGTAGGTCAGCTTGTCGAGGTTTAGAACCTCATGGTCGGTATGGGCCATGAGGTGGCGAATGAGCGCCGATCCGATAAAGCCCGCACCGCCGGTGACCAATATGCGCATGCAGTATTCCTAGGTCTTGGGACGATCGGAGCGCCTCTGTTTGAGAATGGGTCAGGTCCGGGCTGTCGCTCGGGGGGCGGGTCGGACCTCTGCGAGGTTCGTCTTTTGCCCATCCAGAAAACGCTTTTGCGCCGCCAGAATCCAGAGATAAGGCGGAACCGCCTCCTCCTGGAACCGATAGGCACGACCATACTCATCCTCGCTGGCTGAAACCAGGATGTTCTTGGCGGCAAGGTCTTCGATCACGGCGCGGCAATTTTCTGAATTTGAAGCGCTTGGATAGAGAATGTCGATGTCATTGGCGTCAAATCGCCCGCCGTTGAACATCGAAGATCCAGCCAGCATGCCCAGGATTTGACGCACGCCGTTCTTGGTGACCTTGTCCATCTGCATTTGAGAATGGCGTGAGATGCGTCCTTGGAACTCCACCAAGGCCTGATCAACAGCCAAGGCCACGTCTTCTGTCCCCACCTTCAAGCGGCCCTTGTCGACCGCTGCAAGACCGGCATGATGGCTCAGCAAACTGGCAATATAGGGCGAGCCGTTCGCGACGGCTGTGATGAAGTCGGTGGCGCTAGGTTCGAAGCCGACGGCCGAAACCGCCTGACCATTGTCGATCAGGCTATGGACTTCGGCGGTGGTCATCTTTGGCACTTGGAGCGCGAAGATGTTCCGGCGAATAGAGGGGATATGTTGCACTAACTCGGTCAAATCGCCAGCCACACCGGCGATAACCAACTGCACTCGAACCGAGCGGTCCGACAGATTCTTAATCAATTCAGCGATGTTGCGTCTGAAGTCCGGCGACTCGCAAATGTCGAACTCGTCCAGGACGATCAACACTCGCGTTCCGATAATTTTGGCGAACACGTCAGACACCTGGCGCGGCGACACTTCCCCATTGGGAAGGAGATCGGCCACAGAGCGACCCTGCTCCGACTCAGAGTCTGTCGGTGCAAACCCGGAGTGATAGAGCAATGGAATCTCGGCGGCGACGGCGCGGAACAGTTCGTCGAAGTTTGATCCGGCCCCACACGAGGTATAGATCACGATGTAGCGCGCATCACGGGCTGCCTGAGCCAAGACATGGACCAAGCTGGTCTTTCCTATGCCGCGTTCACCGTAGAGGATGACATGGACGCGTTGATCTTCCAGCGACCGGATGAGCGTGGTCAGCACATCGATCCGTCCGGCAAACATCCGACGATCCACCACCGGCTGTGATGGTGTAAATGCAGCGCGAAGCTTCATCCGGGCCGCCCCGAATCGATCTGAGAGTTTTGGGCTCAGTTGATCACCGGCGGTGGATTGAAACCGCGGGAAGGACGGCAGGAGCGCACCCGGCCTGCGGCTGGCCGTGTCGGTCGGCACCGACGCCGACATTACCGATCCGGAGAACGCTACCGACGGCTCCGAAGGCTTGGGTTTTCCGCCCCATGCCTTCGGGAGAAGTTTATTTACCCAGCTCACGGCGCCTCCTGGCACACTCTGTCGCAATGCATCGTCAAAGGCACTGTCGAACCACGAACAGACGATGATGTCTTATCATGAACAACTGTCCTGTGGCGACACTTTGACCCCTTGGGGTTGCGGGCGCGTTAATGTCGTATGCCCCCATCGCCCCTGCTATGACATCCAGTCGCATTCAGATCTTCAGGTTGAACGGCTTTAGAACCACGGCAATATAGACCAAGACCCCTATAATTAGGGCCGCTCCCAGCTGCTCCTGGTGGTGGTTTCCCAGATAGTTGGCGACCGCGCAGCCAACGGCTGCCGGAAAATACTGAACAATATGATCCTTTGGGGCTTCGTCTGCGGTGGACCGTTGGAGAAACAGGACCACCATTCCCCCGAAGATTCCCACTGATACCCAGTCAAATATCGTTTCCATGCGTCGATCCTCAGGCCATGCCTATGCAAATTGGAACAAGGCGTGGTGAAACGAGCGCCCTTGGACTTCGACTTGCAAGGGGCATGCCGAGGCCTGTGTCCCCAAATGAATATGGCGACCTGTCGCCAAGCCGCCATCTTTCATCACAATGCAGAGCACCTTGGTTAGATTATGACGCCGGCGTCTGATCCTTGGGCGTCGCAGAGATCTGGCGCTCGGCGATCCGGGCGGACTTGCCCCGACGGTCACGCAGATAATAGAGCTTGGCGCGGCGGACGACGCCGCGGCGTTTGACTTCGATAGATTCGATCATCGGCGAGTGGATCGGGAACACCCGCTCAACACCTTCACCAAAGGAGATTTTGCGAACGGTAAAGCTCTCATTGATGCCGCCACCCTGGCGGCCAATGCAGACACCTTCATAGGCCTGAACGCGTTCACGCTCGCCTTCTTTGATCTTCACATTGACGCGGACGGTATCGCCGGCCTGGAAGTCCGGGATCGCGCGGGTGGCCAACAAACGGTCGGCTTCTTCTTTTTCCAGTTCCTGGATCAGGTTCATGGGTTAGTTCCTTTCATTCCGGGCCTGACTTGCCCTTTGCTTGTTGATTGGCGAGGTGCTGCGCCCAGAGATCTGGGCGCATCTCCCGCGTCGTCCGTTCCCGCTCTTCCTGCCGCCAGGCTGCCACGTTGCCGTGGTGGCCGCCCAACAAGACTTCGGGAATCTCCAGGCCCTCAAAGGTCCGCGGTCTTGTGAACTGCGGGTGCTCTAAAAGCCCGTCCTCGAAACTCTCTTCACTTAGGCTGGCGGCCTGACCAAGGACACCGGGCACCAGCCGTACGCACGCTTCGATCACCACCAGAGCTGCTGCCTCGCCACCGGCAAGCACTGCGTCCCCTACCGAAACCTCCTCAAACCCCCGGGCGTCGAGCACCCGTTGATCCACCCCCTCAAACCGGCCTGCCAGGACAATCAGCCCTGGCCCCCGCGACCAGTCCTTCACGCGCGCCTGGGTCAAGGGCCTTCCCCTGGCGCTCATATACAAAAGCGGCCGCCCCCGCCTGTCCACGCTATCCAGCGCAGAGGCGATCACGTCCGCCCGCATTACCTGTCCCGGACCGCCACCCGCAGGGGTGTCGTCAAGGAAGCCGCGCTTATCTGCGGAAAAGTTGCGAATGTCCAGTGTTTCCAAGGACCAAAGTCCGAGCTCGCGCCATGCCGTGCCGATCAGCGACACGCCAAGTGGGCCGGGGAAGGCTTCGGGAAACATGGTCAGAACGGTGGCGTCAAACGACATGGTGGCCTTCTGGACCATGAACAGCCATTTTTCGAGTCCTTAGCACCTCGCGCGACCACGGGAACGTGCGCTGGGGCCGCCTTGCCGTGAAGGTGCGTTGGGACTAATCGGAGTTCCTTCGCACTGCAGCAATCGCGAGCCGACTATGGAAACGCCCGAAGATCTCACCGAAACCCTGGCCCTAGAGCGTCTTGAGGTGAACCTGTTCCGCGGGATCAGCAGTGATGACGGCCCGGGTCGCATCTTCGGGGGTCAGGTGATCGCCCAATCCCTCTTGGCAGCTTATGAGACCGTGGAAGACCGGCTTTGCCATTCCCTGCACTGCTACTTCATCCGGCCCGGCGACCCGACAGTGCCGATCATATTTGAGGTGGATCGATCCCGTGACGGCGGCTCGTTCACCACGCGGCGGGTGATCGCGGTGCAGCATGGCCAACAGATATTTAATCTGGCGGCGTCGTTTCAGGTCGCCGAAGAGGGGTTCGAGCACCAGGCACCAATGCGCAAGGTGCCCAGCCCTGACGCGTTGCCCACTGAGGCGGAGGCTCAGGCCGCCGTCATGGCTAAGATGCCTGAAGAGGCCAGGAAATGGGTGATGCGCCCGCGCCCCATCGAGATGCGCCCGGTGGACGGTGGAAGTTTCTTCGATGGCAAGCCCCCGGAAAAACGTGAACCCGAGAGCCAGAGCTGGTTCCGCGCCAAGGCACCAATCGGCCCCGACCAACACATGCATCAAGTGGTGATGGCCTACGCGTCGGACATGAGTCTGCTATCGACCGCCATGCGACCCCATCGGATCCATTGGCAGACCAAGGGGTTCCAATCGGCCAGCCTAGATCACGCCATGTGGTTCCACAAACCTGTGAACTTCAACAATTGGCATCTCTACGAGCAAGACAGCCCCAGCGCCTCGGGCGGACGGGGCTTCATCCGGGGATCAATCTACGCGGAAGACGGCACTCTGGTGGCGAGCGTTGCGCAGGAGGGTCTGATCCGGATGCGCAAGGACAAATAGGGCTTACTCGACCTGCTGCGGCGGCGCAGCGATCACCTTGCCCTCGGCGATGCGAACCTCCGGCACAGCCTCCTGGGTGAAGGGAAGCCACCAGCTGGGCCCTTTTGAGGGTTGAATTTCCAGCAAGTCGCCGGCCCCGAAATCTTGGACCGCCTTGATGGTTCCGAGCAGGTCCCCGGCCTGGGATTCAACCGCGAGCCCGATCAGATCGGCAAGATAGAATTCGTCTTCATCCGGTGGCGGCAGGTCGGTGCGAGAGATAAATAGCTTGAGGCCACGCAGGCGCTCAGCCCCATTGCGGTCGTCAGAGCCTTTGATGCGCGCCACGATGGCACCCTTGGCGGGGCGCACAGAGAGCAGCACTGGGCCGGGCGTTCCATCGGCCAATAGGAGCTTCTTGTAATCAGCTACGGCCATGGGGTCGGCGGTGAACGTGGTGATCCGCACCTCGCCGCGCACCCCGTGCGCCGCGCCGATTTGACCCACGAGGAGGAGTTGATCGCTATCCACGCCCCAACTCCTCCCGCATGGATGGCCTAGCCTTCGGTGGTTTCAGTAGCCGGAGCTTCTTCAGCAGCCGGCGCGTCCTCAGCAGCAGGCGTCTCCTCTGCGGCCGCTTCAGCGACCGGAGCTTCAGCGACGGCAGGAGCGGCCTCTTCGGCCGGAGCTTCAACCGCAGCAGGCGCTTCTTCAACCACCGGAGCGGCTTCGACTTCGGCTGGAGTCTCAGCGACAACTTCAGGCTCGGGAGCCGGGGTGGGCGCGGCGGCCGGCGCGGCGGCGGCTTCAGCAGCGGCTGTGACGGCATCGGCGTCGCGCTTGGCTCGCTCTTCCACGCGCTCCTTGGCCTTCTTGCCGGGCTCGCCCTTTTTGGGATTGTTACCGTGCTCCCACTTCACCAGACCTTCTTTGGCCAGGAAGCGTGCGACCCGGTCGGTGGGTTGTGCGCCCTTGGAGATCCACTCTTGGATCCGATCAATCTTCAAGGTCGTGCGAGCCGGATCGTCCTTCTTGAGTAGAGGATTGTGCGTGCCCACCTTTTCGATGAAGCGGCCATCGCGGGGCGAATGACTGTCGGCGACGACGATGGAATAATAGGGACGCTTCTTGGCACCGCCACGGGCGAGACGAATTTTGAGCATGGGTAGTCCTTTGTGATCTTATGATTTCTTGAAGGGATTGAAGCCCGGCGGGAGCCCGCCAAGGCCTGGAAGTTTAGGAGCGCCGAGCCCAGGCATTCCGCTGCCTTGAGCCATCTTGGAAAGTTCTTCGAGTTGGCCCGCGTCGGGCATCTTGCCGCCGCCCATGGCTTTCAACCGGTCCATACCGCCGGTGCCGCCCATCATGCCGGCCATCTGGGCAAAACCCTTGCCACCATTGCGGCTCATCATCTTGAAGGCATCGGCCATCTGGCGGTGTTGTTTCAGCAGGCGGTTGACCTCGGACACGTCTACCCCGGCTCCAGCGGCAATCCGCCGTTTGCGGGACGCCGCTAGGATGTCTGGTTTCTTGCGTTCCAGCTTGGTCATCGACGAGATGATTGCCGACTGACGGTCCAGTGCCTTGTCAGAGATATTGGCGTCGGCGATCTGTTTCTTGATCTTCTGCACACCGGGCAACAAGCCCATCAGGCCCTGCATGCCGCCCATGGCCTTCATCTGCGCGAACTGCTCGGACATCATGTCGAGGTCAAACTGTCCCTTGGCCAGCCGCTTGGCCATGGCCTCAGCCTTGGCAACGTCGAGGTCCTGGGTGGCGCGCTCGACCAGGGCAATGATATCGCCCTGACCCAGTATGCGTCCGGCCACGCGTGCGGCATCGAAGACTTCCAGGCCGTCGATCTTCTCCGAAGTGCCCAGAAATTTGATCGGCAGGTTGGTGACGGCCCGCATGGAGAGCGCAGCACCGCCGCGTCCGTCGCCGTCGGCGCGGGTCAATATCAGGCCGGTCAGCGGCAGGCGCTCGTGGAAAGCGGTGGCGGTGCGCACCGCGTCTTGGCCGGTCAGACTGTCGGCGACCAGCAAGGTCTCGGACGGGGTGGCGATCCGCGCGATCTCCGCGGCTTCCGCCATCATCGCTTCATCGAGGGTCGTGCGCCCGGCGGTGTCGAGGATCAGGATGTCATAACCCTGCAGCTTGGCCGCGCTCATGGCGCGCCTCGCGATATCCGGAGCCGACTGCCCGGCCACAATAGGCAGGAACTCAGCCTGCACCTGCTTGGCCAGGGTTTGGAGTTGCTCCATGGCGGCGGGTCGGCGGGTATCCAGTGAGGCCAGCAGGACCTTCTTGCGATCCCGCACCAGCTTCAGGGCGAGTTTCGCCGCCGTGGTGGTCTTGCCCGAGCCCTGTAGTCCGGCCATCAGGATCACGGTGGGCGGATTGAGGCTGATATTCAGCCCTTCGGCGACCTCGCCACCCAGCATCTCGACCAGGCCGTCATAGGTGATCTTGACCACCTGGTCGGCGGGACGGACTGAGCGAATGACTTCCTCGCCGCTGGCCCGTTCCTTGGCCTTGGCAATGAAGTCACGCACCACCGGCAGGGCAACGTCGGCCTCGAGCAGGGCGGTGCGGACCTCGCGTAGGGCCTCGTCGATATCCTTGTCGGACAGCACGCCGCGACCGGAGAGCCGGTCAAATACGGTAGACAGCCGATCTGTTAGCGCGTCGAACAAGGCTCACTCACTGCAATGGCCCAAACGCAATCGACCCCCGTGGACGATCACGTCGACGGGGGGCCTCGCCGTCCTCGTCCCGCATGGAGGTCGCGGGGGTCGTGACGGTGGAGGGCGCGATTGCTCTGCGCCGGAAGGCGGCGTCTATGCGCTATGGGTGGGAAAAGGTCAAGGAAGGGCATTGGATTTGCCGGTTCCAAGTGGTCATGTTATGTGACTGGTCCTCTGAAATGACCATTATGGCCAGACATGTCCACCACCCAAACCATCTCAGCTACCGAATTCAAAGCCAAATGCCTCGATATCCTAGATCGCCTGGGGTCTAGAGAGCTTGAGCGGGTGGAGGTCACCAAGCGTGGCCGAGTGATGGCGGTGCTGACGCCGCCGCCGGCCACGGCTGAGGCAGTCGCCAATATTCACGGGTTTATGAAGGGTAGGGCCATAATTGCTCCGGACCTTGATTTGACCGAGCCGGTCCTCGATGAGCCATTTTTGGCCGAGAGTGGCCTTCTCCACTACTAGATGGGTCTGGATACATGGTCCTGCTGGATACCTGTGCCGTCATCTGGCTTGCCAATAAGGCACCCATGTCAAAGGCGGCGACTGACGCCATCGAGCTGGCCAGCCTTCAAGGGCAGACATTGATATCGGTGGCCTCGGCTTGGGAGATAGGCCTCCTTACCCGACCGCGCGGCGAGCGCCCGCCGGGACTTCAATTGTTCCCCGACCCCCACACTTGGTTCCGGGATATCCTAGATGGCCCCGGCATTCGGTTGGCAACCTTGACACCGCAGATCGCAATTGATGCGTCGCACCTGCCCGGCAAGTTTCATGCTGATCCAGCCGATCGCCTAGTGACTGCGACCGCCCGAAGTCTCGGTGCATCGATCATCACCCGCGACCGCAAGATCCTTGCCTATGCTGAGGCCGGCTTTGTCGAGGCGATAGCTTGCTAATCTAGCTCTGCACCACCCACTGACCATCACTGTCCTGGCAGGCGGTGTAGCGGCGGGTTTCCGGCGCGCCGTCGGGGGTATTCAAGGTCTGGTCGAAGGTTTTGCAAACCGGCCCGGAGGCTTGCGCATAGGTCGGGCTGCTCATGGCCGTGACCACCGTCTCAGAGACATAGCCTCGCCCAACTCCACCATTGCCGACCAAGAGCCAATTGGTGCCGCTGACTCGGGCAATGGCATCGACGACCTCGCCCTTTTTCAACTTGCCGACCACCGCGCTTCTGGTGGAGGGCCCGCCGCGCAAATTGGCGACATTGCGGGCTTGGTAGCGCCCACCCACCCCTTCATAGCCTTTGGCCAGGGTGACCCCGGACGCCAGTCTCAGTCCGGCAAGGTTTACCGGTTGGCTGCTGCCCGAGATGACCTGGGTGCTGCCGGATGCGCCGGTTTCTGGATTATTCCAGCTTTGCGCGCCGCTGCGATTGAGCGCCTGTTCGGTGGCCGCCTGGGCCTTGGCCTGGTCCTTACCCTGCATGCGGCAGCCGATATAGGACCCTGCGGCGGCCCCCAGGGCCGCGCCCAGCGCGGTGCCGAGCGTGCGATCTTTCTTCGAAAGTTGATTGCCGACGGCTCCGCCGACGACCCCACCAATGACAGCGCCCGTCACCTGCTTATTGCCCGACGCTTCGCAGGCAAAGATCGAGGACAGGGGATTACCCTTGCTGAATGAGGACTGCGCCTGAAGCGTCGTCGGCGTGGCCATCAAGACAACCAGGGTCAAGGCGGTCAATCTTGTCGCGGACATAGTCATCTCCTAGGCGGCACCAAATCTCGTCCATGTTAGCTGCCGAAAACCAACCTTGTTCCACAAAAGTTGGTGATCAACCCGTCGGAAAGCCCTTGTCGCGCAGATAGGCTTTCACGTCGGGGTCGCGGCCACGGAAGGCCCGGTACTGATCGGCCGGATCGACGGTGTTGCCAACGCTCATGATCTTGTCATGCAACCGCTTGGCCACGGCCTTGTCATAGGGGCCGCCAGCTTCGGTAAAGGCCTCGAAGGCGTCGTGGTCCAGCACCTCAGACCACAGATAGCTGTAATAGCCCGCCGAATAGCCGTCGCCGGCGAAGATATGCTGAAACTGCGGCGTTCGGTGACGCATCGGCAATTCGTCGGGCATACCGAGCTTGGCCAATTCCTCCCGCTCGAAGGCGTCGGGATCGATGTCGGCGTCGCCGGCAAGGTGCAGCTTCATATCGATCAAGGCCGAGGCCAAATATTCGGTCACGTCAAAACCCTTGCGAAAGGTATGGGTCTTGGTGATCTTGGCGACCAAGGTCGCCGGGATCGGCTTGCCGGTCTTGTGGTGCAGGGCATAGGTATTGAGCACCTCTGGTGTGCCCAACCAGTTCTCGTTCACTTGGCTGGGGAATTCCACATAGTCCCTCGCCACTCTGGTTCCAGAGAGCGTGGGGTAGTTCACATTGGAGTTCAGGCCGTGCAGGGCATGACCAAATTCGTGGAACATGGTGATGGCGTCGTCCCATGATACCAAGACGGGCTCTCCCGGTGCGCCCTTCACGAAATTAGCGTTGTTTGAAACGATGGTGGTCACAGCCCCGTCGAATTTCTCCTGGGCGCGATAGGCATTCATCCAGGCTCCTGAGCGCTTGCCGGGCCGCGCGTAAGGGTCGAAATACCAAAGGCCCACGTGCTTGCCCTGAGCGGATTTCACTTCCCAGACGCGAATATCAGGATGGGCGACCGTGACATTGCGAATCTGGGCAAACTTGAAGCCGTAGAGCCGGCCCGCTGCCCAGTGCATGCCCTCGCGCAGTTTTTCGAGCTGCAGATAGGCCTTCACTTCATTCATATCGAGATCGTAATTGGCGGTGCGGACCTTCTCGGCATAGTAGCGATAATCCCAGGCGGCGATCTTGATGCCCGCCTTCTCCTTGTCAGCCAGGGCCTGCATCTCGGCGACTTCCTGATGCACCCGCGCCACCGCCGAGGGCCAGACCCGCGTCATCAGGGCCATGGCATTTTCAGGGGTCTTGGCCATGGCATTTTCCACTCGCCAGTGGGCGTGGGTGGCATAGCCCAGGAGCTTGGCTCGCTCGGCCCTAAGCTTCAGTATCCTCTTGATGATGGCATTATTGTCCTTGGCGTCACCATTGTCGCCTCGACTGTAGAAGGTCCGCCAAACCTTCTCGCGCAGGTCCCGGCGATCTGAATAGGTCAGGAACGGATCCATGGAGGAGCGCGTGTTCAGGATCGCCCATTGACCCGCATGTCCTCGTTCAGCGGCGGCTCCCGCAGCGGCGGCGCGAATATCCTGTGGCAAGCCCGCCAGCTCGCTCTCCGTTGAGAGGTAAAGGACATAGTCTGTCTCATCAGCCAGCAGATTTTGGCTGAAGGTGGTGAAATAGCCGGCCAGTTCCAAATTGATCGCCGCAATCCGGGTCTTGGCGGCGCTCGACAGCCTTGCACCGGCGCGGACGAAATTATTCCAATGAACCCAGCTCAGCCGCTGTTGTTCAGGGGTTAGGCCGGCGGTGATGCGGGTGTTGTAGACGGCTTCAATGCGGGCAAAGAGTGCGGCATTCTGGGTGATCTTGTCACCGTGAGCGGCCAGTTTGGGTTCGAGTTCGGTCTCGGCCTTCCGCACCTCCGGTGTCGAAAGGGTGCTGGTCCAGATGCCGTAGAAGGTTCCAACCCGGTTGCTCATTTGGCCCGAGCGCTCCAGGGCGGCGATGGTGTTCTCGAAGTTTGGTGCGGCCTTGGTGCTGGTGATCGCAGCAATGTCGGCGAGCTCGGCGGCCATCGCCTCCTCCATCGCAGGAACAAAGTCGCTGACCTTCACTTGGTCAAAGGCCGGGACGCCGCCGTAGGGGCCAGTCCAGGCTTTTACCATGCGATTGGCGGCGACCTCGGCGGATGCGGCCTTTGTCAGGGTGGTCGTCGCCGCAACAGCTGCGGCGGTTACAAGGAAAGTCCGGCGTTTCATTGGAACTCCAGGGTGTTTTTTGGCGATTGGCGGCAGACTAAGCAATCGCAGACCCAACGTCACCTTACCAGTTTGCAAGAGTCTGGCGCGTGGGGCGCGGCTCGGCTACCTGAGGGGTCATGGCGATTGGTGTATTTGATTCCGGAGTTGGGGGCCTGACCGTTCACCGCAAGTTGGTGGACCGGTTTCCACAGGCCGATTTGGTTTACCTCGCCGACCAGGCGAACGCGCCCTACGGGGGCCGCGAGGGCGAGGAGATTGTCGGCCTGACCCAAGCCGGATGTGAGCGGCTGTTCGCGGCCGACTGCGACGTTGTGGTCTTGGCCTGCAACACGGCATCAGCCATTGCCCTACGACGCCTGCAGAAGACTTGGTTGCCGAACTATCGCAAGACCCTTGGGCGACCTTTGAACGTGTTGGGGATCATCGTGCCAACTATCGAGGCGGCCACCGGCATGCCTTGGGAACATGAGGCTGATCGTCGTGGCGACAAGATCGAGAAGCTGGATATCTTGGCGGTCTTTGCAACCCCGGCGACGGCGCGATCTCGGGTCTTTGAAATCGAGATCGATAAGCGCCGGCAGGATGTGGCGGTGTTTGTGGAGCCTTGCCCCGATCTCGCCAGAATGATCGAGACCGGTGCAGAGGCAGGTGAACTCTCTGCGATGGTCGAACGGCACGTCAAACAGATCACCACGCGCATCGGTCGAGCGCCGGATCGCGCCATCCTCGGCTGCACCCACTATGAGATTGTGGCCGACATATTCCGCGCGGCGTTGAAGCCCGGCACGCCCCTGATTCATCAACCTGACGCCACAGCCGACGCCCTGGCGGTTTATTTGGCGCTACATCCGGAATATCGCCAAGGCCATGACGGCCAGCGCAAATTCTTGACGACAGGTGCACCAACGGCCCAAAACGGCTTGGTCGAGACCTTCTGGGGTGGGCCCCTCAAGTTCGACGCAGCCTAGAGCCCGTTTCCTTCAGGCGGAATCGTCTGAACGAATAAACTGGGCTCTAATTCAAATACTTAGAGCATGCTTGGATCCGATAACCGGTTCCCACTTATCGGAACATACTCTAGGCTGTTCCGGTGCTCCCCACCTTACGCCAACTGCAATACCTAAAACTCTTGGCTCAGCACGGGGCGTTCGGCAAAGCTGCGGATGCCGCGCACGTCACTCAACCTACCCTGTCGGCGGGCATACAAGAGCTGGAGAAAATTCTCGGGTCTCCGGTCGTGGACCGCGCGAGATCTGGTGTTATCTTGACGGCGGCGGGTGAGGCGGCCCTGGCGCGGGCTCACGTGATCCTCAATGAGGCCGAGGCCCTGGTGCAGGCCGCGCGCAATGCGGGCCAGCCCCTGACCGGTCGGTTTCGGTTAGGTGTCATTCCCACCATCGCGCCATTCTTGTTGCCCAAGGTTTTGCCTGTCCTTCGAGCCCGATTTCCCAAACTGCGACTGTTTCTGCGCGAGGATCAGACCCACCGGCTAATCTCTGACCTTAAAGCCGGGGCGCTGGATGCGGCCCTGATCGCCCTGCCCTTCGATACGTCGGGTCTCGACTATGCCCACGTCTCCGATGATGAGCTGCTCGCGGCCTTGCCGGCGGATCATCCCTTGGCCGCAGAGCTGGAGACTCCGGCTGCGGCTTTGGCCGGGGAAGATCTGATCTTGTTGGAGGATGGGCATTGCCTTCGCGACCACGCGCTCTCAGCTTGCAATCTGCGCCTAAGCCGCACCTCGGACGGCGAACAGACCTTCGCCGCGACCTCCTTGCCGACACTGGTGCAGATGGTGGGATCGGGATTAGGCGTTACATTGCTGCCGGCCATGGCGGTTGCGGCGGGCTTGACCAGAAGTGTCGCAGTGACTGTGCGGCCCTTAAAGTCCGAGCATCCCAGTCGGGAGATTGTCGTGGCTTGGCGCGCAGGGTCCAGTCGCGCCGA
>JANLPK010000224.1:0-5434 GCA_031367205.1 Alphaproteobacteria bacterium
GCCGAGCATCCTCTAGGGCTGCGCGTCCGGCATCGGTCAGGCTTACCGCATTGGCGCGGGCGTCTACGGCTGACTTCTGTCGCTCCAACAGCCCCTTGGTAATCATCCGTGTGGCCATGTCGGCCAGGGTTGATCGATCAATCCCTGTGAGGCTCACCAAGTCGCTCTGGGTTAGGCCCTCCTTGGCGGCCACCGTCGCCAGAACCGCATACTGTCTTTGAGTTAGCCCAGCCGGACCAAACTCATCGGCATAGATGTCCAACGCCAACTGCAGGGCGCGATGCAACAAGTGGCTGGGCGAGCGATCCAGCTCGTTTCCAATCTTGCCGCTCGCCTTGTCCTTAGCCATGGCCACCCTCGCAATCGAACCTAAGCTATAAGCCCTTGGTGTCAGTTTGAAGACAATATGATCCGTGGGCGTCTTGAACCTAAGCCTCAGGTGCCTCTTTGGGTTCCTCCAAAGCGTGCTTGGTCATCAACGGAGCCTGGGTCACCGCAAAGATCAGGGTCAGGACCATCAAGCCGGGAAACCGAAATAAGACCCAGGTCGGCTCCGGCTGCGTGCGCCAGACAAACTCATTCAGTCCCGCGAGACCAAAGAAGAACAGGCCATAGCGTAAAGTCAGCGTGCGCCATCCCATCTCGCTCATCGGGAAGGCCTCGCCAAGCAAGAGCTTCAAAGGTGTCTTGCCCAGCGCCAAACCCCCCAGCAGGACCCCACCGAACAGACTGTTCATCACCGTCGGTTTCATCTTCAGGAACCGCGCGTCATGGAAAAACAGGGTCATCCCGCCGAACAGCAAGGCGGCACCGCCGGCGATCAGCGGCAGGGGCGCGATCCGCCGCTCAAAGATCAGGCCAACCAAGAGCGCCGCAGCCGACCCGGCCACCAGGGCCCAGGTGGCGTTCACCAGATTTCGGCCGCCGGCGAAATAGGCGATGATCCACACCACCAGCCCGCCATAGTCCACGAACCCGCGAACCCATTTATGCGCCTGCGGAGCCCCATTCTTTTGCGGGGGAGAAAGGGTCATACGTCCTCCAAACCCACCAGCGACCGGGCGAAAGCCCGCGCATTGAAGGGCTGCAAATCGGCAACCCCTTCGCCAACGCCAATCAGCTTGATCGGGCTGTCCGAGGCCTGAGCCACCGGCACCAACACCCCGCCGCGCGCCGTGCCGTCCAGCTTGGTCATCACAATGCCCGACACGCCGATCTGATTGCCGAATATGTTCTCCTGAGCCAGTGCATTGCGCCCCACCGTGGCGTCCAGCACCAACAGGGTCTCGTGCGGTGCCTCAGGATCGACCTTCTTGATCACCCGGATGATCTTCAGCAGTTCGTCCATCAGGCCCTGCTTGTTCTGCAACCGCCCGGCGGTGTCGATCAACACCACGTCATAGCCCTTGGCCTTGGCCTGTTCGATGGCGTCAAAGGCAAGGCCTGCCGCGTCGGAATTGGGTGGTCTGCTGATGAAGTCAGCCCCGGCTCGCTCGGCCCAGATTTTCAGCTGCTCTACAGCCGCGGCGCGGAAGGTATCCCCCGCCACCACCAAGACCTTGGCCCCGCGCGCCGTCAGGTCCGAGGCGATCTTGCCAAGCGTCGTGGTCTTGCCCGAGCCATTGACGCCCACAAACAGCACCACATAGGGCCGGGGGCCGCCCAAAGGATCAAAACCCCCCTGGCGCTCGGTCAGCTCGTCGCCGATGGCCTGGGCCAAGGCTTCCTTGATCTCCAACTCATCGACGCTTTTGCCGAACTTGGCGTCAGAAAACGCCTTGGTGATCCGGGCAGCCGAATGGGGCCCGAGATCGGCCTCGATCAACATCTCTTCCAGCTCGTCGAGCTTGGCCTGGGTGAGGGGCTGCTTGGTAAAGGAGGCCGCCACCTGCTCGGTCATCGCCTTGGATGAACGCGAGAGGCCGTCAGCCAGCCGCTTGAACCAGCCGGTCTTGGGTTCAGTCATAGGGGGCTTCTAGTTAGCCCGCGCGCGAAGTCGAGTCCGTTTGAAGTCCAGCTTCGTTCAGCCACTCGACAATCTTCTGCTTGGGCATAGCTCCAACCTTCATCGAGGCCATCTGGCCGTCCTTGAACAGCATCATGGTTGGAATGCCGCGCACGCCGTAGCGCGAGGGGGTGTTGAGCGATTCTTCGATGTTCAGCTTGGCCACCGTGACCTGGTCGCCCATCTCGGCGGCGATTTGCTCCAGGGCCGGCGCGATCTGCTTACAGGGGCCGCACCACTCGGCCCAAAAATCCACCAGCACCGGCTTGGAGGATTGCAGGACGTCTTTTTCGAAAGACTCGTCGGTAACCGCAATGGTGCCCATAATCAGCTCCTTGGGATGCTGCGCCAAAGCGGCGGGCATCATTGTTCGAATACCCATATGGGCAGATTGAGTTCCGGTATCAACCGTTTGCCCCAAGCTCGGCAAGGGTCTTGGCCATGAGTATTTCTGGGATCGACATCAGTTGCGGCCCGTCGGTCCAGACCAGTGCCGCCTCAACCCGGCGCCCCGGGAACACTTGTCCGAGCACCGCCCAATAGAGCGCCATCTGCCGCAGATAGGCCGGATCGGCCTCTTCGATCCGGGTCGGAGCCGGGCGATTGGTCTTGAAATCCACCACCAGGACCCGATCGTCGGACACCACCAACCGGTCCAATCGTCCGGAAATCGCAAGACCCTTGGGAAGGTTTGGCGCACCGCCCGCCACCGCAACTTCGGCTCGACTACCGGGCCCAAATACCTGGGCGAACTGTGGATCGTTCAGGACGCCGAATGCCGCCTGCGCCATCTCTACGCGCTGGCCGTCGGAGAGATCGGCTTCGCGACTTAAAACGCGCGCTGCGGCGGCGACTCGCCCATCAAGTGAGATATCGGGCAATATCTGTAACAACCGGTGGATCAGGTCGCCGCGCCGGAATCGCCCCAAGCCTTGGGCTTGCGCGAGCGGGGAGGCGGCGGGGGTCCCTTCGGTCTGACCCAAATCCGATGGCGAGGCATAGCGCGAGTAAGCTTCCGCGCGCGCGTCGGTCTCTATCCATAGTGGGAGGATTGTTGCCGGCACGGCCGACGGAATGGCTCCTGCAAAACTGGCGGGATCTTCGCCAAACCGTTGAAATGGGAGGTCGCCGATCTGAACCTGCCGCACCTCGCCTGCGATTGAAGGGTGGGCGAACGCGTCCCGCAGTGCTCCCCACCAACCACCTAGGTTTTCAGGCTTCGAGGTGGCGTTTATCCGGCCGCACAGCACCAGCCGATCCCGAGCTCGGGTCAGCGCCACATAAAGCAGGCGAAGCGCCTCCTCCTCCTCCTTTTTGGCCCGCAACTCGCGGGCCGCAGCGGAGGCCTCGCAATCAACAGACTTGCTGCTCGACCACAGAAAGCCGTCGGCCTCCGTCGCCAAAAGGGAAGAGTTTCGGCTGCCACGCGAGGAAACGTCTTCAGGTAGGAACACGATGGGGGCTTCCAACCCCTTGGCCCCGTGTGCGGTCATCACTCGGACCTCGTCACGCTCGGCGTCCATCTCCCGTTTGACAGTGATATCCAAGGTCACCAGGGTCGCGGCTAGGCTCTCCAGATCCTCAACCCCCCTCCCCTCCGCGGCCAACACCTGGGCTAGGAACTCATCTAAGGCATCCTCGGCCTCGCTGCCGAGCCGATCGAGCATCCGCGCGCGCTGGGTACGACCTTTGTCGTCTCGCAGTCCCAGCCCCTGTGAGTAAAATTCGAAGGGTCGCCGCCCCGCTGCCAGATCGCGCGCCGCCGTCAAGAATGTATGCGCTGCCGTCCAGGCTGCACGCTCGCCTTGGCGGTCTACAAGACGGTCCCACAGGTTCTCCGATCCACGTCCATGGGCGAGCGCATAGAGGCTATCGTCATCCAGATCGCAGAACGGGCTGCGCAGCAGGGCCGCCAAGGTCAGCTCATCGCGCGGGAACAGGACGAACCGTGCAAGGGCCAGCAGGTCGTCAAATAGGATGTGCTCGCTTAGCGCCAAGCGGTCGGCACCCGCCACCGATACCTTTCGTCGCTTGAGGGCCCGCAAGATCTCCTCAAACAGGTCTTTGCGTTTGCGTACCAGGATCAAGACGTCGCCCGGCTTGGCGGCGCGCCATGTCTTGGCCTCCTTGTCGAACACCCCATCGCCGCGCTTTAACAGCGCCTCGATCTCGCCCGCGATCCGTTCCGCTAGACGTCGATAGGCCGAGTGCTCGGCGACCTCATCCAGCGGCGCATCCCAGGCCTCGCGCTCGTCACCCTTGATCTCCACCTCCAGGGGCCACAGATCGACGCAACCCCGGGCGTCGGCCCGCATGGCCTCGTGGACAATCGGGTCAACGGCCTCGTCTTGCGGCCGCCTCGGCAGTAGGCCCGACGTCAGGTTTTCCGGCGCAAAGGTCGCGTCAACGAACCGTAATATTTCCGGTGTTGATCGCCATGAAGCCAGCAGGTCCACCTGCTCAAAAGCAAATCCGGCCCCCAGCGCCCGGTCGCGGTGGAAGTGAAACTCTTGGATCAGAACTTCGGGAGCCGCGCCTTGGAAGGAATAGATCGACTGCTTCTCGTCGCCCACCACAAAGATGTTGCGGTCTAAGGCTCCGTCGCGCGCAGGCAGTCCCGCGCCGGAGAAGAACTCAGCCGATAGGGCTCGCACGATTTCCCACTGCTCGGGCGCGGTATCCTGCGCCTCGTCCACCAGCATGTGGGCAATGCCGCCGTCCATCTTGTAAAGCACCCAGGCCGCTGCCGGCGCATGGGCCGTGAGGGTGCGGGTCTTTTCGATCAGGTCGGTGAAATCCAGCCCACCGCTCAGCTCCTTTTCGACGCGGTAGGCCGTCAAATAGGCGTCGGCTAGGACCAAGGCATTGACGGTATCCAGAGCCACGTTTGCCGCGCGTCTTGCGCGGCGCAGGTCCTCCAACCGATCCTGCTCGCTGAGCATGGCCATCCGCAGGCCCTCATGGGCTTTTAGGATATTCGTCGTGTTTGGCCAGGCGGCGGGCGTGCCCTCGCCGTCTTTCGTGAAAAGGCTCGCAAGCCCACTGTCCAGACTCGGCGACGCAGCCGTCTTCCGCAGCTTGTTGGCGTTCTCTTGGTCCTTCTTGCCGCCATGATCCATCACGGCCGCACATTCCCTCCAGGTCCGCAGGTCAAAACCCGCGATGGCCTCGTCTTCCAAGGCCTGTAAGTCCACCGCCTCATCGGTCTCGCAACAGACCTGCCAGACATCAACCACCGCACCGCTCAGGCCACCCTGGCGCGCCAGATAAGCGGCCAACCGTCCCCGTTGCGCATCGAAATTACCGAACATCGACTGGAAACTCTGGAAATCCAGGGCCACCGAGAACCGCGCATAGGCCTCCGCCACTACGCCCTCACCCTTCAGCGCATGACGCGCAACGGCCCGCCTTGCCGCCGCCCCCACAGCG
>JANLPK010000232.1:0-1993 GCA_031367205.1 Alphaproteobacteria bacterium
GGCGCGGCATACATGGTCTCCAGCATATCATCCATCAGGGCGCGCAATTCATCATCCACGGCAGCGACCGGCTTGGAGACCTGTTTCAAGATGGGGTCGGGAACGACCAGGATTTCGCGCAGAGCCATGGCGCTCAGGTAGGTGAGCGGCCCAAGCGCGTCAAGGCGGCGAGGTTTTCCCGCAAGTTAGTCCCCGCCATCAAGAGCGTCGAACCTCCCAACATCACGACGGATTGCCGCGTGGATCCTCGGCCGCCGCTAGCTCGAACCAGCTCTCGTCTTCGGCGCCTTTTTCCGGGATGCCGATCTGGCTCAAGACCTTCTGGCGCGCGTCTTCGACCTGGCGACCGCGATCATTGCGTATTGTCGGCGCTGGTTCGTCGGCCGACAGCTTGGACAGGGCGCGGGTGGCAGTTTGCACTTGAGCCAGCTCGGGCAATTCGCTGCCCTCGTGGTCGACCTTGAGGTCTTCGAACCGACGAGCTTGGGTCAGGACCTGAGACTCTAGCGAGCCGACGAACTGATTGTATTTGCCCACCGCCTGATCGAGCGCCTTGCCGACCGCCGCCGCATGACCGCCCATTACCGAGAGGCGCTTATAGAGCTCACGCCCAAGCTTGCCGATCTCCTGGGCATTGGCGGCCTGTTCCTCGACTCGCCAGCCATAGACCACGGCTTTGCAGAGCGCGAAGAGGGTGGTGGGCGTCACGACCAGGACGCGCTTGTCCATGGCCTCGGTCATTAGGTCCGGGTTCCGCTCTAAGGCCGCAGCCAGGAAGCTGTCGCCGGGAATGAACATGGCCACGAAATCTGGCGAGGCGTCGAATTGGTCCCAATAGGCCTTGGCCGAAAGCCCTTGAACGTGGGCGCGCACGCTGGCGGCGTGGCGAACATAGTGCGCTTCGCGGCTGGCCTCATCGACGGCATCTTGCGCCTCGAGGAAGGCGTTGAGCGAGCATTTGGCATCGATGATGAACACAGCCCCGCCCGGCAGGCGCACGGTGACGTCGGGCCTGCGACGGCCCTCCTCGGTGTCGGTGGAGGTCTGCTCGCTGAAGTCATAGTGTTTAGAGAGGCCGGCAGCCTCCAGCACATTACGCAGGGTCTGCTCGCCCCAACGGCCTTGCACGCCAGCCCCGCGCCGTAGGGCGGATGAGAGCTTGCGGGTTTCGTCTTGGGTGGCGGCGGATGCGGTCATCAGAGCCGCGATCTGTTCCTTCAGACCACCGGTTTCCTCGGCGCGGGATTTCTCGACGGCGGTGACCTGTTCCTGAAACTTAGCCAGGGTCTCGGCCACCGGCTTGAGCTGGGCCTCCAGCCGGGCCTGGGCCAATTGCTCGCGACTGTGGAAGGTCTCGTCGGCACGTCGCAGAACTTGGTCAGCAATGGCGCTGACCGCCTCGCCCTGCAGCAAGGCCGCATTCTTGGCCCCCATCTCCTCGATCACCCGCACCCGGGCGGCGGCGTCCTGCAAGCTGTAGGCGCGGGCTTCAGCACGGTTAGCCCGGCCCCGCTCCATGAACGCCCAAGTAAAGGCGATGGCGGCCAGCAGCAGGCAGAGTCCAGCAATCAGCAGGGCAGGATCAAGGTTCATGCTGTGTTCTTAGAGGGAGTCGCGCAGGAGATCATCCCTCCTCTTCATCGGCGCTTTGCGTAGGCGGTGAGGCGATCTGACGGTATGAGAGCAACATCATGATCATCACCGAGCGAACCCTTCTCCGACCCTGGCGCGACGAAGACCTCGACGCGTTTTCAGCCATGACCGCTGACCCGGAAGTTATGGCCGACAGCGGCGGGCCAATTTCGCGGGAAGCTTCCGCCAGGAAGATGACGAGGTATCGTGAAGCGGAGAGCCGATTGGGCTATGGTAGAATGGTCGTCACGACGCGGGAGGGTGAGTTTCTCGGTTATGTTGGGATCGCGCAGGTTGACGCCGGACATCCCCTCGCTGGGGTCAACGAGATCGGTTGGCGATTGGTTCGAAAAGCTTGGGG
>JANLPK010000239.1:0-10839 GCA_031367205.1 Alphaproteobacteria bacterium
CTCATCGCCTTGGCACCACCAGCCTTGGCAAGAACCATCGTAATCGCCGCCGTCAACGTCGTCTTGCCATGGTCAACGTGACCAATCGTGCCGATGTTGCAATGCGGCTTGTTGCGTTCAAATTTCTCTTTGGCCATCTCAAGCTCCAGCCCTGTCCGGGCTTGTCCTCTAAACTAGGGTTGGGTTTCGGGGTTAGGCGTATTTCTTGATAACTTCGTCCGCGACGGCTTGCGGCACCGTCTCGTAGTGATCGTACTGCATCGTAAACTGGGCCCGACCTTGGCTGAAGGACCGCAGGGTGTTGATGTAGCCGAACATATTGGCCAGCGGAACGAAGGCCGTTACGACCTGCGCGTTGCCGCGGGTTTCAGTGCCCTGGATCTGGCCACGGCGTGAATTCAGATCGCCGATCACATCGCCCATATATTCGTCAGGCGTCAGAACTTCGACCTTCATGATCGGCTCGAGCAGCTTAGGGCCACCCTTCTCACGAAGCTCACGGAATGCCGCACGTGCGGCAATTTCGAAGGCCAGGACGGAGGAGTCTACGTCGTGATAGCTGCCGTCATATAGGGTGGCTTTGAAGTCGATCAACGGGAAGCCAGCCAGCAAGCCGTTTTCCTTGGAGGTCTCAATGCCTTTTTGGACACCGGGAATGAACTCCTTAGGCACCGAGCCCCCGACAACACTGCTCTCGAAGACGAAGCCCGAACCCGGTTCGCCCGGCTCGAACACGATCTTGACGCGGGCGAATTGGCCCGTACCGCCGGTCTGCTTCTTGTGGGTGTAGTCGATGTCGGCTTTGCGACCCAAGCTCTCACGATAGGCCACCTGCGGTGCGCCGATGGCAGCTTCGACCTTGTAGGTGCGGCGAAGGATATCGACCTTGATGTCCAGATGCAGCTCGCCCATGCCCTGCATGATCGTCTGACCCGACTCAATGTCAGTATGCACTGTGAACGACGGGTCCTCGGCAACCATCTTGGCCAACGCCACGCCCAGCTTTTCCTGATCGGCCTTGGACTTCGGCTCGATCGCGATCGAGATAACCGGGGCCGGGAAGTTCATTTTTTCCAAGATCACCGGTGACTTGGTCGGATCGCACAGCGTGTCACCGGTGCGTGTGTCTTTCAGTCCAGCCAAGGCGACGATATCGCCGGCAAAGGCTTCCTTGATGTCTTCGCGATTGTTGGAGTGCATCAGCAACATCCGCCCAACCCGCTCACGCTTGTCACGCGACGAATTCAGCAGGCCCATGCCAGTTTCTAACTTGCCCGAATAGATGCGGCAGAAAGTCAGCGAGCCCACAAAAGGGTCGTCCATAATCTTGAAGGCCAAGATCGACAGTGGCTCATCATCAGACGCGAGACGAACCACCGGCTCTTCAGTCTTGTAGTCAATGCCCGGGGTCGGTGGGATGTCGATCGGCGACGGCAGATAATCGACCACCGCGTCGAGCAACGGCTGAACGCCCTTGTTCTTGAAGGCCGATCCAGCGAGGATCGGATAGAACGCCCCTGTCAGAACGGCCTTACGCAGGCAGTTCTTGATCACGGCTTCGGAGGGCTCTTCGCCGCCCAGATAGGCTTCCATCGCGTCGTCATCGAGTTCGACGGCGTTTTCGATCATGTAGTGACGGGCCTCGTCGGCCATCACCTTCATGTCTGCAGGAATTTCTTCGTCGTGATAGTTCGCGCCCAGACCCTCTGAGTCCCAAACCACGGCCTTCATACGAACCAGATCGACGATGCCTTTCAGGGCTGCTTCCGAACCGATCGGCAGTTGGATCGGCACAGCCTTGACGCCAAGGCGCTCACGGATCGTGCGCAAACACATTTCGAAGTCAGCGCCGATCTTGTCCATCTTGTTGACGAACACGATGCGCGGCACGTTGTAGCGGTCTGCCTGACGCCAAACGGTTTCGGTCTGCGGCTCAACGCCCTGGTTACCATCGAGCACGGCGACGGCACCGTCGAGGACGCGCAGCGAACGCTCAACTTCAATGGTGAAATCCACGTGTCCGGGGGTGTCGATGATGTTCAGCCGGTGATCATTCCAGATCGCCGTGGTCGCGGCCGAGGTGATCGTGATCCCCCGCTCCTGCTCCTGCTCCATCCAGTCCATGGTGGCTGCGCCGTCATGGACCTCACCGATCTTATGGCTCTTGCCGGTGTAGTAGAGGATCCGCTCAGTCGTCGTCGTCTTGCCCGCATCGATGTGGGCCATGATTCCGAAATTGCGGTAGTCTTTAAGAGGATGTGCGCGGGGCATAGCGGAGGCTCTGCTGGAAAAAGCGTTCGGTTAGATGAACGAACAGCGCGGGCGGTTTAACGCAAACCACCCGCGCCGGAAAGCGATGGATTGCTGGGTCTTACCAGCGATAGTGCGAGAAGGCGCGATTGGCTTCGGCCATCTTGTGGGTGTCTTCCCGCTTCTTAACGGCAGATCCCCGGTTGGATGACGCGTCGAGCAATTCGCCCGCCAGCTTTTCAGTCATGGTGTTCTCGCCACGCTTGCGCGCTGCGGTAACCAGCCAACGAATGGCCAGCGCCTTGCGGCGATCTGGACGAACTTCGACGGGCACCTGATAGGTGGCGCCGCCGACCCGGCGGGAGCGCACCTCGATGCCTGGGGCAACGTTTTCCAGAGCCGCGTGGAAGGTTTCCAGGGGACCCTGTTCCTTGCGCTTGGCTTCCAGAATGTCGAAGGCACCGTAGAGGATGTTCTCTGCGACGGCTTTTTTGCCTTCGTACATCACGTAGTTCATGAATTTGGTAACGGTGAGGTCTCCGAACTTGGGATCCGGTAGAACTTCACGTTTCTCGGCGCGACGGCGGCGGGACATGCTTCTTCTTCCTTATTTCGGACGCTTGGCGCCGTAGAGCGAACGACGCTGCTTACGGTCCTTGACACCTTGGGTGTCGAGCACGCCGCGCAGGATGTGATAAC
The DNA here is from genome assembly GCA_031367205.1 of Alphaproteobacteria bacterium. Lineage (GTDB taxonomy): Bacteria > Pseudomonadota > Alphaproteobacteria > Caulobacterales > Caulobacteraceae > Phenylobacterium. The sequence goes on from JANLPK010000239.1 coordinate 2,950, forward strand.
GCACGCCGGGAAGGTCCTTCACGCGGCCCCCGCGGATCAACACCACGGAGTGCTCCTGCAGGTTATGGCCTTCGCCGGGGATGTAGCACAGGGCTTCGATGCCGGTCGTCAGACGCACCTTGGCCACCTTACGAAGCGCGGAGTTCGGCTTCTTAGGGGTGGTCGTATAAACGCGGGTGCAAACGCCGCGACGCTGGGGGCAACCCTTTAGCGCCGGAACCTTGTTGCGCACCGGCTTGCTCTGCCGGGGCTTACGAATGAGCTGGTTGACTGTTGGCATCTAATCTCTGCTCTGGAGGCGTGTGCCGTTTGGCCGAAGCGCCTCAAAAAAGGGGTCGTGTTGATCTGGCTTCCAACACCTGCCTCTAAACGCAGAAACACGCCGGTGCATGGGCCCCGGCGGGTCTGCCCATTTCTTACGAAACAGGCGGTTCATCGGCACGGGGAAGAATCCCCGGTCTCGGAAGAGCGCGGTTCATACTCGGGAAGGCTCGCGAGGTCAACGCTGCGCGAACGATCACTTAGAATCGAGTCTGCGCCACTAATCCGCCGTTCTCTGCTTGGAGGGTAAACCAACGAATTCGGGGACCTTGAATGGCGGCGATCAAACCGAGCAGGCTTGCCGCCATCGCCGCAGCGTCGGTAGGATTACATGCCGCAGTCTTCGCTTATCTGGCCCTAGATCGGCCCGCCCTCGCAAGTCGCAATGTCTCAGAACAGGTCTTTGATGTCACTCTCGTGCCACTTTATTTGATCGAGCCTGAGCACAGCCGCCCCACCCCGATCCGCCCGCGGCCTGCCCGCCTCTCATTGACTCAAAGCCCCATCGTCCCGCTCAGGCTGCCGCCCGTTGCCGCGTCGCCGACTCCTATAGCACCACAGGCGTCTCCGGCCTCCTCGGCTGAGACGACCCCAGACCTCGCTGCCCTGGGTCGGGCCCTGAGGTCTGGTGGTGTGGGATGCCGCAATCAGGATCTGTCTGGCCTTTCCCAAGAAGAGCGCGCCCACTGCCTGGAGCGCCTGGGCGTCGGAGCCCGCAATGCACCCTTCTATCGCCCTGGCATTGATCCAAGGAAACAGGCGAACTTTGATGCCTGGGGGGAGAAGAAGTCTCTCCAATGGAAGCGTGACCACGAACAGATCACGGGCTTTGGACACATCACTACAGATGGCGGGCCTACCATGCGCACAATCCCCGACACCAACCCGACACCGAAAGGCCCGAACGAGATTCGGACTCCCTTCTGACGCCTAAAAGCAAAGCGGCCCGGGAATGCTCCCGAGCCGCTCAGCAGTCTCAAGTCTGTGGGGCCTAGACTTCGACCTTCTCAGCCTCAGCATCCACGGCGATGACTTCCGGAAGTGGCTCCATGGCCTCTTCACGGCTGGCAGAGAGGACTTCGTCGCGTTTGGCGGCGATCCGCTGGAGATTGCGCAGATAGGAGCCCGTGCCCGCCGGGATCAAACGTCCCACGATCACGTTTTCCTTCAGGCCTTCCAGAGTATCGGTCTTGCCCTGCACCGAAGCCTCGGTCAGCACCCGGGTCGTTTCCTGGAACGACGCAGCCGAGATGAAGCTGCGGGTTTGCAGTGACGCCTTGGTGATGCCCAGCAAGACCGGCTGGGTGATCGCCGGACGCCCACCACGGGCCTCCGCCTTGACGTTCTCAGCCTGGATCTCCGGCATGTCGAGGTGATCGCCGCGCAACAGACCTGTATCGCCGGGTTCGATGATCTCGCCTTTTTGCAGCATCTGACGCACGATGGTTTCGATGTGCTTGTCATTGATCGGCACGCCTTGCATACGATAGACCTCCTGGATTTCGTCCACCAGGAACTCAGCCAAAGCCTCAATGCCCAAGATCCGCAGGATATCGTGCGGGTCGGGATTGCCGTCGATCAGATACTCACCGCGGCGGATCACATCACCGTCGTGGACAGCGATGTGTTTGCCCTTGGGAATCAAGAACTCAACAGCCTCGCCACCATCTTCTGGGGTGATCTTAATGCGACGCTTGTTCTTGTAGTCGCGACCGAATTCGACGCGACCATCCATCTCGGCGATGACCGCGCAGTCCTTGGGACGGCGGGCTTCGAAGAGCTCGGCAACACGCGGCAGACCGCCGGTGATGTCGCGGGTCTTGGCGCTTTCCGTCGACAACCGTGCCAGAACCTCGCCCGGCTTGATGTCGTCGCCGTCGCCGACCGAGAGAATGGCTCCGACCGGCAGCAGATAACGCGCTTCACCGCCGTTGGATATCCGACGATAGGCACCATCGGCATCAATCACAGCCATGGCTGGGCGAAGGTCGGTGCCCTTGGTTGAAGCGCGCCAGTCGATGATCACCCGGTTCGAGATGCCGGTGGCTTCATCGGCTTCTTCGCGGAACGACACGTTTTCGACTAGGTCTTCAAAGCGAACCTTTCCGCCGACCTCGGTAATGATCGGGGTCGAATAGGCATCCCAGTCGGCGAGGCGCTCGCCGCGCTTGACCTTCTCGCCGTCCTTGAACTTCAAGCGCGCACCATAGGGCGGCTTGTAGTTCTCGCGGTCCTTCCCATCGACTTGCACCGAAAGGCTGAGATTGCGGCTCATACAGATCAACGCGCCGTCCGGAGCCACGACGGTATTGCCGCCAGTGATCTTGACCGTACCGTTGTTGGTGGCTTCGAAGAACGAGGCATCGGCAACCTGAGCCGTACCACCGATGTGGAAGGTCCGCATGGTCAGCTGGGTACCGGGTTCACCGATGGACTGCGCTGCAATGACGCCGACAGCTTCACCCATATTGACGGGAGTTCCGCGCGCCAGGTCACGACCATAGCACGCCCCACAAACGCCGATTTTGGCTTCGCACGTGAGGACCGAGCGAACCTTGACCGTCTGAACGCCCGCAGCTTCAACCTTTTCACACATGGTCTCGTCGAAATAGGTATCGGCCGGCGCGACGATTTCGCCCGTGTCCGGGTTTTTCACATCTTCAGCCGAGAAGCGGCCCAGGATGCGCAGACCCAGGGAGACCTGGACGTCACCGCCCTCAATCACGGCCTTGAGCGTAATGCCCCGGGTCGTGCCGCAGTCCTCCTCATTGATGATGCAGTCCTGCGCCACGTCCACCAAACGACGGGTCAGATAGCCGGAGTTGGCGGTCTTCAACGCGGTGTCGGCCAGGCCCTTACGGGCACCGTGGGTGGAGTTGAAATACTCCTGAACGGTCAGGCCTTCTTTGAAGTTCGAGATGATCGGCGTTTCGATGATCTCACCGGAAGGCTTGGCCATCAGGCCGCGCATCCCGCCGAGTTGCTTCATCTGGGCCTGCGAACCGCGGGCACCGGAGTTGGCCATCATGAAGATCGAGTTGATCTCCTGCTCACGCCCCGTCGCCTTGTCGAGCACGACGGTCGAAATCTCCGCCATCATCTCGTCAGCGACGCGGTCGGTAGCTTTCGACCAAGCATCAACGACCTTGTTGTACTTCTCGCCCTTCGTGATCAGACCGTCAGCATATTGCTGCTCATACTCTTCCACCAAGGCACGGGTTTCGGCGACGATCGGCTTCTTGCGGGCCGGGATGATGATGTCATCCTTGCCGAAGGAGATGCCGGCCTTGGCCGCTTCCCGGAAGCCCAGACCCATGATCTGGTCGGCGAAGATCACCGTCGCCTTCTGACCGCAGTGGCGGTAGACGATGTCGATCAGATTGCCGATTTCCTTCTTGGTCAGGTTCTTTTCCAAGAGGCGGTGGCCGACCTGCGGGTGATGCGGGAATAGGGCCGCAATCTTCATCCGTCCGGGCGTGGTGTCGATCAGTGACTGCACCAGGGTCCCATCAGCGTTCATTTCGGAGTGACGCGCCTTGATCTTGCTGTGCAGGGTCACGACACCGGCGTCGAGCGCCGCGTCGATCTCGCACATTTCGCCAAATCGCTTGCCCTCACCCGGCTCGCCGTTCTTGGCCAGCGAGAGGTAGTAGAGGCCTAGGACGATATCCTGCGACGGCACGATGATCGGGCGACCATTGGCGGGCGACAGGATGTTGTTGGTCGACATCATAAGGACGCGAGCTTCCAACTGAGCTTCTAGGCTCAGTGGGACGTGAACGGCCATTTGGTCGCCGTCGAAGTCAGCATTGAACGCCGCGCAAACCAGCGGGTGCAGCTGGATTGCCTTGCCCTCGATCAGCTTGGGTTCGAAGGCTTGGATGCCCAGACGGTGCAGGGTGGGCGCACGGTTCAGCAGAACCGGGTGTTCGCGGATAACCTCATCGAGGATGTCCCAAACAGCGGGTTGCTCGCGCTCTACCATCCGCTTGGATTGCTTGACGGTGCCAGACAGACCCTTGGCGTCGAGACGTGCATAGATGAAGGGTTTGAACAGCTCCAACGCCATCTTCTTGGGCAGGCCGCACTCATGCAGCTTGAGCTCGGGCCCCACGACGATGACCGAACGGCCGGAATAGTCGACGCGCTTGCCGAGCAAATTCTGACGGAACCGGCCTTGCTTGCCCTTCAACATGTCGGCCAGCGACTTCAGCGGGCGTTTGTTAGCACCGGTAATGACCCGACCGCGACGGCCGTTGTCAAACAGGGCGTCCACCGACTCTTGCAACATGCGCTTTTCGTTGCGGATGATGATGTCCGGGGCTCGGAGCTCCATCAGGCGCTTCAGGCGGTTGTTACGATTGATGACCCGACGATAGAGATCGTTCAGGTCGGACGTGGCAAACCGGCCACCATCCAAAGGCACCAACGGGCGCAGCTCGGGCGGGATCACCGGCACCACCGACAGGATCATCCATTCGGCCTTGTTGCCGCTTTCGATGAAGCTCTCGATCAGCTTCAGGCGCTTGGAGGTCTTCTTCAGCTTGATTTCCGACGTCATGGTGAGGAGGTCCTCACGCAGTCTGTCGGCTTCCTTGGGAAGATCGATGGCTTTCAACAGGCCTTGAACGGCCTCGGCCCCAATCTCGGCGGTGAAGCTGTCGTCCCCGAACTCTTCTTGGTAGCGCATGTAGTCGTCTTCCGAGAGCAACTGGTGCTGCTTCAGCGGGGTCAAGCCCGGCTCGGTGACGATGTAGTATTCGAAATAGAGGACGCGTTCGATGTCCTTCAGCGCCATGTCCAGCATCATCGAGATGCGGCTTGGCAAAGACTTCAGGAACCAGATGTGAGCAACCGGGCTGGCCAGTTCGATATGGCCCATCCGCTCGCGCCGCACGCGGGCCAGCGTGACTTCCACGCCGCATTTTTCGCAGATAATGCCCTTATATTTCATGCGCTTATACTTACCGCACAAGCATTCGTAGTCCTTGGTCGGGCCAAAGATACGGGCGCAGAAAAGACCATCGCGTTCTGGCTTGAAGGTCCGGTAATTGATAGTCTCTGGCTTCTTGATCTCGCCAAAGGACCACGAACGGATCTTTTCGGGCGAAGCCAGAGCAATACGGATACGGTCAAAGGTCGGAGCGGCCTGGACCGGATTGAAGATATTCAGGACTTCCTGGTTCATCGATTTTCCAGTTTGTCAGTCATTTCAAGAGGCGATGGGGAGAGGCTGACGGGCCCCTCCCCTCGCAAGATGCGATATCGAGAAAGTCGGCTCTAGCCGTCTTCGAGTTCCACGTTCAGACCCAAGGAGCGCATTTCCTTGACCAGCACGTTGAAGCTCTCAGGGATGCCGGCCTCGAAGGTGTCGTCGCCGCGCACGATGGACTCGTAGACCTTGGTCCGCCCTGCCACGTCGTCCGACTTCACAGTCAGCATTTCCTGCAGGGTGTAGGCGGCACCGTAGGCTTCGAGAGCCCAGACCTCCATTTCCCCGAAGCGCTGACCGCCGAACTGGGCCTTACCGCCCAGCGGTTGCTGAGTGACCAGGCTGTAGGGACCGATCGAACGCGCGTGGATCTTGTCGTCCACCAGGTGGTGCAGCTTCAGCATATAGATGTAGCCGACCGTGACCGGACGCTTGAACTGTTCGCCGGTCTGGCCGTCGAACAGGATCGATTGTCCAGAGCGCGCGAGACCTGCCTTTTCGAGCAAGTTCTCGATATCGTCGATGTGGGCACCGTCGAACACCGGGGTGGCGAAAGGCACACCCTTGCTGAGGTTCCGGGCCAGTTCCACCAACTCCTCATCGGAGTCCGGCAGTTCCTGATCGGGACCATAGATGTCCACCAGCCAATCGGTGATCGCCTTGCGTTGACCGCCGTTCTGCCAGGCTTCCAACAGGTCGGCGACTTGTTTGCCCAGGCCGGCCGCAGCCCAACCCAGATGGGTTTCGAAGATTTGACCGACGTTCATCCGACTGGGCACGCCCAGTGGATTGAGCACGATATCGACGTTTTGGCCGTTATCCAGGTAGGGCATGTCCTCGATCGGCAGGATCTTGGAGATAACACCCTTGTTGCCGTGACGACCGGCCATCTTGTCGCCGGGCTGCAGCTTGCGCTTCACAGCCACGAAGACCTTGACCATCTTCATCACGCCCGGAGGCATTTCGTCGCCGCGTTGCAGCTTATCGACCTTGTCCTCGAAGCGACGATCCAGACGCTTGCGGGCCTCGTCGAACTGGCGGCGCATAGCCTCCAACTCGCCCATGGCCTTTTCGTCGTCCAGCGCGATCTGCCACCAAAGACCCGGTGCAATTTCTTCTAGCTTGTCGGCGGTCACTTCACCACGGCCCAGGCCCTTTGGACCCGAGACGGCAACCTTGCCGGTGATCAGGGTGCGCAGACGGCTGGTCATGTTGCGATTCAGGATGGCGAACTCGTCGTCGCGGTCCTTGCCCAGACGGTCGATTTCCTGCCGTTCAATGGCCAGGGCGCGTTCGTCTTTTTCGACACCGTGACGGTTGAATACACGGACCTCAACGATCGTCCCGGCAACGCCAGGGGGCAGACGCAGGGAGGTGTCGCGAACGTCAGAGGCCTTCTCACCGAAGATGGCGCGCAACAGCTTTTCTTCCGGCGTCATTGGGCTTTCGCCCTTGGGCGTAACCTTACCTACCAGAATATCGCCCGGCAGAACCTCGGCCCCGATGGCCACGATCCCGGCTTCGTCGAGGTTGCGCAGGGCCTCCTCGCCAACATTGGGGATATCGCGGGTGATTTCTTCCGGACCCAGCTTGGTGTCGCGGGCCATGACTTCGAACTCCTCGATGTGGATCGAGGTGAAGACGTCGTCGCGCACGATCCGCTCAGAGATCAGGATCGAATCTTCGAAGTTGTAGCCATTCCAAGGCATGAAGGCGACGAGGGTGTTACGCCCCAGAGCGAGTTCGCCCAGGTCGGTCGAAGGACCATCGGCGATCACGTCGCCGGCCGCGATCAAGTCACCCACACGCACCAGCGGACGCTGGTTGATGCAGGTCGAGGTGTTGGAGCGCTGGAACTTCTGCAGCCGGTAGATGTCGACGCCGGCCTTAGTCGGGTCGTTCTCCTCGGTAGCGCGAACCACGATCCGGGTGCCGTCGATCTGTTCCACGACACCTTTGCGGCGCGCGACAACCACGGCACCGGAGTCGATGGCGACGATGGCCTCCATACCGGTGCCGACCAGGGGCGCATCCGATTGGATGAGCGGCACGGCCTGCTTCTGCATGTTCGAACCCATCAGGGCGCGATTAGCGTCATCGTTTTCCAGGAAGGGGATCAGCGAAGCGGCAACGGACACCACCTGCTTAGGCGACACGTCCATCAGGTCGACATCGGCCTTGGGCAAGAGGCCCGGTTCACCATTGATCCGCCCTGGGACTAGATCATCGACGATTTCGCCATTGAGGATCTTGATATTGGCCTGGGCGATGACGTGCTTGGCCTCTTCCATGGCCGACATATAGACGACCTCTTCGGTGGTCTTGCCGTCCTTGATCCGACGATAGGGGCTTTCGAT
>JANLPK010000309.1:0-42401 GCA_031367205.1 Alphaproteobacteria bacterium
TACCGGGATCCAGATCATATGGTGCCGAATTGATTCGACGACCTGCCATCGCTTCATCGGGCTACGCAGAGCTTCGTCATCTGGACCCCGGTATGCACCGGGGTGACCGGAGTTTGGGTCGATGAGTGGCGTGAACTTGGCTGCTCGATATCGGAAAGTGTTGAACCGCCAACTTGATGCCGTCTGCTTATACTCACTTCCTGGCGCGGATACCCCCGATGTCGCACGACTTCTACACGAGCCAACTATTAGCCGATTGGGAGGTGTCCTGATGGCATTTGAGGAAGGCGATGACTTGTTCTTCACCTGGGACAAGGCCGACTCTGGGGGGTTCGGCTATGGGCTCGCCGTCTTTGAAAACGAAATGGAGCGGTGGGAGCGGTTTTCACTCGATCGCATCAAGGTAAGTTCCGAGGCACCGTGGGACAGACTGTCTTCCGCAATCCTTCGCAGTGTCGATATCTACTCGGCTGCAGGCGCCGACGGGGAACACCTGACAACAACTACCGCGCACCACCTCCAAGGGTCAGTCGGCTCGGTAATCCTTTGGATTTCTACTGGGTCTGGCGGGCTCGCAAGTGAAGGCGACGACCTGCTAGTGAGTTTGGATTGCGATCTGGCAGCCAGCGGCAAACTTCGATTGATTGAGTCAATCCAGCCATGATCGAACCCCGTCAAACTTGGCACCCCGGCGGCTGCCACTGCGGCGCGGTCCGTTTTGAGGCTGCCTTGACCCCACCCGTCGAGGCTCAGACCTGTAATTGCTCCATGTGTGCCAGGGCGGGCTTCATCCACCTTATTGTGCCCCAGAGCTGCTTTCGGATCATCCAGGGCGCAGAGAACCTCAGTCGATACAGCTTCAACACCGGCATCGCCCAGCACCTGTTCTGCAAGACCTGCGGGGTAAAGAGCTTCTACCGTCCTCGCTCAAACCCCGATGGGTGGAGCGTCAACGCCCGCTGCTTGGACCAGCCAGTTGAGATGAACCTCTCAGCCTTTGACGGTCAAAACTGGGAAGCCCACGCCCACGATCTCGCCCACCTCTCCGACGAACCGAGCGCCGCCCATGTCGATTGAGATTCTGATGCCGGCCCTCTCGCCCACCATGGAGGAGGGCACGCTGGCCAAATGGCACGTCAAGGTCGGTGATGCCGTCAAGTCCGGCGACGTCATTGCCGAAATCGAGACTGATAAAGCCACCATGGAGGTCGAGGCCGTTGACGAGGGCGTGGTCGAAGCCCTGCTGGTCGCCGAGGGCACCGAAGAGGTCAAGGTCAACGCGCCAATCGCGCGGCTGAGCGGCGAGGGGGACAGTGCCTCGCAACCCCCTCAGTCGGCTGCGCCGCCAGCTCCCCCAGCGGGGGAGCACTTGGCTCCCAAATCCTCCCCCGCTGGGGGAGGGGGACCACGAAGTGGTGGAGGGGGTTCAAGCCCACAGTCTTCCGGGAACGCCCGCATCTTATCATCCCCGCTCGCCCGCAGGATCGCCGCAGACAAGGGTATCGACCTCAGCGCCATCACGGGCTCCGGCCCCCATGGTCGCATCATCAAAGCCGACGTCGAAGCCCCCCGACCCGGCCAAGCCAAACCAGCGCAGCAACAGACAGCCCCGACGCCCTTCCGCCAAGCCCAATCCCTCGCCCAGATGGGCATTCCCGACGGCAGCTACGGTCTGGTCCCCCTAGATGGCATGCGCAAGACCGTTGCGCGGCGGATGACCGACAGCTTCCGCGATGTGCCGCACTTCCCCCTGACCATCGACCTGATCATCGACAATCTCCTGGCCGCCCGGGCCAAGATCAACGCCATGCTGGAACCCCAAGGCGTCAAGGTCAGCGTCAATGACCTGGTGATCAAGGCCGCCGCGCTCGCCCTGAAGCAGGTGCCGGAGGCCAATGCCTCCTATTCGCCCGAAGGCATCGCCATGCACCACCACGCCGACATCGCCATGGCCGTGGCCATCGACGGCGGCCTGATCACCCCGATCATTCGTCAGGCCGAACTCAAAGGTCTCGCTCAAATTGCCACCGAGGCCAAAGACTTAGCGGCTCGGGCTCGCACGAAGAAGCTCAAGCCCGAGGAATTCCAGGGCGGCACCTTTTCAATTTCCAATCTCGGCATGATGGGGATCAAGGCCTTCGCCTCGATCATCAACGAGCCCCAGGGGGCGATCCTCTCGGTCGGTGCGGGCGAGCAGCGCGCTGTGGTCGTGGACGGTCAGTTGGCCGTGGCGACAGTGATGACCGTGACGCTCACCTGTGATCACCGGGTGGTGGACGGCGCTGTGGGTGCCCGCTGGCTCGCGGCCTTCAAGGTGCTAATCGAAGCCCCCGTCACGATGATTATCTGAGGACCGCGCCATGGATTTCGAGGTCATCGTTATCGGCTCAGGTCCAGGCGGTTATGTCGCCGCCATCCGCGCTAGCCAGCTAGGGATGAAGGTCGCCATCGTCGAGCGTGAACTCCTGGGTGGTATCTGTCTGAATTGGGGCTGTATTCCTACCAAGGCGCTCCTCAAGTCAGCTGAAGTCTATGAACAATTGGGCCATCTGGCCGACTATGGTCTGAAGGTCACCGGCGCGAGCTTCGACTTCGACGGAATCGTGGCGCGGTCCCGCAAAGTCTCGACCCAACTCAATGCCGGCGTTGCTTTCCTGATGAAGAAACACAAGATCGAGGTGATCGAAGGCTCAGCCAAGCTTGAGAAAGGGCAGGGCGCGCCAAAGGTGGTGGTTGCCCTCAAGGCTGGCGGCAGCCGAGCCGTCACGGCCAAACACGTCATCTTGGCGACTGGTGCACGTGCGCGGACCATTCCAGCCATCGGCCTCGAGCCGGATGGGGACAGAGTCTGGTCCTATCGGGAAGCCCTGGCACCCAAGGCTGCACCCAAGTCTCTGATCGTCATTGGATCTGGCGCTATTGGAATTGAGTTCGCTAGCTTCTTCCGCGCTCTAGGGTCGGAAGTTACGGTCATTGAAGCTCTAGCCCGCATCTTGCCCGTCGAGGACGAAGAAGTCTCAAAGGCCGCGCACAAGGCCTTTGAGAAACGTGGTCTGAAGTTCCGCGTCGGCGCTAGCGTCAAGAAGCTGACCAAGTCGAAGAGCGGCGTGTCGGTTGAGATTGAGGCGGTCGGTAAGCTCGAAACCCTCACCGCCGATGTCGCGATCGTCGCGGTGGGTATCGTCGGCAATGTCGAAGACCTCGGCCTCGAAACTTTGGGCGTTAAGGTCGAGCGTACCCACATCGTTACCAACACCTATGGCGAGACTGGAATTCCGGGTCTCTACGCCATCGGAGACGTCGCCGGCCCTCCCTGGCTGGCACATAAGGCCAGCCACGAAGGCGTGCACTGCATTGAGCACATCGCGGGCCTGCCGGGCCTAAACCTGACCGCGCCGATCCCCGGCTGCACCTATTCCACGCCGCAGATCGCTTCCATCGGCCTGACAGAAGCCCAGGCAAAGGAGCAGGGCACCGAGATCAAGGTCGGTCGCTTCCCGTTCCGCGTAAACGGCAAGGCGATCGCTTCGGGCGAGACCGACGGGTTCGTGAAAACCATATTCAACGCCAAGACCGGGGCCCTGATCGGCGCGCACATGATTGGTGCAGAGGTCACCGAGATGATCCAGGGCTATGCGCTGGCCATGACCCTAGAGGCCACCGAAGCCGAGTTGCACGCCACAGTCTATCCGCACCCCACCCTGAGCGAAGCCATGCACGAATCCGCGCTGGATGCCTTTGGCAAGGTATTGCACGCTTAGGCCGCGCGGCGTCCCTCCGCCTCGACCATCCGCTGGATCGCCACATAGTCGGTCTTGCCGGTGCCCAGCAGCGGGATATCTGCGACCTTGATGATCTTGCGGGGCACAGCCAGTTCCGGAGCCCCGATGGATTGGGCATGGCTGACCAGAGCCGTCGAATCGGCGTCCTGCCGATCGGTGACCAGGATCAGCCGCTCGCCTTTGCGTGGATCGGGCATCGAGATCACCGCATGGCGAGACTCCGGCCAAACCGCCACCGCAAGGTCTTCGGCCGCGGTTAGTGAAACCATCTCACCGCCCACCTTTGCGAACCGCTTCACTCGGCCAAGGATCGTCACCCAACTGTCGCCGCTGATATCCACCACGTCACCGGTATCGTGCCAGCCACCGGGCAGAGCCTCCACCGATCCGTCCGCATTCAGATAACCCGACATCACATTGGGTCCTCGGACGAACAGCCGCCCACCGCCCGGAATACCCTCGACAGGCTCCAATCGTGTTTCCATGCCTGGAACCAAACCACCAACCGTGCCTCGACGGTTGTCGGTCGGCTTGTTGATCGCCACCACAGGGGCAGCTTCGGTGGCCCCGTAGCCTTCAAGAACCGGCACATCGCCAAACCGATCGCGGATGAGATTGTGCGTTTCTTCTCGAACTTTTTCAGCACCACAAACGATAAACCTCAGGCCCGACATTTCGTCGCGCTCGGCCACCCGGGCATATTGATTGACGAAGGTATCCGTCGCCAAGAGAATCGAGGCTCCGGTATCCTTGAGCAGCGGCGGTATCATCTTGGTGTGCAGCGGCGAGGGGTACTCGAAGGCCTTCATCCCCGTCAGGATCGGCAACAGCACACCACCCGTGAGCCCAAAGCAATGGAAGGTCGGCAAGGGATTGAACATTACCCAGGCCGGATCCAAATCAATATGCGCCGCGATCTGCGCGACGTTGGCGACCAAGTTTCGCTGACTGAGCACCACCCCCTTAGGCACACCAAAACTGCCGGAAGTGAATAGGATCACGCCGGGGTCGTCCGGGGTCGTCTTGGTGAAAAAAGGTCCTGGAAAGGCTGCAGCGCCGGCGGCGAACAGCTTGTCGGCCAAGCTCACACTCTCGCGAATATCCTCAAGATAGCGAACATCAGACACCGTCTCTAGGGCGTCCACCAGATCGTGCAATTGACCCTGCTCAATGAACTTATTGGCCGTCAGCACCACCTTCACGTCGGCCAGCTTGCAGGCTGCTTTCAAATTTCGAATGCCGGATGTGAAATTGAGCATCGTCGGCACGCGCCCAAAAGCGTGCAACGCGAAGAAGGTTACCACTGCAGCTGAGCTGGCCGGCAACATTATCCCGACCCGATCGCCCTTCCTTGTGAGGTGCGATATCCGCCGCCCCAGGGCGAAGGCTGCACGTATGAGATCGGTATAGCTAAGCGGATTGCGGTCCTGATCCTCCAGGATCAGCTTCTTGGCACCAAACTCTGTGCGGGCATCAAGCAGAGCCTGGAATAGGGATTTCTCGGACTCTCTGGGATCAAATGGACGCGACAAGAGCAAAAGCCTCCCCGACCGTTACCCGGCCTGATAGGCATGAACCTAGCTCCCGGTTCACCCAATGAAAAGATGCGTTACGTTTTGTGAGGTTGCCGTGCCGCGCTGACCTTGGCAGCGATGAAGGCCTTGACTGTGGTTAGCCAAGGCAGTCGCCATTGATCTGTCTCCAGGTGCAGGGCCGGTCGAGCGCCTGCGACCGTGACCAGTCGGCAGTGTTGGGCCTGGTCGCAGAAGTCTTGGCTGGCGCGCGGTGCCCCGGCCCCTTGGAGTGTCAGAGTGTCCACCTGCATCCTGCGGCCCTGATCGAACACCTGATGACTGATCGCGCCCAGCGCAGCGCTCCATGCTCGGCTAGGGGCACTCATCCGCAAATCAGGATTAGCCGTCTGCCAAGCCAACTGGACTTCCCCCCGCACAGGATCATGGGTCAATCCAGCCGCAAACGCGCTGGGTCCCTTTCGGCTCCAGGACCGCCAACCTGGACCCGGCAACCGGTCCAATCCGACAATTGGCGACTTTGTCGCGAGTTCGAAGCGCGGCGACGATGCGATAATGCCGTCCATCGTCGCCCCGGTTAGCGCAGCGCGTAGGGCCACCATCGCCCCGTCGGCGTGACCCAAGATGACGAGGGGTGTCTCAGGGGAGGGGCGAACCACGACCCTTAGGAAGGCCTTGAATGTTCTGACATCAGGCTCGAAGCTCGGCACATACCCCAAGTCTCGCGGGTTCGCATAGCGTCCAGACCCGCCTTGCCCTGCGCGCTCCAAGACCCAGACGGTGTAGCCTTCGTCGGTCAAATCACGCACTGTTTCGAACCAAGCTTCGGCGCTTTCACCATAGCCGGGCAGGATAACCACCTGGGCTGTTGGAACGCGCGATGTTGAAGCAACACCGTAGCGCTGCGCGGGCTGACGACCAGACTGTACATAGCCCCAGGTCCAGCCCTCTGGGGTGAAGAACCGCGCGCTAAGACTGGGCGGCACCCGACTTTCGGCGAAAGGCATTGCGGTGTTCGCGCCCCGGCACCCGGCCAGCAGCAACAAAACGGTCAACAAGCTGCCGATCCGAGACATTGGCCCTATGAGCCTTGCCCATAGCCTGCTGGCAAGTCGGGCTTGATCCTTGGCGCGACAAAGCCGATCTAAGGCGAATGGCAACTGTGATCGACATTCTGGCGGACTCAAGGCCGCGCCACCCGGAGAAACAGGCCCGACCGGACACACCAGTGTTGCGCAAACCGGAATGGCTCAGGGTCCGGGCACCGGGGTCGCCAGGCTACAACGCCACCCGCGCGATCGTCAAAGCCCATGGATTGGTCACCGTCTGTGAGGAGGCTGCGTGCCCCAATATCGGTGAGTGCTGGAGCCAGTCTCACGCCACCATGATGATCATGGGCGATGTCTGTACTCGGGCCTGCGCCTTCTGCAATGTTGCCACCGGTAAGCCCGGTGCTCTTGACCCGACCGAACCAGACCGCGTTGCCGATGCAGTTCTGAAAATGGACCTGAGGCACGTCGTCATCACCTCGGTAGACCGCGATGACTTAGCCGACGGGGGTGCCAAGCATTTCGCCCAGGTCGTCCAGGCCATCCGACAGCTAACGCCAAACACCACAATTGAGATTCTGACGCCGGATTTCCTGCGTAAACCCGTCGCGGCTGCCCAGTTGGTGATCGATTCCAAACCCGACGTATTCAACCACAATCTGGAAACCGTACCACGGCTCTATCTCTCGATCCGCCCGGGTGCTCGCTACTTCCACTCCTTACGTCTCCTGGAGAGGGTAAAGGAACGTGACCCCAGTCAGTTCACCAAGTCGGGTTTGATGGTCGGACTTGGAGAAACCAAGGAAGAGGTCATGCAGGTGATGGACGACATGCGCTCCGCCAACATCGATTTCCTGACCATTGGCCAGTATCTGCAACCCACACGCAAACACGCTGCCGTGGAAAGGTTCGTCACCCCAGAAGAATTCGCGTCCTATGAAGAGATTGCCCGCGCCAAGGGCTTCCTCATGGTTTCGGCCAGCCCTTTGACCCGGTCTTCGCATCATGCGGGCGAGGACTTTGCCAAGCTCAAGGCCGCGCGCTTGGCGCATGCTGCCGAGGCTTAGCGCTCGCGGTGCGTCATCACGTGACCAAACTGCTGCCCTATGCCCCTGAACAGTTGTTCAACTTGGTGGGGGAGGTCGATCGCTATCCTGAATTCGTGCCGTGGATTTCGGCGATGCGGACGTGGAATAGCCGCACCGATCCGGAGGGCGTGAGCTGGATCGATGCCGAGGCCAAGGTTGGATTTTCCTTCCTGAAGGAACGGTTCTCCACGCGGGTTCGCCGCGATCCGACGGCGCGTCAGATCGATGTGGGCCTGATTTCTGGTCCCTTCGACAAGCTGCGGAACCGTTGGGTCTTCCGAGAGGATCCAGCCGGAAGTCGCGTCGAATTCGACATCGACTTTGCCTTCAAATCGCGACTACTCGACGGCTTGCTAGCTCAAAATTTTGAGCACGCTGTGGAGCGCCTCATGCGCTGCTTCGAGGAACGCGCCCAGGCGCTCTATCCCTCTAAGTCCTGATACGTTCGCGCATTTGCTCAAGCGCCGCCTGCACAGCGGCGAGCTGGATCTCGAAACGCGTCTCAACCTGGAAGAATTCTTGGCTGTGGTAAAGCCCGTGATTGGTCCGTGCCGTGGCAATATGTACCGTGCCGACAGGCTTCATCCGCGTTCCACCCCCGGGGCCGGCCACGCCGGTGATCGCCACAGCCAAGTGAGCGTTAGAGTTTTCCAGCGCTCCCTCGGCCATCATCCGACACACGGCCTCCGAAACTGCACCCAAGTCTGCGATCAGGTCGCCCGGCACTCCCAGCATCTCTTGTTTGGCGCGATTGGTGTAGGTGACGAAGCCCCGCTCGAAGACATCCGACGCCCCAGGGATACTGCAAATGGCACCGGCAACCAGTCCACCCGTGCAACTCTCCGCCGTCACAATCCGGAGATTTCGTTCGCGAGCCTCATCGACCAGCAGGCGGGCCAGGGTCTCAATCTCTAGGGTAAACACGGCGGTAACTCCACGTCGGCTAGGCAAGGAAAGACCACAACATCGGTCAGGCCGCAGACACAAGTCGATTCGAGTTCATGACCAGATTGGAAACGCATTCTGATCGTTCCGGGTCGTTGATGCCGATGATGCTAACTCTGACCGTCTTCCTCAGTGCGATGCTGGTGTTCATGGTGGAGCCGATGACCGCCAAGATCATGCTGCCCCTGTTGGGCGGAGGGCCTTCGGTTTGGAACACCAGCTTAGCGTTCTTCCAGGCAATGTTATTGTTGGGCTATGGCTATGCCCATCTTCTTCAACGGGTATCCAATCTTCGGCTGCAGGCGGGTGTTCACTCCATACTTTTGCTCTTGGCAGCCTTCGTCCTGCCCCTCCGGGTAATTCAGCCTTTTGGGCCTCCAAACTTTGACCAGCCATCGCTCTGGCTCCTGGGCACGCTGACCGCGTCAATCGGCGCGCCGTTTGCGATTCTATCGGCGACGGCACCGCTAATCCAAGCATGGCATGTGCGCACGATCCAAACCCAGGGCGGGCCCGAACCCTACGGACTGTACGCCGCAAGCAACGTCGGTAGCCTGCTCGCGTTGCTCGTCTATCCTGCAATCGTCGAACCCCTCTCGGCGCTCAGTGGACAGACCCTGGGATGGAGCATTGCCTACGCGGCTTTCGCACTATTGATGGGTGCCATTGCCTTCCGAATATCGAAGCAGGATAGGCTCGAATTCCAACCATCAGACCTATCCACTGATCATGCTGGCCCAACTTGGTTGGACCGTGGACGATGGCTCTTCTTGGCAGCTGTTCCGTCCAGCCTGATGCTGGGCGTGACGACCTACATCACGACTGATGTCGCGTCGGCTCCATTCCTTTGGATCATTCCGCTCGCCCTGTATCTTGTCACCTTCATCATTGCCTTTGCAAACCGCAGCATCGTTCACACGAGCCTAGTTTTGATGCTGCAAGCGGCTGCCATCACCACGTGTGTGGCGATTCCACCATTTTCAGGCAGCAACTTGGTTGTGGCATTACCGGTCCATCTGGGGTGTTTCTTTCTGACGGCGCTGGTCTGCCATCAAGCCCTAGTGGCGCGTCGTCCGACGCCGGATCACTTGACGGAGTTTTACCTCTGGATGTCCTTCGGCGGGGTGGTGGGTGGCAGTTTCAACGCGCTGGTCGCGCCGCTAGTCTTCAATGGTGTCTGGGAGTACCCGCTGGTCTTGGCCTTGAGTTGCTTAGCGCTCCCGTGGGGCAAGGGGCGGTTCGCGATATCCTCCCTGATCACGCTACTGCTTGGCACGGCCTCGGCGCTGCTGGCACTCTATCTGGCTACTCACGCTTTTGACCCACGTTTCGAAAGCGTCGGTATCGGCGTTGTCTCGGGGCCTGACGCAATGAGACTGCTGGTAAAGCTATTTCTGGTTGGCGGGATGGTGGCCGCGTTCCTGATTAGAGGTCGAGCTTTCCTATTCTTTGCCCTGATCTGCGTGATTAGCTTCACGGGCGCTCGCTCTGGTGACCGAATTGACGTGCGCATCCAGTCGCGGAGTTTCTTCGGAGTCGTCAAGGAGTCTCGGATGAATGTTCCAGGGCTTGGCGGCGAAGTGAAGATGATGGCCCATGGTACTACCCTGCATGGGGCTCAGGCCCAAGACCCCCGCTATCGCTGCCGACCCTTGCTCTATTACGCGCCGGAAACCCCGATTGGTCAGGTGTTCACATCCGTAAGGAAAGCAAAGTCTTCGATGCGGGTCGGCGCGGTCGGGTTGGGCTCTGGTGCCGTCTCAGCCTATGTCCGGCCTAGCGACAAACTGACTTTCTTTGAAATCGACCCGTTGGTGGTTCGGATTTCCTCCGATCCAAAGCACTTTAGCTACACGACGGAATGCGCGCGCGGACCCATCGACTATGTGGTCGGCGATGCGCGACTAACCCTGGCAAGGCAGCCCGTGGGCGTCTTCGACATTTTGCTTATCGACGCCTTCTCCTCAGACAGCGTGCCGGCCCACCTGCTAACGGTTGAAGCGATGAAGGACTACCTCACCCACCTAAAGACGGACGGCATCTTGGTCTTGCATCTCTCGAACCGAAACTTGGAACTCAAGGGTCCGGCCATGGCCGTGGCGTACGCCGCAGGTGGTCACGCCCTGGTTCAGGAGCACGTCATCGCCGAGGGAGCTCCGCAACTCTGGGAATCCTCGGAGGACGCGGTGATCGTGGCCAAGACTCTGGGAGCCCTCAGCTCGTTTTCCGGCGACCCAAGGTGGCACGTCGCCAATCCCAATCTCGCAAAGCCCTGGACAGACGACTACACCAACATTGTTGGATCCATGCTGGTCCGCATGAAGGAACCACGTCGCTAGGGAAACTGCGCCGGCATGTCCACACTTGCGATCGCTTGAGCCAAAAGCCCCTCGCTCCGGCCCGTGAAGCCCATGCCTTCCATGGTCGTGGCTTTCACGCTAACGCGATTGATTGGGATGCCGAGAAGGCTGGCTATTCGAGTTCGCATCTCCTCACGATGGGGACTGATTTTCGGCTGCTCGCAAACCAGGGTCACATCAACATTTGCGATATGCCCACCGCGTTCGGCTATCCTCTGAACGGCAAATGTGAGGAACTTATCTGAGGAAGCGCCGCGCCATTTCTCCTCAGTTGGCGGGAAGTGTTGGCCGATGTCGCCGTCACCAATGGCTCCAAGGAGCGCATCTGTAAGAGCGTGGAGACCGGCATCAGCGTCGGAGTGACCCACCAGAGTTTGATCGTGAACAATGTGAACCCCACAAAGCCAGACACCATCCCCTGGCCCCCAACGATGGGCATCGATGCCTTGGCCGATCCTGGTCATCCGCGTTGAAACCAACAGGCGTTCCGCCATTTCGAAATCCTCCGGATAGGTCAATTTCATCAGCATAGGGTCCCCAACGGTAATCGCGATGCGGCCGCCCGCCGCCTCAATCACGCCGGCATCGTCCGTCGGTTCGGATGTCGAATCCCACGCCTGATAGCCGGCCGCCAGGACTCCTCGCCGAAACGCCTGAGGCGTCTGAGCTCTCCAAAGTCCATCGCGCGAGAGCGTGCCTGTGATCAGGGCCTCACCCTGCTTTAGCGTGTCGGAGACCGGCAGCGCCAGGATGGCACCGTCAACATTGTCCAAGGCCGAGAGCAAGCGATCAACATGAGCCTTGGCCACGAATGGTCGCGCTCCATCGTGGACCAGGATCGTTTCATCGTCCGGTCCGCTGAAGGAAGATAGCCCTGCTCGGACAGATCCCGCCCTCGACGAGCCTCCCAGGATGACCGTGCAAATTCCAATATGCGCTAAGGCTATCCGACCCCGTTCAAGCCACTCTGCAGAAACCACGACAATGATTTCCCGCGCGCCAATCTGCGCAAAGGCTTCCGCCGACCAAACAACAACAGGCTTGCCTGCCAATTGGCGCCACGTTTTGGGTAAACCGGCCCCAGCACGTGTTCCGGACCCCGCTGCAACGATAATCACCGAGAAACTCATAGTCGGTGTTTAGGCTCCGATGCGGGAGTGTCTAGCCCGGGCGGTGAATGGGCGCTTTACGCGTCGGTATTTTCTGCCTATTAATTAGGCTACAGAGGTGACTGCATAATGAGCAATTCGCTCAAAGTCGGAAATATCGAAGTGAGGAGTCGAGCCTGGATGGCGCCGATGACCGGCGTGTCTGATCTGCCGTTTCGGCGAGCGGCGTGCCGGCTGGGGGCCGGCTACGTTGCCACTGAAATGGTGGCCTGCGCGGAATTCTCGCGGGGACGACCTGATGTGGTGCGGCGTGCAGCGGTGGGGGAGGGGCTTCCCTTGATGGTGGTGCAACTGGTGGGCTGCGATCCCATTCATATGGCCGAGGGGGCGCGGCTTGCGGCCGCGGCTGGCGCGCAGATCATCGATATCAATTTTGGCTGCCCGGCCAAAGAGGTCACCAATGGGGCCGCCGCAGGATCGGCCTTGATGCGCCGGCCGGAATTGGCGCGGCGGCTGATGGCCGCCGCCGTCGAGGCCGTCGACATCCCGGTTACCGTGAAGATGCGGTTAGGATGGGATGACGCCAGCCGAAATGCACCAGCGCTCGCGGCGATGGCCCAAGCAATTGGTGTTGCGGCCGTCACGGTCCACGGGCGAACCCGGTGTCAATTCTACAAGGGCGTGGCTGACTGGGAGGCGATCGCAGAGGTTCGCTCGGCGCTCAACATTCCCCTCATTGTAAACGGCGACATCGTCGACACGCCGAGTGCCAAACTTGCGCTGGGGGCATCGGGCGCAGATGCCGTCATGGTCGGGCGGGGGGTCTACGGTAAACCCTGGATCTCGGCTCAGATCGAAACCGAGCTTTCCGGAAACACCTATCAATCCCCAAATCCAGATACCTACCTTGGAATTATTCTGGATCACTTCCGAGACAGCCTCAACTTCTATGGCGATCACCTCGGATTGAGAGTTTTCCGCAAACATCTGGCGGCCTATGTGGACAACGCGCCGTCATCAGAAACACCCGACGAACGGAAAACATCGCGCCAAGCCTTGTGCCGTCTGGAGTCAGCCCAACAGGTCGAGACTGAGCTTGTTAAGCTTTGGCGGAATCGAACTGAGCAGATGGCGGCATGAACGCAAAGTCACTCAGTCTCGGACAATCCGAACCGGCGGCTTTGAAGGCGCTTGCCTTCGATCTGTCCCCTGAGCCAGCCCTGGTTATCAGCGGAGAGGGCGCGCTCGTGGCCGCAAACGAGGCGGCGGAGCGCCTGTTCGGTCAAGGCCTCAGCCTGCTGTCTCGCGGTCGGTTCGGTGCGGCTCTACCTGAAGGTTCGGCCTTAGTCTCCCTGCGAAATCAGGCCTTGGACAAGGGTGCGGCTGTGCGTGAGCATGGTGTTGAGATCAGCCTCTTCGGCTATCCATCCTTTGAAGCTGACGGGGCTGCCGTGCCGCTGGGCGATGGCTCGGTGCTACTGACCCTGCATGTAAAGGACCGAACCTTTGGTGCCGAACGATTTGGAGCTGAAGCGGCCGGGTTGAGAACAATCGTAGGGCTGGGCCGCATGCTGGCCCATGAGATCCGCAACCCGTTGGCCGGCATTCGCGGCGCTGCCCAATTGTTGAAGTCTGGAGCCAAGGCCGAAGACACGCCGTTGGCGCAACTCATCGTCGATGAAACCGACCGCGTGCGGCGTCTCGTGGATCGGATGGAGGCGTTTTCGGATGACGCCTTACCAAACCTCGCCCCGATCAACATCCACGCTGTGCTCGACAGGGTGCGCGCGCTGGCGGTCAACGGCTTCGCGGACGGCCTTGTCTTGAAAGACCGGTATGACCCTTCACTGCCGATGACTCCCGGCGACGAAGATCAGCTAATCCAGGTTTTTCTCAATCTTGTGAAGAACGCTTCGGAAGCCGCGCATTCCAGAGGCGACGGGCGCGGCGAAGTGGTCATTCACACGGGCTTCCGCCACGGGGTTCGTGTTCGCGTCGGTCAAGGTCAGCCTCTCCGTGGCGCACCTTTGGAGATCCGGATCCAGGACAATGGTCCAGGGGTCCCGGCACACCTCCGGGAGAGCCTATTCCAACCCTTTGTAACCACCAAAGCCAACGGTGCCGGGTTGGGACTAGCCCTGGTCTCCAAGCTTGTCTCCGCGCACGGCGGGCTGATTGATTTCGACTCAGAACCGGGCCGCACCACGTTCCGGGTTCTTTTACCCATGATTTCTGACGAGGACTTTCCGGCATGACCGTCGCTGACAATGCCAGCAAGAAGATCCTCATCGCCGATGATGACGGCTCTATCCGCCTCGTTCTAAGCCAAGCCTTTAGTCGCTTGGGATACCAAGTCCGCGCGACCGGCAATGCTGCTACCTTGCTCAAGTGGGTGTCCGAAGGCGAAGGCGATCTCGTAGTCACCGACGTCATGATGCCGGACGAGAACGTTTTCGACGTCTTGCCCAGAATTCGCAAACATCGGCCCAAGCTTCCGATCATCGTAATGAGCGCACAAAACACTCTGGTCACAGCTGTCACCGCGACTGAGCTGGGAGCTTTTGAATTCGTTTCGAAGCCCTTTGACTTGGACGATATGACGGCCCTGGCACGGCGGGCATTGGCGCGGCCTGCTGACCCTGAAACCTCCAAGGCCCAGGCGCGCGCGGCGCGGGATGAACGCTTGCCGTTGATCGGCCGATCGGCACCTATGCAGGAGGTCTATCGAACAATCTCCAGACTGGTGGGAGCTGACCTGACCGTGTTGATCCTTGGCGAGAGCGGCACGGGAAAAGAGCTGGTGGCGCGCGCCCTACACGATATGGGTCGCCGCAAGGACGGGAAATTCGTGGTCATCAACTTGGCGGCTGTGCCTCGCGAGCGCGTGGAGGTTGAACTCTTCGGGCGTGAAGATGGCGACTACGGGAAACTGGTTGAAGCCGATGGTGGCACTCTGTTTCTCGATGAGATCGGGGACATGCCGCTGGATGCACAAACCCGGTTGCTCAGGGTCATCGACGGCTCCGAGCCCACGCTCAACCCCAAAACCGGGCGGAGACCCAATGCGCGGATCATTGCTGCCACTAATCGAGATCTGCGCGGCTTGATCCGACAGGGTCTTTTCCGCGAAGACCTGTTTTTTCGCCTAAATGTCGCACCCCTGAGACTCCCTCCGCTGCGGGATCGAACCGAAGATATTCCAGACCTTACCCGTGCATTCTTACTGCGCGCCCATCGAGAGGGGCTACCGGCAAAGAACATCGACAATCAGGCTCTTGAGCGTCTCAAAGTTCATCCCTGGCCGGGAAATGTGCGCGAGCTAGAGAACCTCGTTCGAAGGATATGTGCGCTCTACGGGGAAGATCTTATCTCTGCCCGCATTGTGGACCGCGAACTCACCGATCATCAATCGCCGCTACCGGGCCAAGAGGGTCCGATGACACTGGCCGCCTTAGTTGAGCGGCACCTAGCCGGATACTTCTCCGAGCAACCGGATGGTTTGCCACCTGTCGGACTCTATGATCGCGTAATTGAAGAGGTCGAGCGCCCGCTGATCCAGCTTACGATGGCGGCCACACGGGGAAATCAGGTTCGTGCAGCCGAGGTCCTCGGCATGAACCGCAATACCTTGCGCAAGAAAATTCAAGATCTAGGGGTTGAGGCGTCCCGCGAACGTCGCTGAAAATATCGCAAAAAAGACACAACACTGTTGAATATATAGCACAGTCGCGGCTAGTCTATCTCCATGGCCAGCGAGCTCGCCTCAACGCAATCTCCGACGTCCATTCTTGGTCGAGCACAAACCATTCTGCAATCGCGTTACCTGCTCGGCGGAGGGTACGTGCTGGCCCTCACGATGACGGGGTTAGCGATTTTCCTTGCGGCATCCCCGCCTGAAACAGGACCTCTCGCCCCGGCGAGCCGGAACATTCTGGTTATCCTAGGGCTCAATTTGGTCCTAATCCTGGGCCTGGCCGCTGCGGTCGGCATCCGACTCTTGGCGCTCTTGGAGGCCCAGTCGCTCGACGCCGGGGCGAGACTACACCTGAGGTTCGTCACTTGGTTTGCATTCGCAGCGATGGCACCGGCGCTGGTGGTCGCCATGTTCTATGGTGTCTTGGTCAATCGTGGGGTCGATGAATGGTTTTCGACCCGAGTTCAGACCGTGGTGGAGAACTCCGCCTCGATTTTCCGATCCTATATGGATGAGCAGAAACGATATGTGAGTAGTCATGTCACGCTCATGGCTGAGGAGCTGAACCGCGCTGCCCCGGCGCTGCAGTCCAGCCCGGTGACCTTCAGTCACTTTCTGGCCCAGCAGGCCGACGATCACGGATTTCCAGCCGCCTATCTGATCGACCGTCAGGGGCGAATTCTCGCCCGCGCCGAAACAGCAACAGCGCCAACCTTCGTCTTGCCATCGACCTTGGGCTTTAGGGCAGCGGATGAGAACGATATCTTCGTGTCCTCAGACCTTACACGTAGCCTCTTTCGATTGCGATCCTATCCGGAGGCCTACCTCTATCTGACGCGACCCGTCGAGAAAGGGATCGTTGAGAATCTGACGGAGGCCGAGAATGCCTTGGGCTCGTATCGGGAGGCGGCGCAAAGTCGACAACGGATCCAAACCGTATTTGCGCTCTCATATGCAGAAACCGCTCTCTTGGTTCTGGTTGGTGCCGTTTGGTTGGGCCTGGCGGCAGCCACTTCCATCTCAGGTCCAGTCAGCAGGTTGGTTCAAGCCGCAGGTCGGGTAGCCAAGGGCGACCTGTCAGCTCGGGTGGATGCAGAGTCTGACCCTGAGGAAATCGCGGTCCTGTCGCACGCGTTCAACAACATGACTCGTGACCTTCAAGCGCAGCAGGCGGCTCTTACCCAAGCTAGCGATGAAGCCAAGCTACGCAGCCAGTTTATCGAGACCGTGTTGTCCGAAGTCTCAGCCGCCGTTATCGCAACAGATAATCAAGGCCGAATATCAGCAGCCAACCGACATGCAGAGGTCTTATTTGGATTGCCGGGCGATCGCGGGATCGGTCAGTTGTTGGCGCTGGTGGCACCCGAAGTAGCCGACATAGCCGAGGCTGCTAAGGCTGGGATAGACTCTGAGGCAGAGTTAGATGTTTCCCGTGGTCGCGACACCTATCGACTACGGGTTCGCGCCAGTCGAAATGAAGAAGGTCTGGTCCTGACATCCGACGACATCACCCGATTGGTGTCAGCGCAACGGAATGCCGCTTGGCGCGACGTCGCCCGACGCATCGCCCACGAAATCAAGAATCCGCTCACCCCGATCCAACTCTCAGCAGAACGGTTGCAGCGGAAATTTCGCAAAGGGGTTCAGCCCCAAGACCTGGAGATATTCGACCGTTGCACCGACACCATCGTGCGTCAGGTGGGCGATATAGGACGCATGGTCGATGAATTTTCGGCTTTCGCTCGCATGCCGGCGCCGCGTTTCGAACCCAACGACCTATCTGAGATGCTCCGCGCAAGCGTATTCGCCCAGCGGGTCGCAAATCCGGATTTGGTTATTGAGGTAGTCGAACCGACACCGCAGGTCAGCGTCGTCGTCGATGGCCGCATGATGGCCCAGGCCCTAACCAACATCCTGAAGAACGCTGTTGAAGCGGTCGGCGCACGTCTTACCGTTAAGGCATTGCCCCAGGGACGGATTACGGCAGAACTCGTCACCACCGCCGACAGCGTGACCATCATCGTCGAGGACAACGGCGTGGGCTTGCCGGCTCGGGACCGAGACCGATTGACAGAACCCTACGTCACCACGCGGGAAAAGGGCACCGGTCTGGGCTTGGCCATCGTCAAGCGCATCCTTGAGGATCACGCCGGCGAACTTATGCTTACCGATGCCGTGGGCGGAACTGGCGCGCGCGCGATCTTGAGACTCCCCGCGACAGCGAGGATCGAAATCCAGACTGAGACGGAAATGAAGGTATCCCGATGAAAGCCGACGTACTGGTTGTCGATGACGAAGCCGACATCCGCGATCTTGTTGCCGGCATCCTTTCGGACGAGGGGTATGCGGTCCGAACGGCCAACGACTCTGAGTCTGCCTTAGCGGCGATTAGAGCCCGGAAGCCTGCGATTCTAGTCTTAGATATCTGGATGCAGGGAGGAGGGATGGACGGGCTGGAGCTGCTCGATCTCGTCAAGACCCTCGACTCCGACCTACCCGTGATCATGATTTCAGGTCATGGCAATATCGAAACGGCCGTCAGCGCGATCAAGCGTGGCGCCTACGAATTCCTGGAGAAGCCCTTCAAGTCTGACCGCCTGATCCTGGCCACCGAGCGCGCTTTGGAGGCCGCAACTCTGAAGCGCGAGAACCGCCGATTGCGAGCCCAAACCATCGCCCCAGAAGGCCTGATTGGGAAATCGGTCGTTACGCAGCAACTGCGAGGACTGATCGCCAAATTATCGGGTGCCAACAGTCGAATCCTCATCTCGGGACCGCCTGGCGCGGGCAAGGAAACCATCGCACGTCTAATCCATGGATCCAGCTCGCGTTCACGCGGCGAGTTCGTGGTGATCAGCGCGGCCGGCATGACACCAGAGCGCGTTGATCTTGAGCTCTTCGGGGAAGAAGCAGAGAGCGGACGTCCCGCCAAGATCGGCGTGTTTGAACGGGCCCATGGCGGCACGCTCTACCTTGATGAAGTGGCAGACATGCCGCGTGAGACTCAAAGTCGAATCCTAAGAGTCTTGGTGGAACAACGCTTTCGTCGGGTCGGCGGGGGGCAGGATGTTCAAGTGGACGTTCGCGTCGTCTCCTCCACCTGCCGCAACCTGAGAACTGAGATTGCCGCAGGACGATTCCGTGAAGACCTATTTCATCGCCTGAACGTCGTTCCGGTGGGTGTGCCCGGATTGTCGGACCGCCGTGAGGACATTCCCGATCTCGTAGAGTTTTTCATTAAGCGCATTTGCGAAGCGACCGGAACCGCCAAGCGCCGACTGACCGACGATGCTCTAGCGGCTTTGCAGGTTAGAACCTGGCCAGGAAACCTCAGCCAACTCCGCAATAATATCGAACGTATGTTGATCCTGGCATCCGGCGACCCATCGGAGCCGATCACTTCGGAGATGATGCCCAGCGACGCATCGCTGACCGAACAGGCGGCCACGTTAAATGCCGAGCGCATTATCGCGCTTCCGCTGCGTGAGGCCCGCGAAGTCTTTGAGCGGGAATACCTCAATGCCCAAATGTTGCGATTTTCGGGAAACATCTCGCGGACGGCAACCTTTATCGGCATGGAGCGCTCGGCATTGCACCGCAAGCTCAAGTCCTTGGGCCTGTCGGGACATCGGGCCTCCGAGGAGCCCAGCTGATGGGACGGATCGCCTATGTAAACGGCCGCTTCACACGACATTCTCAGGCCTCGGTACATATTGAAGATCGTGGCTACCAACTCGCCGATGCCGTTTATGAGGTCTGGGCGCTTTTTGATGGCAAGCTGGCTGATCCGGATGGTCACTTCCAACGTCTAGCTCGCAGCTTGACGGAATTGAAGATCGCTATGCCGATGACCAAGGATGCCCTGACGATCGTCCTGAAAGAGACTGTGCGGCGTAACCACGTTCGTGAGGGATTGGTCTATCTGCAGGTCAGCCGAGGTGTCGCTCCGCGCGACCATGCCTTTCCCTCAGAGCCAGTGCCCCCGGCGGTCGTGATCACGGTCAAGGCCGTGGATCGCGCCGCAACTGAAGCGCGCGCCGCGAAAGGCGTCTCCATCATCACTACGCCGGAAAACCGTTGGGGTAGGTGCGACATCAAGACGGTGGGGTTATTGCCAAATGCCCTGGCCAAGCAAGCGGCCAAGGAAGTCGGAGCCGCAGAGGCGTGGTTTGTGGATGAGCTCGGTCTCGTCACCGAGGGTGCATCGTCCAATGCCTGGATTGTGGAAGGGGACGGGACGCTCCGCACGCGCGATGCCAATGCCAACATTTTGCGCGGTGTCACGCGCATGACCTTGTTGGATTTGCTCAAGGCCGAAGGTTTCAAAGTAAGCGAGCGACCGTTCTCGCCGGAAGAGGCGAAATCGGCAAGCGAGGCTTTCACGACCGGCGCTGGGGCACTGGTGCTACCGGTCACGATGATTGACGGAGATCCCGTGGGCAGTGGAAAGGTCGGCCCTGTCGCGACCCGCTTGCGGCGCCTCTATATTGAGCAGGCACGCAGAACTGCAATCTAATCGCTATGGGCGATTGCACCTGTCACATCCCTTGGGCTAGCCTTGACCTGTGCGGGCTGCGCATTGCCAACAACAACAAAAGGGCGACAAGCCATGTCGAACGAGAAGAAACAAAATCTCCAGGACACATTCCTGAACAGCGTCCGTAAGACCAAGACGCCGCTCACTATCTTCCTAATCAACGGCGTGAAACTCCAAGGCGTAGTCAGTTGGTTCGACAATTTTTGTGTCTTGCTGAGGCGCGACGGCCAGTCCCAATTGGTCTATAAGCACGCCATATCCACCATTATGCCGTCTCAGCCGGTTCAACTGTACGAGCCGGCGGAAGATGAGGACGATTGACCACCAAATCTGTTGACCGCGAAGCTCCCACTCAGGGAGCCATCGTCATCCACCCCCAACGCGACGCCAGAGGCTCGGCGCGAAGCCCTCAAGCGCGGCTTGCGGAAGCAATCGGTCTTGCCTTGGCCCTAGACCTCGACATTCGCGACGGCATCATCGCACCTTTGCGAGGCCGAACACCCGCGACACTTTTCGGTTCCGGCAAGGTCAAGGAGATCGCAGCGCTTTGCGAGAACCTAGAGGCCGACGTGGCCATCGTAGATGACGCCCTAACTCCTGTGCAGCAGCGCAATCTAGAGAAGGCATGGCAGGTTAAGGTCATCGACCGCAATGGTCTAATCCTTGAGATCTTCGCCCGCCGGGCCCGCACGAGCGAGGGGCGGCTTCAGGTCGAGTTGGCTCGCCTGTCCTATGAGAAGTCCCGACTGGTTCGCACCTGGACCCACCTGGAGCGTCAACGCGGCGGGTTTGGCGTTATGGGCGGTCCGGGAGAAACCCAGATTGAGACTGACCGCCGGCTGATCGCAGAGAAGATCAGTAAACTGAAGAAGGACCTCGTGGAGGTTCGACGCACCCGAACGCTGCAGCGCGCGGCCCGCCAGCGGGCACCGGTCCCTTCTGTCGCTCTGGTCGGCTACACCAATGCCGGCAAATCGACACTGTTCAATCACCTGACGGAATCCGACGTCGTGGCGCAGGACATGCTGTTCGCCACCCTCGACCCCACTCTGCGGACCCTGAAGCTTCCGGATGGTCGCCCAGCGATCTTGTCCGACACTGTGGGGTTCATTTCCGACTTGCCGCACGAGCTCGTGGAGGCCTTTCGCGCGACCCTTGAGGAGGTCAAGGAGGCTGACGTGATCCTCCACGTTCGGGACATCTCCAGCCCGGAAACCGCGGCTCAGGCCCAGGATGTTCGCACCGTGCTGGCGCGGCTCGGTGTCGAGCTGGATGGCCGCCGGCTGGTCGAGGTCTGGAACAAGATCGATCTTCTGGACGACGACGCCCGCGAGGAGGTTGAAAGCGAGGCTCGTCGTACTCTCAATCAAGCTGTAGCGGTCTCTTCGGTAACGGGGGAGGGGTGTGAGGCTCTGCTCCTAGCTGTCGCCAAGCTTGTCGATGAAACAGCGCCGGTCGAGATCCATGCCCCGGCGGGGGAGGGGGCGGCGATTGCTTGGCTGTATCGCCACGGCAGGGTCATCGACCGCGAAACTGAATCAGACGGCGGCACCCGCCTTGCGGTTCGTCTATCGGATCAGGCTATGGGTCAGTTCGAGCAGCTATTCCCTCAGGCGGCTTTGACAATTCACTGACCGCCAGCCGTTCTGCCGCCTTTGCGGCTTCCCAGAGATCGTCCATTTCTACAAGATTTGAACCCCTGGGCGTCTTGCCGCGCCCGTTCAAGCCCGATTCGATGAACTGAAATCGCCGCGCAAACTTGGCGTTTGTCGCACGCAGGGCATCCTCAGGGTCGATATCCAGGGTTCTGGCAATATTGGCGACAACGAACAACACGTCTCCAAGTTCAGCCCGTGCCTTGGCGATATCTCCCGCCGCAATCTCGACCTTCAACTCCGCGACCTCTTCGTCCAGTTTGGCCACCACGTCTGCGATCGTCGGCCAGACGAACCCGACGCTCGCCGCACGTTTGGACAGCTTCACGGCACGGGTCAGGGCGGGCAGCCCAGTGGGCACCTCGTCCAGCAAACTTTCCGCCTTGCCCTTGATCGCCCGCTCTTGGGCCTTGACGGCCTCCCAGGCACCGACCTGCTGCGCGCTGGTGCGCGGCCCGTCGTCCCCAAAAACATGTGGGTGACGCCGGATCATCTTTGCATTGATCGCACGCACCACGTCATCAAAGTCGAATTGACCGGCCTCCTGGGCCATCCGGGCATGAAAGACCACCTGAAACAGCAAGTCTCCCAGCTCATCGCGAATATCGCCTAGGTCGCCGCGTTCGATGGCATCGGCAACCTCATAGGCTTCCTCCACCGTATAGGGTGCGATGGTGGCAAAGGTCTGTTCCATATCCCAAGCACATCCCGTCTGCGGGTCACGCAAGCGCGCCATGATAGCCAGCAGAGCGTCGATGGGGGCCGAAGGGGTGACAGTGGTCATGGGCCGCTTCGGCTTTCCGGGTCTAGTCTTGAGAATGCCCCCGCGCCAGCCGGCGGGCGAATCGATCAACGGCGGTGTCAGCGTCAGACCATGTCACCCGATAGGGGGCTTGCTCAATATCACTTTCATACCAAGCATAGCGGATCGGCGTGATGGTGCCGTCGACGGCAATCGAACGACCTTCAATCGTGGCTCCACCGAGCCCAAAACTTTGCATCGACAAACCCGGTCTGTTGCTTAACTGCTTGAAGGTGGGGCGACTTGGAACGGCATCCATCAACACCAGTTCCACTCGCGCTCCCGCCAAAACGCCGGTGCGATCCAGTTCGCGCACGACACTCCGCTCAAGCTGCTTTGCAAGGCGTTCAATGTCGCCAGTTCCAAGTGTGGTCTGCGCCTTGGTCTGCAATTTGGAATCAATCAGCACCCGTACATCCGCGGGTGCCGCCAGGGCCGAGCTGCCGAATAGTGTCAGGATGAGGCTCACAACGACGATGTGCATCAGAATCTCCATCTGCTGATACCAGCACGCCCCCACAATATGGCGCTTCCGGGGCGAACCGTGCAGGCAACCCTTGACGAACAGGGCTGTTCACGAAAAGCATGCGGGTCTTGTTCCTAGGAGGCGATCATGGCCCACACGTTTGAAATCTACAAAGACAAGGCAGGCGAATTCCGCGTGCGATTTAAGTACAATAGCGAAGTGATGTTCTCGACCGAAGGCTACTCGTCTAAGGCTAGTGCCAAGAACGCTATCGAATCCATCAAGAAGAACGGCCCCGACGCGCCGATCAACGACACAACCGACTGAACGACGACCAAATAAAGGAGGCCCGGTTTGGCGAGCATCTACGATTTCACCGCCCGGGCCGCCGATGGGTCACCTGCGCCGATGGCCGACTACAAGGGCAAGGTCGTGCTCATCGTGAACACCGCTTCGAAATGCGGATTCACCCCGCAGTATGAGGGTCTTGAAGCCCTCTATCGCAAACGCAAGAGTGATGGCTTGGCCGTCCTCGGCTTCCCTTGCAATCAATTCGGGGCGCAGGAGCCCGGAAACGCCGCTGAAATCGCCAACTTCTGCGCTCTGACCTATGACGTCACCTTCCCGGTATTGGCCAAGATCGACGTCAACGGCTCCAAGGCCGACCCGATGTTTGAATATCTTAAGACGCAAAAGCGCGGCGTGCTGGGCAGCGCGGCAATCAAATGGAACTTCACCAAGTTCCTGATCGGACGGGATGGCCGGGTTCTGGAACGCTTTGGTCCCACAACGACGCCTGGCCAGCTGGAAGGCGCGGTGGCGCGGGCATTGGCGGCCTAAGGCTCCGTGTCAGAACACAAGGGCCTCCCGATCCTCAGCTTTCCGAGCCAATCCGATTGGCTGAGTTGGCTCGCGTCGCAAGGCGACAAGACGTCGGGCATCTGGTTGAAGTTCGCAAAGAAGACCTCCGGTGTCCCCAGCGTCTCTAAAGCGCAAGCGATTGAGTCCGCCCTGGCCCATGGTTGGATCGACGGTCAATTGGACAAATTCGATGACCAGTTTTGGTTGGTGCGATTTACCCCGCGGGGGTCCAAGAGCAATTGGTCGCAGGTCAACCGCGAGACGGCACTGCGCCTGATTGATGCTGGTCAAATGAGCCCATCCGGACTGCGACAGGTGGAACAGGCCAAGGCTGACGGCCGTTGGGAAGCCGCCTATGCCCCCCAGAGCCGAGCCGAAATCCCCGATGATCTCGCCGCAGCGCTAAACGCCAACCCCAAGGCCGCGACCTTCTTTGCCGGCCTGACCGGACCCAATCGCTATGCGGTGCTCTACCGGATCGGCGACGCCAGAACCGAGAAGACCAGAGCCGCCCGGATCGAGAAATTCGTCGCAATGCTGGAGCGTAGCGAGACCGTCTATCCGACCAAGCGTGCCAATCCATGAAAACAACTTTGAGTCTGATTGTCCGTGAGCAGGCCTCGGTCCTCGACAATCTCTTCCAGCTCTACGTCCACGATTTCTCAGAATTCTGGGCGGGAACGGAGCGTGGCGACCTCTCTGTTGAGGGCTTGTTCGAGCATAACCCCTTCGTCGACAGCTATTGGACTGACCCAAAGCGCGAAGCGCTGTTCATTCAGGTGGGCGGCGCCTTGGCCGGCTTCGTGCTCATCAACGACCACAGCCACTCGGGCCAACCCCTGGATCGCAGCATCGCGGAATTCTTTGTGGTTCGAAAATATCGAGGGCAGGGGGTCGGGCGGGCCGCAGCCCATGCAGCATTCGCCCGGCACCCTGGAATTTGGGAGGCGGCCATTGTGCGCAAGAACCTCCCGGCGCTGGCATTTTGGCGCGACACGGTCGCGACCATGCCAGGGGCCAAGGATGTCCGGGAGCTCGATGTGACGAACATAGATTGGGACGGGCCAATCCTGCGGTTCGTTCGTGACTGACTAGAGCGCATTCCCTTTAGGTGGAATCCAGCTAGGGCATGTTCCGACAAGTGGGAACCGGCTATCGGAACACGATCTAGAGGCTGAAAGCGTTGGCGATCCGCTGCGCCACCTCGGGCGGGGTTATGCTCTCCGTGTCGATCTCAAGATCATACTCTATTCCCAGGTGAACCCGCTCAAACTGCCACCGCGCCAGTCCAATCGCGCGATCACCCCGGGCCAACTCGCGGGCTTCCAGCACATCCAAAGTCGCGAACAGGCCCACAAACCGCACATCGAACTCGGCCAATAGGCTCAGGTAGTCCTGCGCCTCGCCGTGACCGAGCATGACATCATCGACAACCAACCGATTACCCGCCGCCGCGAGGGCCGCGATGGATCGACGCATCCCAGACATCAGGCGCTCGCACACTGGACCAGTCGTGATCACGACGCTGGATTGCCCGTCCTCCTGCAGGGTCTCGAAAACCAAACCCTGCGGATCCCCAAGAAGCCGGACAGGCAGCATGTCGATGAAGGCATCCATCGCTACGTGCAGGAACGGCTGAGCGGAGATATCTTGAAGGGCTTTAGCCGTCGAGGATTTGCCGACGCTTCCTGCGCCGTTGAGGATGATGACTTGGGGAGAGGACATTCTGGTGCCTCGAGAATCTTGAGGTCAAATAACAAAGGCAAAAATGCGCCTAAGTTATATTATCGGAAATGTGTGTTCGGGTAACTGCCCACAGGGTCCAACAAACGACTGCAAGCAGCCTCATAGTCCCCAAATAGACAAAGAGAATCGCGCATCGCCGCGACGTGCGGCACGACGAACGGGCCATCGCCAGCGCCAGACGTTCCCTTACCCGCCAGTAGCGCGTGAACCGCGCCGTTGGGCCACCGCCAATATTCCCCATGGGTGAAGCCGCTCACTGAGACGTCATGCCCAAGATTGACGTCCAAAATACCCTTGCCGTAACCCAACCGCCCCAAGCCCGATCCCAACGGCCCGCCAACCAAATCACCTTCTGCCACACCCTTGGGCGGGAAATAGAGATTGGTCCAACAGGTCGCCGCAAACAGCGAAGCATGATGCGGTCGATTATAGAGCTTGAACAGCTTCAGCGGATCAAGCCGGGCATCAAGCGCCTGTGGCGGTGATGTAGGATATCGCTTTAAGCCATCGCGTTGTTTCATGAATTCCGCGTCCGACTCTTCCATCAGCAACGCGCCATAGGTCAGAGGGCTGCCTATGGTTACGAAGTCCGTGATCTTCCACGGGCTGGCCCCCGCGCCCGCCTTGGCCACCACATTGCCGTAGTCACGAACCGCCTTACGTAGCGCCTTTAGATCATCGGCCTTTGCCGCATCCTCAACGGCTTGCGCCTCGGGGTGGCCGCTGATCTGCCCATAGACCGTTCCCCAATAGTGGCTGATCAGGCGATAAGCCACGACCGTGCCCAGGCTATGGGCGAGGATCACAATACGATCATAGCGCTGCTTCTCGTCCCGATTGGGATCGTGAAGGTCCCTCAACAGTTCAAGTCCTCGCGCTCTAATCTTGTTTTGATTGGGAATATTGACTGGAGAGTTCGAAAACATCCGTGCGGAATCTGCCATGACGGGCACAAGGAACGTCTTGCTAAGCATCCAACCGAGCGCCACCAACACAATCAGTC
This sequence comes from Alphaproteobacteria bacterium, assembly GCA_031367205.1. GTDB lineage: Bacteria > Pseudomonadota > Alphaproteobacteria > Caulobacterales > Caulobacteraceae > Phenylobacterium. The sequence continues at coordinate 26,630 of JANLPK010000309.1, forward strand.
CGACGAGGCTACCCAGAAAGGCGAAACCCTGGACTCCGCTGTCAAGAATCCAAGTTGGGATCTCGGAAGCCTGTCGCTGCGGACCGTTGGGCAGGAGGGTGGCTCCAAGGCTGACCACGGCCAACGGCAAGCCAAGGTTAAAGACCGCAGCTCGGCGACTTTCAAAGAAGAGTTGGGGCGCGAGATAGCCTGTGGGCACGATCAATAGGAAGGCCAACCAAACGCCGGGCGAGGCCTTGGTCACCTCGAACACTTTGCCGGCTGAGATCAGCAACCCCACCGATCCCGCCACCATGAACACTGCGATCGCCGCCCAAAACAGCCAGGATTTGAACACGACCGATCCGGAGTCATGCCACCCGCCCGGCGGTGTTTTGGCCTGTAGATAGAGCCCAACCGTCAGTATCGCGCAGCCGGTGAAGAGGCCCAGCGATTTCAAATGTTCTGGGAACCCCAGCAAGCTCCAGACAATGAGACTCAGCAATCCAACGGTTGTGATGGCTAGGAGCACCATGGAGCGTCTCGACTTCTGATCAGGCCGAGAGCTCGAAAGTCCAAACAGAAGACCCAACCCCACGGCCCAATATCCATAGGTGGTGGCAAACACCCCTAAGCGCACCGAGCTCAGCAAGCCCAATCCAGCCGCCCAGACCCCCAATGCCAAGGCAATGAACATTGTTGCCTGGCGAATCGGCCAAATCTTAGCCGGTATCTCATCAGGACTGCGTTTCATTAGGTTCGCGAACCAGCCCCAAAGATGGGTGAACCGATTTCCTTCCATCAGGTCAGCCCAATAGAATTGGTAAAAATCGACCCTGCGACCGGCCGCCTTTAGGGTCGCGATACGCCTTTGGTCGGTCTTCTCGCTGCTCGCCACGGGCGTGCTGTAAATCTCCGCGAGCCCGCGGTCCGGCTCAGGTTGCGCGCGAGGATCGGTCCGCCAAACCGACTCCGCCAATTCCATGACGTCGAACATGGGGGTCTGCTCCCCCTGCCCGTGCACAAAGACAACAGCAATACGTTCGTCCTTGAGCGTGTCGTTAGCCACTTTCGTCTTGGTGGTCGCCATACGATCCTCGCTCGCATAACTGCAGAAATACAATCAAACCGGCAATGTCGGCCAGCGTCAACCCAAGGCGAGCCCTCACTCCCTTGTTTGATTCAGGATCGACTTCCCTCAGGTGATCTTGGCGACACTGGTGGTTTCTTGGCTCATCGCCGAAAAACAGGAGTCTCGCGTGTCCCAGCCTCTCAAGGCCTGCATCATCGGTGCCGGATGTTCCGGGTTCACGACGGCCAAGCGATTGAAAGACGTCGGCATTGCCTATGACTGCTTTGAGACCTCCGATGAGGTCGGCGGCAATTGGTACTTCAAGAACCCCAACGGCATGTCGGCCTGTTACGAGAGCCTGCACATCGACACTTCGAAATGGCGCCTGGCGTTTGAGGACTACCCCGTGCCGGCCGATTGGCCGGACTTCCCCCACCACGCCCAACTGCACCAGTATTTCAAAGACTATGTGGATCACTTTGGCTTAAGGGAAACTATCATCTTCAACACCTCGGTTACTTTGGCCCGTCGCGGACCTGACGGGGTTTGGTCAGTGACACTTTCTAACGGTAAAACACATAATTACGACATTCTCTTCGTCTGCAATGGCCACCATTGGAGTCCACGCATTCCCGATTATCCGGGCACCTTCGACGGCCCGATGCTGCATAGCCACGCCTACAATGACCCATTCTCCCCCGTGGAGATGCGCGGCAAAAACATCGTCGTGGTCGGCATGGGCAATTCGGCCATGGATATCGCCTCAGAGCTATCTCAGCGCCCCATTGCCAAACAGCTTTGGGTCTCAGCCCGTCGAGGCGTTTGGGTGCTGCCGAAATACATGAACGGCCACCCTGCGGATAAGGCGGTGATGCCGGGCTGGATGCCGCGAAAATTGGGGCTCTCTATGGCACGCTCCGCGATCAAGAAGTCTATCGGAGCCATGGAAGACTACGGCCTTCCCAAACCTGATCACGAGCCGTTGGAGGCCCACCCGTCAGTGTCCGGTGAATTCTTGACCCGCGCCGGCTGCGGTGACGTCAAGTTCAAACCGGCCATCAAGGCCTTGGAAGGTAAGCGAATTCGCTTCGAGGATGACACTGTTGAGGATGTCGATGTCCTACTATTCGCCACGGGTTACGACATGAAATTCCCGTTCTTCGACGATCCGGCCCTAGTGCCCGACGCCGACCATCGCTTGCCGCTCTATAAGCGGATGATGCAGCCTGACATTCCCAACCTCTTCTATATGGCGCTCGCTCAACCGCTGCCAACCCTGGTCAACTTCGCTGAGCAACAGGCCAAGCTGGTCGCGGCCTATCTCACGGGTCAATATCTGCCGCCCGCCTCAGATGAAATGCGCAAGACTATTGCTCACGACGAGGAGATTCATCTGGGCCAGTACTACCGCTCCAAACGCCACACGATCCAAGTGGACTTCGCCCTCTATGTGGCTGATCTCAAGAAGGAAATCGTTCGTGGTGCCAAACGCGCCAAGGCTGCGGGGAACGCGCTGCCCATTCCGGCAAGGGTCTAACCCGCCGGCAATTCCAGCTCGCCTGACGCTACCCGTTGCAGGGTCTCGACGAAGAGTGGCGGCTCCAGGGCCGTGACCCGCGCCTCGAGGCTGTCGACGCTCTCGCCAGGATGAACCTCGATTGATCTCTGCGCCAAGACGGCCCCGCGATCATAGGCTTCGTCCACCAGATGCACGGTCGCGCCGCTGCGCGCGGCACGCGCTGAGATCACCGCCTCATGCACCCGGCGACCATACATCCCCTCCCCTCCGAAGGCCGGCAGCAGGCTCGGGTGGACATTGACGATGCGGTTGCGGTAGCGGCCAAGGGTCACCGGCCCCAGGTGCCGCAGATAGCCCGACAGCACGATCAGTTCGACACCTGCCTCGCTCATCGCGCGCGCCAACTCCGCGTCCGCACCGCCGGGGTCGCTTTGCGTCGGGATGTAGCGACAAGGCACGCCCTGCTCCGCCGCAAACGCTATGGCTTCGGCGCTCCGATTGTTGCTGACCAACATCAAGGCCTCAGCGGTGAGGTCCCCAACCGAAATCGCCCGCACGACCGCGCGAAAGCTGGTGCCATTTCGTGACGCCAGAAAACCAAGCTTGAGAGTCTGTCCAGCCACGCGTCTCAGTCTCTGATTTCATGCGCAAACCGCAGTCCATCGAAGGCCGGCTCGACTCCCGCTGGAAGCTGCGACTTCAGGTCCTCGAAATCCAGATCAATGTGCAGATTGGTCAGGATCGCCCGCTTGGGTTTGACCCGCTCAATCCATTCCAGAGTCCGCTCGACATGGGCGTGGGTCGGGTGAGGTCGCCAACGCAAGGCATCGACAATCCAGACGGCCAGATCATTCAGAGCCCCAAAGGCCGCCTCATCCAAATCCACCACATCACTGGAATAGGCCACATCGCCGAACCGGTAACCTACCGAGCGGATGCCCCCATGATCCTGATCAAAGGTCACCACAGGAACTGAGCCGGATGGGCCATCCACTTGCCACGTTTCACCGTGCGGCGGGATCAGCTTTCGATCAGCAATGCCGGGATAGCCGCCCTCCCCCTCGAATACATAACCGAAACGACGCATCATCGAGGCTTCCGTCGCCATGTCCATGTGGCAAGGAATGCGCGCGCGCTGCCGGATGAAGAAGGCCCGAATGTCGTCAACTCCGTGGGTTTGATCAGCGTGATCGTGAGTCAGCAATACCGCGTCCAGGCGCTTGGCACCCGCCATGGCGGTCTGCATCCGCAAGTCTGGCGAGGTGTCCACCAACACGGTTGTCTCGGTCTCTGCCCCCTGTCCCAGCCGCCGCACCAACAGCGAGCAACGCGACCGTAGGTTCTTCGGGTTGGTCGGGTCGCAATCGCCCCAATCGCCGTCGGCGCGCGGAACCCCACCTGATGATCCGCTACCCAGGATCGTGAATTCCAACACCCCGCTCACGGCCTCGGGATCCGGTCAAAAAGATCAAAAAATGCCGCCTGCGTCTTCTGCTCGGCCTCCGCCAAGCTCCAGCCCCGAACCTCCGCCAACTTGGCCAGCACATGGGGCAGGTAGGCCGGTTCATTCCGCCGCCCGCGATAGGGCACCGGTGCTAGGTAGGGGCAGTCGGTCTCTACGATGATCCGATCGCTCGGCATGGCGCGCACCACCTCGCGCACATCTTCCGCCGCCTTGAAGGTCGCGATACCCGACACCGAGAACCAAGCCCCCAGGGCCGCAGCCCGCACCGCGAGCTCCGCACCGGAGGTGTAGCAATGCATCAGAATCCGGAAGGGGCCGGCGGCATATTCCTCCTCCAGAATATTGCCCATCACCTCATCGGCTTCTCGCGTGTGGACAACCAACGGCAGGCCTGTCTCTCGCGCCGCCGCCGCATGTTCCCGAAACACCTTCGCCTGGACGTCACGCGGGCTGAAATCATAATGAAAATCTAAGCCGGTTTCCCCAATCCCGACCACACGTGGGTCCTTGGCCAGCGCCACCAACTCGGCGCAACTCAGGTCCGGGTTCTCCTTGGTCTCGTGGGGATGGGTGCCGACAGTGCACCATATGTCGGGTTCATTGGCCAGTGCCCTGGTCTTAGCAAATTCCGAAACACGGTCGCTGATATTGACCATCAGTCCGATCCCGGCGGCACGGGCGCGGTCGATCACGGCCTGCCGATCCTCATCGAACTGCGGCGCGTGCAAATTGACGTGGCTGTCGATTAGCATGCTCAGGCGCGCGCGGCGTCGCGTAGGATGGCGAGTGCTGAGAAAAAGGCGTCAGTGCGGTCGAGGTTCACGGCATCTACATCGCGGGGCAGGCGCTGCAGGCTCTCCCACGCCTGTGCCCAAGGATCAAGGCCGCCAAGACCCTGTGCCAAGCGGTTTACCGCCACCCCATGGATCCGTTCGCCAAGGCGCTCAAACAGCAGGTTGAAAACCACCGCGCCTTCCGCACCGCGAAACCGGTCAGCCAGGGCCAAGGCCGCAGAGTTATCCACCCGAGGCAACTCTGCCAACAGGCCCTTAGCGATGTCATCTATTGCGACCCCGCCTGCAGCTTCCAAGCTCAGCGCCCGCCCCGGCGCTCCGCCCGACATCCGTGCCAAACGCAAGGCATCCTCCTCATTGGCCCCTACGCGATCCTGCACGAACCGCGCGACCTCAGCCTGCCCTAAGGGCTGAAAGGCCAGACGTCGACAGCGAGACCGGATGGTCGCCAGCAACCGTCCCGGGGAATGCGAAACCAGCAGCAACACCCCCCGCTCCGGCGGTTCCTCCAGGGTCTTCAACACCGCATTGGCCGAATTGCCGTTCAGGTCATCGGCCGCATCAATAATCGCCACCCGATGTGGTGCGGAAGCCGGTGACTTGGAGAAGAACTCCGAGAGTTTACGCGCCTCATCCACCGGGATTGATTTGCGGGGCTTTCCATCCTCACCCATGCGCTCAATCACCAACAGATCGGGATGAGCCCGCGCGATGATCTGCCGACTGACAGGATGCTCAGGATTGGCCCCCAACACTCCGAACTCGTCATCGGCCGGAGCCCCTAACAACCGCCTCGCCGCGCGGTAAGCAAAGGTCGCCTTGCCCAAACCCTCCGGTCCGGTCAGCAGCCAGGCATGATGCAGCCGCCCTCGACCGCGGGCATCTTCGAAGGCGGTTTCCGCCGCCTCATGCCCCAAGAGATCAAACACCTCACGCGGGTGCGGCGTCGCCTCAGCCATGCCCGCGCGCCTGTACGGTGGCCCACACCAGGGCTTCCACCTCTGCGGGGGATCCCGCAGCATCGATCACCGCGCAACGGCTCGGGTCCTCCGCAGCGATCTCTAGAAAAGCCGCCCTCAACCTGGTGTGAAAAGCCAATCCCTTAGACTCAAACCGCATCTCTGCCCCGGCACGATCCGTCGCACGGGCCAGACCAAGCGCTGGGTCCAGATCGAAGATCAGGGTAAGGTCGGGTGAGGTATCGCCCACCACCTGTCTCTCAAGAGCCGCGATCAAGTCCCGATCGACGCCGCCCGCGCCACCTTGATAGGCTCGCGTAGAATCGGCGAACCGGTCGCAGACCACCCAATCCCCCCGCGTCAGTGCGGGTTCGATCACACGCTCAATATGATCTCGCCGAGCCGCATACATCAGCAGCGTTTCGGTAATCGGACTCCAACGGTCAGCCGCGCCGCGCAAGACGAGGTCACGGATTGATTCAGCACCCGGCGACCCACCGGGTTCCCGCGTGGCGACAACCGCGTGGCCTGCAGCGGTCAGGCGCGCAACAAGGCGTTGGATTTGAGTGGATTTCCCAACCCCCTCCCCGCCTTCAAAGCTGATGAACCGTCCGCGCGTCACGCCGCCAAGATGGCCGCTTCGCGCCGTTTGTCCAGACGTTAGGGTCGCAGGACCCGTGCTTCAGTATAGCCAAGCGCCGCGACCTGATCGCGCAGCGCCAAGGCGTCGGCCTCATCACTGCTGCTGTTCAAGAGAACCCGGTAGAGCGTGACGCCTTCCCGGTCCACCGGTTCGATGACCGTCTCGCCGGCCTGACTTAGGTTTGAGGCGACCCGCCTAGCATTTTGCGCATCGCTAAACGCCCCGGCCTGAACCCGATAGAGACTGGAGGCGCCGACCACCGAAGCCATCTGTAAGGGTCGCGCCGCTGCGGCCGGTGCCAAGGGGGCAGACGCGACAGACACCGGATTGCCGTAGAAGGGTGGCGAAGCCCGACCGACCGAGCCGCTGATCTCCGGAGGGTCAACCTGGCCTGCGCCATTGGCCGCCATCCGCTCGCCGGAAACCCCGCCTAGCGGTGCGGGACCCACATAACGCACGCGCACGTGGGCGATGCCCTGACGCTCATACCCCAAAACCTGGGCCGCAGCGTGCGATAGATCGATAACTCGTCCACCGACAAACGGCCCGCGATCGTTGACTCGCACACGCAGGGTCTTGCCATTGTCGAGATTGGTGACATCCACCAGCGACGGCAGAGGCAAGGTGGGGTGCGCCGCCGAGATTGCACTCATATCAAAAAGCTCGCCATTGGCTGTCGGCTTCATATTGAATTCGTCGCCATACCACGAGGCCATGCCGCTCTCGTCATAGTCGGGCTGCTCCTTTGGCACATACCAGATACCGGCGACCTGATAGGGCTGCCCCACCTTGTAGACTCCGCCGCCTGCTGAGGGAGACATCGACCCACCCTGGGCCATGTCCGGCTCGACGGGCATGCGGTTGGAATAACGCGGTTGCTGGCTCGCGCAGCCGGTGAAACAGACACCCGCCAACAGCAGAGCACTTAGGCGAGATGGGAAAACGATCATGGCCACTGGCCCTCTTCATTTGGCCACCCAGGCGACCATCCAAGCCGCGAGACTGCGCCGGCTATGCTTGCGGCAGAGTTAAGGGACTTGGTAAATGCGTTAAGCATATCGGCCCCTTGGACCCGCATCCCGCCCCTGCTATAGGGCGCGTCCCGGACGGGTGGCCGAGTGGTTTAAGGCAGCGGTCTTGAAAACCGCCGTAGGTGAAAGCCTACCGTGGGTTCGAATCCCACCCCGTCCGCCATTCGTCGGGTCCCCGAAGGGGCCTTAGCGAATGGCGGTTGAGTTCGAACCCGCACAGCAGAAAAGTCGGTTCCACCAACAGAAAAGCCTCGCGCACTAGCCGGGCGCGGCGTGTTCCCGCAGGATGGGCGAATTGATGTCCTGTGATTCATCGGAACTTCCCTTGAAACCCATTTTCCTAGCGGCTGCGGTTGCCCTGTCGATCTCGACCCCAAGTCTTGCCCAGTCGGCAGGACCACAGCCATTGTCGATGCCCGCGCCTCTGGCTGCGCCGCGCGATGTTGCCTATCCCGGTGTCATAAAGCTGATGGTCGATGCAACCGACCTCGAACGCCGCATTTTCCGGGTTCGCGAAACCATTCCGGTCAGCGGCCCCGGTCCCCTCACTCTCCTCTTTCCCATGTGGCTGCCCGGCAATCACGCCGCGCGGGGCCAATTGGAGAAGTTCGCTGGCTTGATCATCACCGCCGATGGTCAGCGCCTGGAGTGGCAGCGCGATCCCGTCGAGGTCGCCGCCTTTAAGGTTCAGGTTCCCGGCGGGGTTCACGCGCTTGACCTTGAATTTCAGTATGTCTCTCCAACCGACGGCGACCAAGGCCGGGTCGTCGTCACGCCGGAGATGATGAACGTTCAGTGGAACAATATGGCCCTCTATCCGGCCGGGTATTTCACAAGGCAGATCCGGGTCCAGGCGACGATCCGCCTGCCCCAAGGGTGGGGCTACGGCACCGCCCTAGAGACGGCCGCCAGCGTCGATGGCCTTGTAACTTTCAAGCCCGTCAGTTTCGACACCTTAGTCGACTCCCCAGCGTTCGCCGGTCGTTGGTTTCGCAAGATCGAGTTGGACCCAGGCGGAAGGTCGCGCGTAACCCTAAACATCATGGCTGATGATCCCAGCTTGCTGGAATTTACGCCCAAGCAGCTCCAAGCTCACAGGGACATGGTCAGCCAAGCCGACAAGCTCTACGGCGCACGGCACTATGATCATTATGATCTGCTGCTCTCACTCTCCGAGCGCATGGGCACCATTGGGCTGGAGCATCAGCGGTCGAGCGAGAACGGCACGGCACCGCGCTACTTCCGAGACTGGGACCAACTCTCCTCCACTCGCGACCTGCTGCCGCACGAATACACCCACTCGTGGAACGGAAAATACCGTCGCCCCGCAGACCTCTGGACTGCCGACTTCAATACCCCCATGCGCGACAGCCTGCTCTGGGTCTATGAGGGTCAAACCGAGTATTGGGGTATTGTCCTGGCCGCCCGCTCCGGCTTGCTCACCAAGCAGGAGGCCCTTGACGCCGTCGGCCTGACCGCCGCGATCTATGACAACCGGGTCGGTCGCGTTTGGCGGCAATTGGCCGACACCACCCACGATCCCATCATTGCTCAACGGCGTCCGCTGCCCTGGCCCAGTTGGCAGCGCAGCGAGGACTATTATTCCGAAGGCCAGCTCATCTGGCTCGATGCCGACACCCTGATCCGGGAAAAGTCCGGCGGTACGAAATCCCTCGATGACTTCGCCAAGGCCTTCTTCGGTGTACGTGATGGCGATTGGAGCCAGCTCACCTACCAATTTGACGACGTGGCGGCGACCCTCAACCAGATTCTCCCCTATGATTGGGACGCGTTCTTCAAGAGCCGCTTGGAAGGTCATGGTCCTGGCGCGCCTCTGGCCGGCTTGGGTCGGGGCGGTTACAAGCTGGTCTATACCGAGACCCCGACCGACTTTCTCAAGAGCGTCGAAGGCCGACGAAAGTCCACGGATTTGACCTATTCCCTCGGGCTTTCCCTCAACAAGGACGGCGAAATCACGGCCGTTCAGTGGGAAGGACCAGCCTTCAAGGCCGGGTTGACCGACGGCCAGAAGATCATCGCTGTCAATGGCTATGGATTTGACCCCGACCGGATCAAAGACGCTGTGTCGACTGCCAAGGGCAAAGGGCCGCCGGTCGAACTCATCGTGAAATCCGGCGACCGGTTTAGGACACTGATCATCGACTACCACGATGGCCTTCGCTATCCGCGGCTGGAGCGCGTGATTGCGATGCCTGATCGGCTCGGCGACATCCTTGCGCCACGCAAGTGACGGGGCCTCCAGACACAGTTGTGGATGCGCGGGGCCACCACTGCCCCGTTCCCACCCTGCGCCTGCGCCGCGCCTTAGAAGCCGCCGCCGTCGGGCACATCATCGCGCTCTACGTGGATGACCCGATGGCCGCGATTGATGTCCCGCATTTTGTGGAACAGATCGGCGCGGACCTCCTGGACCGACACATCGACGGCCAAACCATGGTCTTTCGGGTTCGCAAGTCGATTTAGACGGAATCAGCACGCCGGGCATCGTCGGCCAGCTCAATCTCCGTAGCCAGTGCTCCGCCGAAGAATACGGCGTTCACATTCCACGATAGCCAGATCAGGAAAACGATCACGGCCGCGACCGAGCCATAGGTCGCCCCAAGATGTGCAATTTGTTCGACATAGACCGCGCTGGCCCATGACATGAACAGACACAGGGCCGCCGACGCCCCTCCGCCCAAGATCGAGGCGCGCCAAGCCACCGGTTTGCTGGACATCGCATAGCGATAGATCAGGCTCATCGCCAAGGTGATCCCCAGGCTCGACCAGGCCCATTCGCTGATAATCCACGGCACGCCGCTGAACACCCGAATATGGAAAGCTGCGGACAGAAAGCGCAAATAGAAGAACGCTGCAGACAAGAACGCCAACAAGCCCACAGCAGCGATCAGCACCAGCAACGCCATCATATTGAATCCGAAGAAGCCGCGCGGTGCGTCCTCATCATGAATGAACGACAATCCCGCAAGCAGGGCCTTGAACCCTCGATGCGACGCATATCCGCCGATGATCAAGGCAATTCCGCTCTGGGTCGACACAGCCTGTAACGGTGCCTGGCTCAATCGTTCAAACTCTGAAACGAATAAAGCCGCAGCGCTCGGCGGCATCAAATTGGCGATGGCCTCGGCCTGTTGCGTCACGGTGTTGGGATCAGAAAGCAAGCCGTAGAGCCCCACCATGATTGCCAGGCCTGGAAAAGCCGCCAGCATGGCAAAGAATGAAACCCCGCCGACATAGAGCATGACATCGCGGCCCCATAGCCGCGCTAAGGACTTGCCGAACACGACCACACCGCGCCTTAGCCAAGCCAGAGGATGCCAAACGTCCTCAGCCCTTCGATCCAGCGGTGTTCGAATCGTCATGACGCGAACCTGCGGAGCCTGCTGCTTCAAATCAAGTCACCAAAACGGCGCGCTGCCGGGAGAGGCAGCGCGCCGCAGATGGGCGTGTCGTCCATCGGGTTAGCCGTCGCTCGAGGGACGGGAGATCGCTTCGACCAACCTGGGGACATATGGTCAGGCTCTGGCTGAACCCTAGCTGAACAAGATTCACCAAGTTCGTTTATGTTCGACTCTACGAGGCCAGCGCCCCCGAAGCCTTCAGGGCATCCACATCGGGGCCGGAGAAACCCCAATCTTCCAAGGCCTCACGGTCATGGGCCCCCACAGCCGGCGGCGGGGTGTTGATCTTGCCCGGCGTCGCCGAGAACCGGGGAGCCGGAGCGGGCTGCACCACACCGGCCAGCTCCACAAATGTTTGCCGCGCCACATTGTGCGGGTGCTTGGGCGCCTCGTCCAAATCCAAGACCGGCGCGAAACAGACGTCGGTCGCTTCCATGATCGCGCACCACTCCGACTGGGTCTTGGTCTTCATCACGCTGGCCAGCTTGTCGCGCAGGCCATCCCATTGGCCACGGTCCATCTGGGCGGCAAAGGCCGGATCGGTGATCCCGGTTTTCTCGAGCAACAGCGCATAGAACTGCGGCTCGATAGAGCCGATGGAGACCCATTTCCCGTCAGAGCATTGATAGGTGTCATAGAAGTGCGCCCCACCATCCAACAGGTTCGAACGCCGTTCTTCTTTCCAGCCGCCAGCCGCCTTGAAACCGTAGAACATCGCCATCAGCGAGGCCGAGCCATCGCTCATGGCGCAGTCGATCACCTGGCCAGTTCCCGTCTCACGGGCCTGGATCACCCCAGCCAGCAAGCCAAACGCCAAATACAGCGCCCCGCCACCGAAATCGCCCACCAAGTTCAGCGGCGGGATCGGCTTATCCTTGGTGCCGATCGCGTGCAGCGCCCCGGTGATGGCGATGTAGTTCATGTCGTGACCCGCGGCCATGGCATAGGGCCCAAACTGCCCCCAACCGGTCATCCGGCCATAGACCAGCTTGGGATTACGCTTCAGCGCCACATCCGGCCCCAGCCCCAACCGCTCCATCACGCCGGGCCGAAAGCCCTCAAACACCGCATCGGCGGTTTCTAACAATTTCAGACAGGTCTCAATCGCCGCAGGGTTCTTCAGATCCAGCGCCACTGAGCGCCGACCACGCCCGGTAATGTCAGAAGGCGCGCCCCCTCGCCCGCCCTTGCGGTCAATCCGCACCACGTCTGCACCCAGATCCGACAGCAACATGCCGCAGAAAGGTCCGGGTCCGATCCCGGCGAATTCAACGATCTTCAATCCGGTCAGTGGGCCTTGGCGCATGGGAAGTCTCCTGTTTCTCCCACACTAGAGACCATGACGCTGCGGGAGCCAACAGCGGAGCGTGGCGGCTTTGTCTCCGGGGCACGTCGGACCCCTTCTTCCCAGTCTTGGCCGCAGCGTTGCGTGAAAGTGGTGCGTGTTCCCACTGACCCAGATGGCTTCCATCGGATAGTTCGTCGGCGATTCCGGTGTGGGTATATCCGCGCTTGAATTGCTCGGTTGCGCGAAAACTGTGGCCCCGGAGATGCCCAAGAGCAGGAGTGCTGCGTCGGCGCTTGCGAGAACTGTTCTCACGGATAATCCCTCCTGTTTTGTCAGATGGTCTCTCCGAAGCATTTTTTCATTAGCATCTTTTCAGTGCGGTGCTGACTCGAGTGCAGCCGGGAAACATCTCAACTAATGCCCCAGCGATCCAGGCTCGGAGTACATCGATGCCGGGTCAGACAATGGATAAATTTGCGGGTAGTGATTATACCCAAAGTCGAATGAGCGCCAAAGTTGCTCGGCGCGTTTGCTGCCATGACGCGCGCTTTCATATTTTACTACGTAGAGCTCATACTCCAGAGACGAATTCAAAATCGGCATGATTTTATGACTTCCCAAGCAATGAAAAATCCAACCAGCCAGCTCGCCCTGCGCCATATCGTGGTCAATCGATGCGCCGCGGCGAAGTGGAAAGGTCTGGATCAGTCGCTCGTCCGCCAAGTTGATTGCATCGATAGTTGTATTGAAGCGCCCGTTCAAACCGAAGCCAAGTGCATGGTCGAGAATAAATTTGCTCCAGTCTGGGGAGCGATAACGACGGTCTGCTTTAGTAAAGCAATCATTTACCCCATTAATGATCTGGCTGAGCGAAGCCGGTGGTGGATCCATCTCGGGCATTCTTTTGGGCCCTCTGGTTAGGTTTTTTGACGCACCACCAGACAAAGGTTCGCCACCACTATGTCGAACCGGACTTCTTCCGCCGCCCTGACAGCCGACCGATCGCGGGTCGTGCCGGCAGGGGGAAATGGGCCGTGAGCCATCGTAGGACAGACCGCCGAGGTTAGGCACCTCGCGCCTCAATTGGGCGATGATCGCGGGGCAATCAGGATCGGAGGCACCGTACTGTTCGCAGTAGCCCGTCACCCGGCCGGACTTGCAACTGATTGAGTTTCTGAAGTTGCCGTTCTGTTGCAGGATTGTGCCGCACACGCTGACAAGTGTTGCATCGTCCGCCATCGCCGGTGGTGGCTGAAGATGCTGTCCTTCCAGTCGCCCGCAGGTGCGGGAATCGCGATAATAGCCATGGTCCCTGGGACAGTAATGAAGGCCGCGCGGCCTTCGAAGAAAAAGCCCGTTGTCGTCTCCGGGACCCGGAAGGCCGCTCTGTTGTCGCGGATCGTCGTTATTGTTGTCGTTGCCGTGAAAGACATCACCACGCGGCTGCGCCGCAACCTGCCAGGCGCAACCTAGAACGAGCGCTGCCACGAGGCTGATCCAGACTTTGCTCATGCGGTTTTCTCCGAGCGCCCGGCGGTTCGTTCGAGCTTGGTCCGAAAGCGCGCTACTTCGGAGAATTCTTGGCCTCCAACACTTGCACGGGCAGGCCGAGCCTTCGCAACGTCTTGTCGATTTCATGCAATTCTTTGGACAGCTTGTCGGACTTATCGAACTTTGCCGCCATGGCTTCCATTCCCTTCATGGCCACCTCGGGGTCGTCACTGCCGGGGTCGGCGGCATTGAAGGTATCCACCCCCGGCTTGTGCCAGTCGGCCTCCAGTGGCTCGCGCAGCACAACGATGGCGGGCACGCCGCCAACCACCGATCCGCAGGCATATTCATGCTCGCGCTGGCCACATTCGAATTTCTTGGTTATCGGACTATCCTCGCGCGTTTGGGTAAAGCCCTGATATTCCGTCGTCACGGCCTCATCCCGAAGCTCCGGAAACAGGAGCGAACTGGGACCGCCGCTTTGGAATTGTTCGAACGCCGCAGCTGCGTGGGCGTCAGTGTCGAACGTGGTAATCTCGGCATCGATTCCGCTGGGTCGTGACGTCCAGGAAAAAGTGGCCTTGAGTCCGGCCGGGGGATCCCGGGCCAGCGACGCAGCTTCGCCGAATTTCCCTATCATACCGGCCTGCGTGCCAAAGGCCAGACCGGTTGTTACCCTCCGCAAGACGGACGTAACGTCGGTGTCCTTGGGCTTCCCCACGATCGAACCGAGAATCATCAAAAAGACAAAAATCCCTACCACAGCGAGAACCGCATAGATGATGATGCGCAGCCACAAAGGACGGCGCTGCTTGCTGTCGCTGGCACTAGGCCCAGGCTCACCGATTGGCGGCAGGGGAGCGGCGCTTGCCGGAATTAACGAGTCCGCGGGACTACTTGGATTGTCAGTGCTCATAGTAACTCGCAATCCTTTAGAGGAACGCAGGTCGCCACTTCGATGACGGGAGCAGGGCCGCAGAAACTAGTCGATGCGCACTGCCCGCCAGCTTGGCAAGTCCAGCAAATCACTGTTCGTGATCGGTAGCAAGCTGCCAGTTCAAATGAGATCAGCCGCACTGGCTGTCGTGGATGTCGCCGGGTCGGACAGTATACAAGGACGGTCGGGAGAGCCTTCAGTCACAAAGGCGTCGGCATGTCGAAATTGTTCGTGGGTTATGGTGCCAGTTTGTCTGCTGCGCGGCAGCCGGCCGTGGCGGATGCTGGCGCCCTGCTGTTCGTCGAGTTTATCGCCGCAGTTGGCTCGAAGATGCACATTGCCATGCTGACGGGCTCCATCGGCTGTTCGCAGGCGGCGTCGAGATGGGGAGCCTCCTTCCTTACTGGTCCGGTGACATGCGCCCGGATATTCAGCCGACCGCCCCTGGTCATGGTGTTACTGGTCTTGTCTAAACCGTCGGACAGATCGCTTAACATCAGGTCGCGGTCGTGCATCTGGAATTCCGCCAGGCCCGGGCCGTCGCGTTGTCATTCAGCGGTCTCTGGGATCAGAGGCAACGGACGTCGCTCAGCGTGACGCCGACGATGGTGTCGCCGCCTGGGGTCCGCGACGCCCGCCGCCTAATCGTGGCGTCCAGGTAGCACTTGCCGGCCCAGATCCTGTAAGCGCCCCTGGACGTGACCTCGATCCGCTCGACTGCGCCGTGATCGGATAGCTTGCGGGCGACCGTGTCGTCGGCAATTACCGCCTGCAGCTCCGCCCAGCGCTCGAAATGTGGGGCCATGGCCGCCTGGGCGACCGAACCCTCGGAGCAAACCAAGACGAGGGCAGCGGCAAGAGCCAGATTAGCTTGTGTCATGGCCGCAATGCTATGCCTGTCATACTGCGGGGGCAATCACTTCCACCGCCCGCACTTGCGACCTGAGCCTATGAACCTATAATTTGTAAGTGGGTACAGTAAGTGGGGGCACGCACCATTTTCCGTGCCAATTCGATGCCTTGAATAGTCCAATCAGCAATACTGTCGCAGCGCCAAGTCCCGCCCATTCGCCCGGACTAACAGAAATCACGGCTGCCGTGGTGTTCAGGTTCGCGGCATTTCGCGAAGTTCGTGGACGATCCTAGGTGCCGAACGTCTTGAACGCGGAGTT
>JANLPK010000003.1:0-2965 GCA_031367205.1 Alphaproteobacteria bacterium
GCCTTCCGCACTGAGCGCAAGCATATGAACGGCGGCAATTTCCTGCACGGCGGGGCGATCATGACCTTTGCGGACTTCGCGATCTTCGTGATTGCCCGCGACGTCCTGGCTGGAACACACAGCGTCACAGCCACCTTCAACGGTGAATTCGTGGGCGCGGTTCCCCAGGGTGCTCTGGTCGAGTGTCGTGGTGAGGTGGTCAAGGCTGGCCGCAGCATGGTGTTCGTGCGCGGGATGATCACGACGGGGCCGGAACCGGTGATGAGCTTTTCCGCCGTCATCAAGAAGACACAGCCGCGCGGATGACCCCTCGCCTCTCGGTTCTCGACCTCTCGCCGGTCGGCGGTGACAACACCCAAGCCCAGGCCGTGCGGGAAACGATCGAGGTTGCCAAAGCCGCCGAGCGGCTGGGCTATCACCGCTTCTGGGTGGCTGAGCACCACAACATCGGCACGCTAGGCTCGGCGGCTCCAGAGATCCTGATTGCGGCCCTGACCCAGGTGACCTCCACCATCCGCCTAGGCTCCGGCGGCGTCATGCTGGTCAATTACTCGCCCCTCAAGGTCGCGGAGGTGTTCATGGAGCTGGAGGCTCTGGCCCCAGGCCGGATTGATCTCGGCGTCGGGCGCGCACTCGGCACCGATGGCCGGACGGGGGCAGCGCTGCGGTCGTCGAGTTCGGACGTCTTCCCGCAGTATTTCGCCCTGCTGAATGCCTGGCTGTTGGATGCGTCAGGCGTCGAGCCGATCACCGATGCTCATCCCGCCCGCGACATCCATGCCAGCCCCTCAGGTCCCTCGCATCCGGATATGTTTATGCTGTGCTCTTCACCGGAGAGCGCGGCCTTTGCCGGCCAGGCCGGAGTGGGCATGGTCTATGCCGAGTTCATCGCGCGCGCTGAGGGTGGCCCCTCGGTGGCGGCCTATCGGCGTGCGTTTCAACCTTCCGTGTTTCGCAGCGAACCCTGTGCAGCCGTGGCGACGATTGCCTTGGCGGCTGAGACCTCTGAGGAGGCCGAGCGGCTCGCCGCACCGATGCGGGCCGGTGCGTTGGCCACCCTCGACAATGAACGGCGGCGGTTTCGCACGATCCCGGAGGCTCAGGCGTTCTTGGCAGAACGCGCCGGCGACCCGCGCCTCCCCGGCGTGATGGCGCGTGCCATCGTGGGCAATCCCGCCCAGGTCCGAGCAGGTCTTGAAGCCAAGGCCAAGGCCGCCAATGCTGACGAGCTCTTCGTAATGGCCGTGGGGCCTAGCCTCGCCGACCGCATCCGGTCGCTCGAATTGATCGCAACCTAGGCACCGGCGGCAGGCCTGGCGCGCATGGCCGCGAGCCAGCGATGTAGGCTCACCAAGTCCTCGGAGATCGGCAGCCGGATTAGCCGCGTGAAGTCGATGCCGGTGAAGGCGACGATATCGGCGATTGTGATGCGGTCCTCGGCCAGCCATTCCGACTGCGCCAGTTGGTGGTCCAGCATGGCCAGACCCGGTTCGAGTTGCGCAACATTGAATGCCCCGAAGGCGGAGTCTTGGCGTTCCAAAGCAGCCAAATGGGGCGAGGTGTGGCGCACGGCGTGCATGGCGGGGTGGGCGACCGTCAGCTCGGCACGCCGGGTCCACATTTCGATGACGGCAGTCTCGCGTGGTGAGGTGCCGAACAGGTTTGGTTCCGGATTGAGGCTCTCAAGATAGCGGCAGATGGCTAGGCTCTCGGTCAGGACCAGCCCGTCATCAAGCTCCAGCACAGGGAGTTGCGCCGCGCCGGATCTGGCGACGAAGTCGGGCTGTTTATGCAGACCATCGCGAAGGTCCATCACCACGACCTCGATGTCGGTGATGGCTTTCTCAGCCATGACCCAACGGACCCGACGAGGATTTGGCGCAATGGGGGAGTCGTAGAGTTTCATGGGTGGCCTTGAGTTTTCGAGAGGCGGCAGTCATGATGACCCTTCTCCCCTTGCGGGAGAAGGAATCTGGCGCAAGCCATATCTGGTTCAATGCCCAAACAGTTCCTGAGGCATCGCCCCAACCACCGCCGCGGTAACGCAGGTGGCCAGGAAGCCAGCGAACATCGCCTTCCAGACCATGCCGATCACCTCGCTGCGGCGCTCAGGCACCAGCACCGAATAGCCCGCCACGTTCATACCCACCGAGGCGATATTGGCGAAACCGCACAGGGCATAGGTCATGATCACCCGACTGCGATCGGCCAGTTCACCCACCGGAATAGCCCCAAGCTTGATGAAGGCCGTGAACTCAGTCAGCACCAGCTTAACCCCCAGCAATGACCCAGCCGTCGGGGCATCCTTCCAAGGAATGCCGATCGACCAAGCCAGGGGCGCAAAAATCACGCCGAGCCCGCGCTCCACCGACATCGGCGCACCACCGACCGGGGAAAACATGCCCAGCACGCCGTTGATCATCGCCACCAAGGCCACGAAGACGATCAAGGTGGCGGCAATGTTGAGCACGATCTGCAGGCCGTCCGACGTGCCCTTGATCATGGCATCGATGGAGCTCTCATAGGTCTTGGCAGCACCGGGATCGAGGTTTTGCGGGACCTCCTCGGCGGGGTTGCGCGGCACCAGAATGCGCGCCAGCATCACCCCAGCCGGTGCCGAAATGATCGAGGCGGTCAGCACGTGGGCCGCTGCATTGGGCAGCACGTCCTTCAGGATCGTCGCATAGGCCACCATGGTCGAGCCTGACACGCAGCTCATGCCCACGGCGATCAGCAGGAAGAGCTCCGAGCGCGACAACCCCGCCAGATAGCTGCGGATGAAGATCGGACCTTCCACCTGGCCCATGAATACCGTGGCTGCCGTCGCCAGCGCCGGAGGGCCGCGCAGACCCATGGTCTTCTCAAAGATGAAGCCGAAGCCCTGGGTAACCCAGCGCAGGATCTTCCAATGCCAGAGCAGCGCCGCCAGAGCACAGACCACCAGGATCACCGGCAGCACCCGGAA
>JANLPK010000009.1:0-8565 GCA_031367205.1 Alphaproteobacteria bacterium
CATTGAGCGCGAAGACCTCGAAGACTTCTCTGACAAACCTGTCTCTGAGATCATTGCCATTATCTGTGCCGACCTCGGCATCGTCCCCGACTGGCAGGCCTGGAGCTTAGAGCCCTGGGCCATGGACGAGCGACGAACCCAGGTTCCAGGATCACCCTACAACACACACCAAACCCATATAGAAGATACACCCAACATACATACCGATGACGACCTGCGAGAAGCCCCGGCCTAGCCATTCGCTGTTGCTCCACCTTTGGGGGAGCTGTCAGCGCAGCTGACTGAGGGGGCCGACCGCGCAAGCTGTCGGACAACCACCTATCCGAAGCAAGTACCCGGGCTGCCGCCCGGCCCCCTCCGTCTCGTCGCTTCGCGCCGAGCCACCTCCACCCTGCGGGGGAGGAACGGAACGCCTTGCCCCGGCCTTCGGCGTCTTGCGCCCCTTCCCCCACTGCGTGGCGGGAAGCTGAAGACCGTGAATTTCGCATCTCAAAACGTTCTCGGAAACGCCTCCGCCCTACCCGCCGCCCGGCAGGGACTGGCCGTCATCAACCGTGATCAAGCTCCCCGCTATCGCCCGCGCCGCTGGTCCACACAGCGCCATGAATACCGCGTCCAAGTCCTCAGCGTCCATCAACCGGCGACGCGGAAAGCCCTTCAGTTGCCGCTGCCCACCGTCGGTCTCCCACCAACCGGCATTGATATCGGTCAGGATATAGCCCGGAGCCAGGGCGTTGACCGCAATCCCACGCCGCGACCACTCCCGCGCCAAGCTCTTGGTCAACATCGCGACCGAGGCCTTGCTGGCGTTATAGGCCGACAACCCCGGCAACACCGTGTGGCTGGCAATCGAAGCGATATTGACGATCCGCGCCAGGGCCTTGTCCGCCGACCCGTTCGCAAACATCAACCGCGCCGCCGCCTGGGCCGCGAAGAACACGCCGCGCACGTTGACGTCAAAGGTGCGGTCCCAGTCCTCGACACTCAGGTCCAGCGCCAGTCCGTCGCCGCCAACCCCGGCATTGTTGATCAGGATGGATATCGGCCCCAGCGCCGTCTCGATTTCGTCGAACACCGGTGCGATGCTGGCGACGTCAGCCACGTCCAGCCGCATCGCCATCGCCCGCCCGCCCTTCCCGGCAATCTCGCCGGCCAAGGTCTCTACCATGTCCAAACGCCGCGCCGTCAGCGCCACATTGGCCCCCGCTCGCGCCAACAACCCGGCGAAATGCGCACCCAACCCGCCGGAAGCCCCGGTTATCACCGCCGTTTGCCCGGCCAAGACTTGATCGCTCACGAAACACTCCACATCATCGCACCAGCATCTCTGTCGCGCGGTGCCTGGGTCTGTATACTCGATCCGTCCCTGATTCACCCGCATGCGGGCCAGGGTATTTGGCAGGCTAGAGGTAACCTTTGTAATGGCCGCAAGCGTCCAGGCGCGAGTTCTGATCGTTGCGCGCGACGACGCCCTGGCAGGTCCCCTGTCGGAGGGGCTCGACCGCCTCGGTTGGCGGACTGTCACAGCGCGCGGCCCCTATGCCGCAACCGCGGCCCTAAGCGACCTCGCGGTCGAGGCTGTGATCATTGATTTGGCCAGCGGTGGCGACGATACGCTCACCCTCGGTCGCCGCCTGCGCGCCGCCTGCGCGCCACGCCGCCTACCCATCATCGCCATCGGTGACCCCGGCCCGGGTCTCGACCCTTACGGCTTCGATCTTGTTTTGGCCGCGCCGGTGCATCCTGCCCAACTGGTCCTGCGGCTAGAGACCCTGGTCCGCATGGCGGTCGCCGAGGAAGAGTTCGAACTGCGCCTTCAAACCTTCGCGGAGCATGGCCGTCGGCTGGACCTTCCGGATCTGGACCCCAGTCCCTTTCGCGTATTGGCCATTGGTGAACCGGCCCCGCAGTTCCTAGGTCTCTCCAACGCCTTGGCTGCCTCCGGTGCCGAGGTGGTCGGAGCCTTCACCGCCTATACAGCCTTCGATTATCTGCATGAACGCCCCTTCGATGCTGTGGTGCTCTGGGCCGGCGACAACAGCCAGGAGGCCCTCTCCATCGCTGCCGGGATGCGCCGCAATACCCGCCTCTACCACACGCCGGCCCTGCTCTATATGCGCAAGGAGAGCTACGTCACCCTGTCAGAAGCCTACCATCGCGGCGTCACCGACGTGGCGTCGCCGGAAACACCGGAACGCGAAACTGCCAACCGCGTGATCGAACTGGCCCGAAGCTTCCGACGCCAAACGGCCATTCGCAAAGCCCTCGAAAAGGCTCGCAGCTCGGGCTTGATGGACCCCGCCACCGGCCTCTTCACCCGCGAACTGTTCGCCGCCCACCTCAGCCGTTTGGCCCAAGGCTCCCGCACCCGAAATCGCCCGCTCTCGGTCTGCGTCCTCAAGGTTGCCAATCGCCCTGAGATCGTCGCAGCCCGCAATTCCGCCTGGCTCGACCGCGCCATCCCGCAGATTGGATCCATGGTCAGCCGCCTCGTGCGCGTTGAGGACACCCCGGCCCGCCTGGCCCCCGAAGTCTTTGCGCTGGCCCTGCCCGCCACGCCCCAGTCGGCCGCCCGCGCCGCCGGTGAGCGTATCGCCGCTGTCATCGGCTGCACCGCCTTCGAGGCCGGGGAAGGCAAAGCCCCCTTCGTCGTCGAGTTCGACATCGGCGTGGCCGAAGTCTCAGCCGCTGAAGGTGTAGGTCGCGCCCTGGAACAAGCGGCTGAACGCGCTCAGGTGGGCTGACGGATGTCGCCAAATCTTCCGGGCGGCGTCTTATGGCTAATCTTGGCAGCCATCCTCATCCCACTCTTCATCCTGCGCGGGGTTCGCCCTCGCAAGCTCAACATCAAGCGGATGTGGATCGCCCCAAGCCTCCTCCTGTTCTTCGCGCTCCTGGCGGTCTTGGTGCAGCGACCGCAAAGCCTTGGCGGTACCATCCTCTGCGTCGCCGCCGCAGCACTGGGCTGCAGCATGGGTTGGTTGCGCGGCCGGTTCATGACCATCAATCACGATCCGGAAACCGGCGAGCTAACCAGCAAAGCCTCTGCGATGGCCATGCTGGTGATCCTCGGCATCGGCGGTCTGCGCTACATACTGCGAACTTATCTCGGTCAGGGTGCTGGCCTAATCCACGCCTCCGTCATCGACATCACAGATGCCTTCCTGCTGATGGCGGTCGGCCTGCTGTGCACCCAACGCCTGGAGATGTGGCTCCGAGCCCGCAAGCTGATGGCTGAACCAGTGTCTCCGCCAACTCCCGTTCCTGAAACCTGATCATCAATGCCGACGCAGATGTGGAAAACCATCACAGTCTACGGCGCGATCCTCGCAGCAGGCACGCTTGCGCTCCAGTGGATAGACTACCAACACTTGGCGCGCGCCTATTCCATGGACATCTATGTTGCGCTGATCGCGGTGGCCTTTCTGGCGCTCGGCATCCTGCTCGGTGCCAGGGTGCTCGCTTCGCCCAAAGCACTACCCTTTGACGGCAATCCTACGGCGCAGGCCGCGCTTGGGATCAGCCCACGCGAACTGGCCGTTCTGCAGGAACTGGCTGCCGGTCGCTCCAACAAGGAGATTGCCTTGCGTCTCGATGTCTCCCCCAACACGGTGAAAACTCACGTGACCCACTTGTTCGACAAGCTTCAAGCCAAGCGCAGGACAGACGCCATCAACCGTGCTCGCGAACTGGGCTTGCTGAAATAATTCGGGTGATGGGGGCAAAATCATCCTTTCGGGCGATTGCCTAGCTCGGTTGCGACCCCTTTGATGGGGTGTCAAACACGCAGAAGGGAGACCCCACATGCTAAGCAAAATCCTCACCTACGGCACCATCGCTGGCCTAATCGTCGGGACCGGTATGTTCGCCTTCACTTTGCCCAACCTCCAGAGCGGTCACTCCGACGCCCCGTACATGATGGGGATCGGCTATCTTATGATGCTGGTTGCACTCAGCGCCGTCTTCGTTGCGGTGAAACGGCATCGCGACATTGCCCTCGGCGGCATCATCAAGTTCTGGCCTGCTTTTGGACTGGGCTTAGGGATAAGCTTCGTCGCGAGTGTGTTTTACGCCCTTGCCTGGGACGCTGCCCTTGCCATCACCCACATGGATTTCGCTGGTGACTACGCTAAGGGGACCATCGCTGAGGCCGTCGCCAAAGGTGCCTCTCCTGACGCCCTTGCCAAGGTCGCAGCCGACATGGCTAAGTTCCAGTCAGACTACGCCAATCCGCTCTACCGCCTGCCGATGACCTTCGTTGAGATGTTCCCCGTGGGGGTACTGGTATCGCTAGTTTCGGCGGGGCTGCTGAAGAACAATCGGTTCCTGGCGGTGCGTCACTAGGCCGCCGCCAACCGCGCCAGTTCCCCCAGCACCTTCTCCGCCGCCTTCAGCCGCTGAGCCGGGGTTTCCCATTCGCCCTTTATCACCACCTTCTGATCAGGTCGGATACGCCAGGTGACCTGGTTCTTCTGAACGAACTGCACCAACCCCAGGCCGTTCCTGAACTCGTCGCCTCGGAAGGTGACCACGGCGCCCTTAGGGCCCACATCGATCTTGGCCACATTAGCCTCGCGGCACAGGCCTTTGATCGCCACTACCTTCAGCAACTGCGCGGCCTCCGGCGGCAGGGGCCCAAACCGGTCGATCAGTTCAGCGGCCAGGGCTTCGCGGTCGGTAGAGCGTTCGGCATCTGACAGGCGCCGATAGAGCGCCAGCCGCACGTTCAAGTCCGGCACATAGGCCTCCGGGATCAGCACCGCCGCGCCCGTATTGATTTGCGGTGACCAACCCCGATCCGAAGACAGGTCTTCTTTGCCGGCCTGGGCGCGCAGTTCGTTGACCGCGTCTTCCAGCATCTGCTGATAGAGCTCGACGCCCACCTCGCGGATGTGGCCAGACTGCTCCTCACCCAGCAGATTGCCGCCGCCACGCTGGTCTAGGTCATGGCTGGCCAGTTGGAATCCAGCACCCAAACTATCTAGCGATTGCAACACCTTCAGCCTCCGCTCGGCCGACAAGGTGATCTGCTTCTCTGACGGCGTGGTCATATAGGCATAGGCCCGCGCCTTGGCTCGCCCGACCCGGCCACGCAATTGATAGAGTTGCGACAGACCAAACATATCGGCTCGGTGGATGACCAGGGTGTTGGCGGTCGGGATATCCAGCCCGCTCTCCACAATGGTGGTCGAGAGCAGCACGTCATATTGCCCGTCATAGAAGGCAGTCATCACCTCTTCCAACTGGGTCGGGGCCATCTGACCGTGGCCGACCACGAACCGCACTTCCGGCACCTGTTCGCGCAGATACCGCTCCAGGTCCGGCAAATCGGAGATGCGCGGCACGACATAATAGGCCTGCCCGCCGCGGTACTTCTCGCGCAGCAGCGCCTCGCGGATCACGATCTGGTCGAAGGGTGTCACATAGGTGCGCACCGCCAACCGGTCGATCGGCGGGGTGGCGATGATCGACATTTCCCGCAGGCCCGACAACGCCATTTGCAGGGTTCGCGGGATCGGCGTCGCGGTCAGGGTCAGCATGTGCACGTCGGCGCGCAGCTCTTTCAGCTTCTCCTTATGCTTGACCCCGAAATGCTGTTCCTCGTCAACGATCACCAAGCCCAGATGCTTGAAATTGACCTGCTTGGACAGCACCGCATGGGTGCCGATCACCACCTCGATCTCACCGCGTGACAGGCCCTCACGGGTTTCGCTGGCTTCCTTCGTCGGCACCATCCGCGACAACCGCGCCACGCGGATCGGCCAGCCCTGAAACCGCTCGGTGAAGGTCTTGTAGTGTTGACGCGCCAATAGGGTGGTGGGCGCGACAATTGCCACCTGCATCCCGCTCATCGCCGCCACAAAGGCCGCGCGCAGGGCCACCTCGGTCTTGCCGAATCCAACATCGCCGCAGATCAGCCGGTCCATGGGCTTGCCTGACGTCAGATCTTCCAGCACGTCGCCGATTGCGGCCAACTGGTCGTCGGTCTCCTCATACGGGAACCGAGCGCAGAATTCGTCAAAGACGCCGTGCGGTGGATCGATGGGGTCGGTAGATTTCATCGCCCGTTCAGCGGCGATACGGATCAGCCCTTCGGCCATGTCGCGCAACCGCGCCTTGGCCTTGGCCTTGCGCGCCTGCCAGGCCGCGCCGCCCAGCCGATCCAACTGAACCCCCTCGCCTTCCGCGCCGTAGCGGGTCAGCAGGTCAATATTCTCGACCGGCAGATAGAGCTTGGCCTCACCGCCATATTGCAGCTCAAGGCAGTCATGCGGCGCACCCTGAACTTCCAAGGTCTTCAGGCCCAGATATCGCCCGATCCCGTGATCGATATGCACGACCAGATCGCCGGGCGTCAGCGACGATGCCTCCGCCAGGAAGTTCGAGGCCCGCCTCCGTTTGCGCGGTCGCGCCAGCCGGTCACCTAGAATGTCAGTCTCGGAGATCACCGCTAGAGTTTCAGTCTCGAACCCGGACTCCAGCGGCAACACGACCCGCAGGGGCTTCTTCGAGTCCGCCGCCCTGGCCGCATCCCAATAGGGGGCCAGGGTCACCCCCTCCAGGCCATGGTCGGCCAGCATGATCCCCAACCGGTCTGAGGATCCCTCCGACCATGAGGCAAACATCACCCGCTTGCCGGCGCTCATCAACTTGCGCGCATGATCCGCAGTGGCTTCAAAAAGGTTGACCGAGTCCTGCTTGCGCTCGGCCGTGAACACCCGACCCAACCGCGCGCCCATATCCACCACGACCTCGCCCTCGGCCTGCTGAAAGGCCGAGAACTGCCGGGTGGCACGTACCGAGAGCTGGCTGCGCCATTCCTCGTCGCTGAGATAGAGCCCCTGCGGTTCCAGCGGGTGATAGTGAACCTTGCGATCGGCCTGCGCCCGGGCGTCATAGGCGTCAGCGATCATCGCCACCCGCTCGCCCCGCGCCTGCTCCGACAGGTGATCCAGCGCCACCAGGGTGTCAGGCGGCAGATAGTCAAACAGCGTCTCTAGCTGCGGATAGAACAGCGGCAACCAGTGCTCCATGCCTGCCCGTCGCCCACCCTCGCTGACGGTCTCGTAGAGCGGATCGCCACCCGGCGCGCCGAACGCCTCTACATAGCCGCGCCGGAACCGCGCAATGCTGTCCTTGTCGAGTAACGCCTCGCTGACCGGCAGCAGGACGATGTCCTTCAGCTGCTTGGTCGACCTTTGAGTCTCCGGATCAAAGGCGCGGATCGATTCCAGGGTGTCACCGAACAGATCCAGCCGCACCGGCTCCTGCGCATTGGGCGGGAAGACATCGATCACCCCGCCGCGAATGGCGAATTCGCCCCGCTCAGAGACCGTCGAGGCCTTCTGATAGCCGTTGACCGCGAAATAGTGCTCGAGCACTGCGACCTCGACCACGTGACCGACCTTGGCCCCCCAGGTCGCGCCTTGGACGGCGCTGCGCGGCGGCACCCGCTGCATCGCAGCCGGCATAGTCGTCACCAGCAGAGTCGGACGCTTGGCATCCAGGCCTTGCGCCAACCGCGCCAAGGTGGTCATCCGTTCCGCTGCGGCCCCGGGCGACGGTCCCACTCGGTCATAGGGCAGGCAATCCCATGACGGGAAGCTGATCACCTCAACCCCCGTTGCGAAAAACCCGAAGGCATCCACAAAGGCCGACAGCCGCGACCCATCCCGCGCGACGAACAGGCTCAAGCCGCCCCGCGCCTTGACAATTTCGGCCATCACCAGAGCATCGAAACCCTCCGGTGCCCCGATCAGGTCCAGCCGACCGGGGTCAGACCCGATCCGCCGGGTGTCGGCCTGAGAAGGCGCACGCGCGCCGTCAGCCGCCATGCTCAGGCCCCAAGGACTTGTGAACCTGATCGCGGAAGATTTTGATCATACCCATCAATTCGCCGTCCACCTCAGGCGGCGTCGGAGCGCGATCAACGATCCACTCGTAAAGATCCTGGTCAGGAAATTCGAGCAAAGCCTCAAAGCCATCCAGCTGCGCCGGATCAAAGCTCGAGACATAGATGTCCGCAAACGGCCCCAGAATGAGGTCCGCTTCCCGAAAACCACGATGCCAAGCCCGGAACTTCAGCTTTTTCAGCCGGGAGTCGACGTCACTCATGAGACGGCTGCGGATATAGAGCGGGCCAGATGATAAGGCTAGGCGCAGCGGGCAAATCCTCGGTGCTTGGTCAAAATTATGACGACAGCTCTAAGCGACGAAATCTAGCAATCAGGTCGATTGGACTGCCAATCGGGAACTTTGCCGCACGCTAGGATCGCACGCACAACTCTGCGGCAGAGGGACATACCAAAGGTGGCTGTTGTGGTCGCAGCCTGCATATCCCGTGTTGAAAGGCGTCCATGGACCGT
The DNA here is from genome assembly GCA_031367205.1 of Alphaproteobacteria bacterium. Taxonomy (GTDB): domain Bacteria; phylum Pseudomonadota; class Alphaproteobacteria; order Caulobacterales; family Caulobacteraceae; genus Phenylobacterium. The sequence continues at coordinate 8,367 of JANLPK010000009.1, forward strand.
CTTTCCTCGAAGTGCGTAGAATCTTCCAATACTTTGTTCAATCTACTTCCTCTCAACCTGAGAGCTAGCGACCAAATCCGCAGCTCTCTTTTTTAGATTAGTTGTGATGGAACCCTGATCATGATCAGAGGTAAGCAAGGCTTCGAGACAGATGGAACCCTCAATTGCCTGGTCTCCTGACGCGCGCCGACGAGTCGCC
>JANLPK010000272.1:0-3149 GCA_031367205.1 Alphaproteobacteria bacterium
CAGCTTGACCAGATCCACATGGCCTGGATCCACCGCATGCAGGCTTGCCAAGCCCAGCAAGGTGAATGCCTGATCATAGACCGCCGCCGTCTCGTCCAAGGGTTCACCGTGCAGCGACACCAAGGTTCGGATTAGGCCGTCGGGCCGCAGGAAATGCTGGGTCAGATAGTCAATGCCGTGTCGAGCCGCCGCCCGCCAAGGTCCAGCCCACCCCATGGCTCCAGCCTGAGCAAAAGTGAAGATCATTCTGCCCTGTACGCGACCCCGGCGTGGGGCCGGACGGGGGTCCCCGTTGACGCTCAGTGCCTCAAGATATCCGCCGCGGTCGTGATCCGTCCCTAGTGTCCACCAGAGCGGCAGGGCAGCTGTGCGCACCCACTGGTCATACCAAGTGCTGGCCTCCTCCAGACTCGAAAAGCCCGCAGGTCCCAACCCGCGAAGCGCCTCGACGCCTGCCTTTACCGACTGGCTGGAATCTAGATCGCACACCAAAATCTTCCCCAGCTCGCTGACGACGGCCAGGTTGCGCAAGCCGATGGCGATTACCTGAGTCCCCGCACCCGCCCTGATCAGGCTACCGGCTGTGTCCAGCGCTACGGCCTTACCTTGCAGGTGATTACCCATTTCGTCTTGGGCTAAGCCGTCCATCACCGCGTCCCAGGCCCCCAGGTCCGACCACGCGAACTCCACGGGCAACACCATGGCTCGACCGGTCTTTTCCATCACCGCATAGTCGATGGAGAGTTTGGGCGAGGCCAGGAACCCCTCTCCCAATCGCCAAGTCCCGTCGACCTCAACTGCCTGCGCCAACCCTGCACGGGCCGCGGTCAAAATCTCCGGCGCATGGCTGGTCAGCTCCCGGATCAACAGCTCGGCCGGCAGCACGAAATTCCCGCTGTTCCACAGATAGCCGTGCGCCAAATACTCCACCGCCCGCGCCCGATCCGGCTTCTCAACAAAGGCCTCGATCAGCCGCGCGCCCTGGCCCGCCACCGGCTTGATATAGCCATAGGCACTGGACGGCGTGGTCGGCTTGACCCCCAGGGTCACGATCCGCCCCAGCTTGGCGGGTTCCAGCGCCGTGCGCACATCGGCCTGAAACGCTGCCGCGTCGGGGATGTGGTGATCAGCAGCCACCACCACCATCAGCCCTTCGCGGTCCCGCGCCAGGATGTGCAACGCCGCCGCCGCCATAGCCGCCGCACTCTCGCGCCCCTCCGGCTCCAGCAACACGTCCGCCGTCACACCCAGCTGCGCCAATTGCGCGGCGATCAGCCCGGCGTGGGCAATCCCGCCCACCACCACACAATGACCCAGCGGTGCGACCCGCAATACGGTCTCTTGAAAACTGGAACGCGGGCCGATCAGCTGCGCAAATGGCTTGGGTCGATCCGGGCGCGAGGCCGGCCATAGCCGAACGCCTGCTCCCCCGCACATGATCACCGGATAGACCGCCACGCTTGCGCTGCTCACTCTCGATCTGAGGCGGGCTGAGGCCGCGCCATTGCGAATCTAGACCCCAATCTAGGCCCTATCGCGCGACGGCGCACTGCTCTTTAGGCCGCGTCTACTTCACGCACCCCGGCGATCCCAGCGCCTTCTAGCGCCGCGATCAATTCCACCACCGTGCCCGCCAGCTCTTCAGCATCCCGCCCGCGCAACACTAGGTTCGACCCATAGAGCCCATCGGCAAAGAACGGATAGCTGCCAAGGCTCATATCCGGGTGCGCCTTAGCCACCGCCTCTAGCGGGGCAGCGATCGCCCCCTCGCCCGTGCCCTCAACGCGCACGGTGCGCGACAGCACCACAGCCCCGGTCCGCATCCGAGGCCCGACATCCTCCAGCATACCGCGCATGATCACCGGCACCCCGGCCAGCACAAACACATTGCCGATGGTAAAGCCGGGCGGCCCCTGCACCGGGTTCTTCACCAAATTGCCGCCCACCGGAACTCGCGCCATCCGCCGCCGCGCCGCATTGACCTCGCCGCCCCAGCGCGCGGCCATCATGGCCAGGATGTCAGGGTGCTCATAAAGCTCCACCCCAAATGCGGCCGCCACCGCATCGGCGGTAATGTCATCATGGGTCGGCCCGATGCCGCCGGTGGTGATCACATAGTCATAGCGCTCCCGCAGGGCATTCAGCGCCGCGATGATCTCTTCCATCACGTCAGAGACCGTCCGCGCCTCGCACAGATCCACGCCGTGAACGCCCAGATATTTGGCAATATCCCGCAGATTGGTGTCCTGGGTCCGCCCCGACAGGATCTCATCACCGATGATCAGCACGGCGGCGGTGACGACGGTCGCGCTACTTGTCATGCAGTCCGAGGCGATAGCCTATGAATGTTCCAATGCCGGCCATGAGAATTGGCGCGCCCCCCATGACGACAAGAGGTACGGCGATATTGGCGAACAGTATCAGCACCAATCCAGAGGCGGCCGTGCCGATCAGGCCGCCTCTCAGCGCGCCCACAATGGCCCCGGCATCAATCGGCAAGCGATTGTCTGAACCTTCCGGTTTGGAAGTTATCTCGCTCAATAGAGTTCACTCCAGACTCGCACCAGCAGCGATATTATAGTCATCAAGAGTGCAGATTGCCAGGAAAGGTGTGCAAGCGTTTTCTTGCTGAACGGATGCTCTTCACGGTCCAATCGACCCGTGTGCGCAAGCGCGGTTACAAAATAGGCTCCCGACGCGAAAATCAGAAAAATCAAAGTGATGGACATGCAACCTGTTGATAGAGTGGCGACCACCTTTGGAACTGGGGCTAGGCTGTCCTTCCACAAATCCATTATCAACAGGGCTGCTGCCGTCACGGCATAGAAGAATAGGATCCCATCTTCCAAAACCGATTCAACACTGGGCGTTTGCCCGGCAATCATCTGCGCAAAATAAACAGACACCACGGGAATCGCAGGCATAACCAAGTTGCCCACGATCCAAATCAAAAAGTCTGAACTCATTCACCCCGCCCTTCCCCGAAGCCGGGATGGTATGTCAATTCGAGCAATTTCCACAAGCACATGAACTTCCCACAACCCCTCATCCCCGCCCGCCTCGTCGCGCGCTACAAACGCTTCTTCGCTGACGTCATCACCGATGATGGCCGCGAGATCACCGCCCACTGCCCAAACCCCGGTGCCATG
>JANLPK010000112.1:0-6010 GCA_031367205.1 Alphaproteobacteria bacterium
ATTAGGCGTTACATTGCTGCCGGCCATGGCGGTTGCGGCGGGCTTGACCAGAAGTGTCGCAGTGACTGTGCGGCCCTTAAAGTCCGAGCATCCCAGTCGGGAGATTGTCGTGGCTTGGCGCGCAGGGTCCAGTCGCGCCGAAGAGGGCAGACTATTGGCGCAAGTCCTGCAGTCAGCCTGACGCCAGGGATAAACCAACGCGGTCCCGGGTCCCGCATCATGCAGATGGATGATTCCGTGCTGTTTTCGAGGGCAAGCTTGTCGTTTTTGTCGCCTGTTTGGGGCATCGTGGTGCGATTTGGTCATCGGGCGCGTGTATCGGATTGATTCTCTCTTCGATCTTCTCAAAGATCACGAGAGGCCATGGTCGGCAGCAGAGATGCCACACCTATGAAGCACGTGCCCGAAACTGAGATGCTCGACCTCATCTATGAGGCGGCGGTCGAACCCGGCCTATGGGTGGATGTCATGGAACGGCTTGCCGATGCCATCGGCGGCACCAGTGGGGCCATGACTCAGCTTGATATGGTCGATGGGTCGGGAGGCCTCGTGATTTCACGACTGGCCCCAGACACGATCTCTGATTACTTCGACTATTATTCGCAGAAGAACGTGCTGTCGGTGGTTTCGGACGCCGAAGCCTATCTGAAGAACTGGCGACCCGCGATCATCACCGATGAGGATTGGATGCCAAAATCCGACTTCGTGGCCTCAGAGTATTACAACGACTTTTTGGTCCCTCGTGACATCCACTCCACGGTCATGATCCGGTTGGCCGCCTTCGGTGCCGATGTCGCGGCCATCAGTCTCAATAGACCCAGGAGCGCTGGACAGTTTCAACCTGGGGAGCTGGCCTATGTCCGCGCCCTGCAGCCGCACCTCATTCGAGCCTTTGAGCTCGGCGACAAGGTCTCGCGCGCACGTCGGGTTTCCGCAGACCTCGGCCAAGCGCTCGAAATGTCAGAACACGGGATTATCCTGGTGGAGCGGGGCGGTCGCATCGCGTTTGCTAACCCGGTTGCAGAGGGGCTGCTGGCGGCATCGGGTGCGGTTGCCAGTTCCGGCGGCATCTTAACGGCTGTCCATCCTGATGCCGGGCGCCAGCTTCATCAACTTGTTGAGGCTGCGACTTCTCCCAATCGTGAGGCGCGTCGCGGCGGTTCCATGGCGGCACCGTCTCCGCTGCACAGACTACCCTTGTCCCTGACCGTCGCGCCGCTGCACAGCGAACGCGCGTCGGTCTTCAGCGCCCGGCCCTGCGCCTTGGTTTGCGTCACTGATCTTGAAGCCGGCATTGCACCGCCGGAACATAAGCTGCGCAATGTGTTCGGGTTAACTGCAGCGGAAGCGCGGGTCGCCCTTGCGCTCTTTGAGGGCCAGACGCCCCGCGAGGCAGCTGAGATGCTCAATGTCAGCTTCAATACCGTGCGGACCCAGCTGGCCCGTATTTTCGATAAGACCGGCGTAAGCCGACAGGCCGACCTTGTGCGCCTGATGATGCGAACGGTCGGGCCCGGCTTCCACTAGACATCTCACGAATTTTCCCAGCGACGAGAGTCACAATTTCAAAAAAGATATATCTAGATACTTGCAATTCGTTTCGAAACAGATATATCGAGATTGTCGAAATAATTCGATATGTCTAAATAGGAACGAAAATGCATAGACACTTTGGCAGACACCCCGAACATCGCAGCCGCCACGGATGGGCTGGTCACATGCGCGAGCATATGCGCGCCCGACATGGAAGGCACAGCGAGGGCCGGGTCGGTCGCCTACTGGAACACGGCGATCTTCGCTTCGTGATCCTGTCCCTGGTCGCTGAGAAACCCCGCCACGGCTACGACGTGATGCGCGAACTTGAAGAGCGGACGGGCGGCACTTACCGACCTTCGCCCGGCGTCATCTATCCCACCTTCTCCCTGCTTGAGGACGAGGGGTTTGTGCGCAATGTCGGTGATGAAGGTGGCCGCAAGGCCTACGAAATCACCGATGCCGGCAAGGCAGCTTTGGAAGCCAACCGCCTCATGGTCGACGCGATCTTCGCCCGGCTGGACGAGGCTGGTGCCCAGTCCTCGGGTGCCCGTCCTAAGCTGCAGCGCGCCATTGCCAATTTCCATATGGCCCTGGGCCTGCGCCTAAAGCGCAGCGAGGTGAGCGAAGATCAGATCGACGCCATCGCCGCGATGATCGACGAGACGGCGCTGAAGATCGAGCGGGTTTAGTCCATCAACTTCTGGGCTAGGTAGACATAGTGCCTGGCCCAACGGCGAGCGTTGAGCTCTGGATCGGCGTCGTTGGCGTGCCCACCGAAGGTTTGCTCATAATAGAGGTAGGGGATCCCCATCGCTTCCAACTTGGCGGCGAACTTGCGCGCATGGCCCGGGTGCACCCGGTCGTCGCGGGTATTGGTGGTGATATAGGCTTCGGGGTAAGCCACGCCGGGCTTGAGGTTCTGATAGGCGGAGTATTTGCCGATGAAAGCCGCATCGCCAGCCACGTCAGGGTCGCCATATTCGCCGATCCAGGAGGCTCCTGCTGACAGCTTGTGATAACGCAACATGTCGATCAGGGGGCTCTCGACGATAACTGCATTCCAGAGTTCAGGGTGTTGGGTCATCGAAACCGTGGTCAGGACCCCACCGTTGGACCTGCCATAGATGCCAAGGCGACGCGGGGAGGTCATGCCCCGTGCCGTCATGTCGCGGGCCACAGCGGCGAAATCATCAAAAGCCAGCTGGCGATTTTCCCGCATGACCGCCTCGTGCCAAGCCGGTCCGAACTCGCCGCCACCGCGGATATTGGCGATCACATAAGCCCCGCCGCGCTCCAGCCAGATCTTGCCCATTTCCGGCAGGTAGACCGGCGGCTTGGCCACCTCGAAACCGCCATAGCCAAACATCAGGGTCGGTGTCGCCCCATCGGCCTTGGCGGTCTTGGGCGCAACGACGAAATAGGGGATTTGGGTGCCATCAGCGGAGGTGGCCCAATATTGCGTCACCGCATCACGCGAGCCGTCGAACTTGGCCGGCAAAGTCTTCACCCTCGCCATTTGCCCCGTCGCCGCATCGGCAAGCCAGAGGCTGGTGGGGTCTAAGAACCCCTCGGCTGAAATGAACACCTGATCGTCATCATCGCCGGTGGCGCGAACCAGGAACGCTGCGTCCTTCGGCAAGGCCAGGCGCTCGCCAACCCATTGGCCCCGCGCCAGATCATAGACGTCTACGGCCCCCTTCACGTTGTCGAGGAGATTGATGATGAGCTTGCCGGCGCTGGCATCTACCGATTGCACGGCCTGTCGCGCACCGGGTTGAAAGATCAGTTCGGGCTTGTCGCCGAACGCCTCCAGCTTGTATGCGACCACCGCCCCGGCCCCGTAGCCGTTCCACGGCTCCTTCAGTGTGAAGACCATCCGACCGTTCACATAGGCGTTGAAGAGGGCCTTCAGCGGCAGGGCGATCCGCGTTTCTGTGCTGCCGACCCGAAGCTCATATTCGAAGCGGAAAAAATCGGTCTGCCGACGGATAAGCAAGCCGTCGACCTTGCCGCCGTCACCGCGTAAAACGATAGGCGCTGCGGCCACGTCGCTCTGCTTGCCCCGATAGATTTCCCGGCTGACGCCCTGGCGGCTCAAGGTCTTAATCACGTAGCCATAGCCGGAGGGGGTGACCTCCCCAGGCACCCATTCCCGTTCGGCAACGAGGGTGTCCGCGTCCAGCCAGGAAACCTGTTGCTTGCCTGAGGCCAGCCGAAACCCACCCGGAACAAAGGTTTTGGTCGTCGTGTCGAACTCGCGAATCTCAACGGCATCACCACCGCCGTCTGACAGATAGATCAGACACCGTGTATCTGCGGGCCGCAGACAATTGGCACCCTTCCAGATCCAGTTCTTGCCCTCGGTCTTGGACAGGGCATCCAGGTCCAGCAGGGTCTCCCAGACGGGCACCTCCGACCGGAAACCTGCCATGCTGGTGTGACGCCAGATCCCGTGGATATGGGTATCGTCCTGCCAGAAGTTGTCGATGCCCCCGGCTCGGAAATCTGGCCAGGCGATGCGGTCCTTCGCGGTGAATATGTCGTGGGCCTCCCGCCGAAAGACCTCATAGCGCGGGTCGCCCTCCAGCCGTTTGGCACTCTTGACGTTCTGACTCGTCACCCAGGCCATTGAAGCGGGACTATCGATGTCTTCCAGGCTCTGGAACGGGTCCGGCGCACCCTGCGCCAACGCGACGAAAGGCAGGGTAATTGCCGCGCAAAGGCTGATCATCAGAGACTTCATGGGCCGGATTTAGCCCGATGGGCGGGGCCTTGTCTCGCCAAAGGTGATCCGCACGGCATTCTGCCCTATAGAGCCTGGATCATGAGCCGTCCGTTCCTGAAGATGAACGGGCTCGGCAACGACTTTGTCGTGGTTGAGGCCCGTAGCGCACCGTTCTCACCGACGGTCGAAGAGGTGCGCGCCATTGCCGACCGCCAGACGGGCATTGGCTGCGATCAGCTGATTTCTATCGAAACCTCGGCAAGCGCCGATGCGAAGATCAGGTTCTGGAACGCGGACGGCGAAGAGGTCGGAGCCTGCGGCAATGGCTCGCGCTGCGTGGGCTGGCTGCTGATGGAGGCCGCCAAGACCGATCAGACGGTGATGGAAACCTTAGGCGGCTCGCTTCATGCGCATCGGATGGGTGACCGCCTGGTCAGCGTCGATATGGGCTCACCTCGCCTCGCCTGGGACCAAATCCCGCTCAGTGAAGAGATGGACACCACCGGCATCGAGCTGCAGGTCGGCCCCATCGACGCGCCGCACCTGCATACGCCGGGCTGCGTGAATATGGGGAATCCCCACGTGGTGTTCTTTGTCGCCGACGCCGAAACCGCCCCGGTTCGCGAGGCTGGCTCGATGATCGAGCACCACATGCTGTTCCCGCAAGGCGTCAATGTCGGCTTTGCCCAGATCAAGGCGCGAGACCGCATCCGACTGAGGGTCTGGGAACGCGGCGCGGGGCTGACCAAGGCCTGCGGCACCGGGGCTTGTGCGGCCCTTGTCGCGGCGGCCAGACGCAATCTCACCGACCGCAGGGCGACGTTGGAGCTGGATGGCGGCGAGCTAACCATCGAATGGCGGGCCAGCGATGATCACGTGATCATGACAGGGCCAGTGGCGATCGAGTTCACGGGGACGCTGCCGTGAGAATTGCTGACCGCGTTATGGCACTAACGCTCCTTTCGATCTCACCATGGTTGATGGCTGCCAGTCCAATTCCGCTAGCGACTTACACTATGAGTCCTGGTTCCATGCGGCCGACTTTTGAGGGCGGCGATTGGGTGGCTGCCGACACCTTCAAGGGGATTTGTGGTCTCGGACATCCCCAGCTTGGCGATGTGGTGGTGCATCTGCGAAACCAAGGCCGTGTGCCATATGCTGCGAGAGTGGTTGCTGGCCCCGGTCAGACAGTCGCCTTGGTTCATGGCGCGCTCGTCATTGATGGGAAGCCTGTCAGCCGTGCGGTGATAGGGGAGGCTCCCTTCGTGGGCGGCAGCACGGCGAAGGTGGTGCGTGAGACCCTGCCGAATGGAAAGTCCTATCTGACTCTGGATGCGGGACCAGGAGGCATTCTCGATGATATTCCAGTGACCCGTTTGCCAGCCGACGGCTGGTACCTGCTGGGCGATAACCGCGACAATGCGGCCGACAGCCGCCTCTCTCTTGCCAAGGGTGGAGCTGGCATTGTGTCCAGCAAGCGCTTGTGTGGAACGCTAATTCTGATCATCAACGCGAAGGACAAGACCCATGTCGGTCGACGTCCATAGTCAACCCGCTTTGCTTGGCGAGCCATCTGTCGACATCATCACGTTCGGTTGCCGCCTCAACGCCTATGAGAGCGAGGTCATTCGTGCGCGGGCCGCTGAGGACGGCCTAGAGAACGCCATCGTCTTCAACACCTGCGCCGTCACCGGCGAGGCTGTGCGTCAGGCCCGCCAAGCCATCCGTAAGGCGCGGCGCGAGCGGCCC
>JANLPK010000114.1:0-2881 GCA_031367205.1 Alphaproteobacteria bacterium
ACCACTTCCCCCCGCGCGATGTTGACGATGCCGGTGAGGTCGGAGGCTTCTAGGGCCAGCAGGGCGGCGACGGCGTCGTCGGCGTGTATGTAGTCGCGGGCACCGGTTGGGGAGATCGCCAAGTCGATGTCGCGCTCTGTCTTGGCGCGCAACAGGAGTTCCGAGAGGAAGCCGCCGGCGGCGGGGTCGGCGGCGAAGACGTTGGAGAGTCTTGCGACCACGGCATGGCCCGACGACTGGTTGAGGCAAAGGTTTTCGCCGAGTGCTTTGGAGAGGTCGTAGACATTGCGCGCTAAGGCGGGGTCGAGGACAAGCGGGTCGGTCTCGCGGCCACCTTTGGCACCTAAGCTATCATAGAGCCGTGTCGAGGAGAGGTAGACGAGGCGGTCATAGGTGGCGGTTTGCAGGAGCTTGGCCAGCAGAGTGACATGAGCCTCGACGGTATCGAAGGGGCGATCGATAAAGTCGCCGGTGAGCCCGGCGCAGTAGAAGACGCGGCCAAGCGAGCGGGTGAAGAGGGCGGGGTCATCGCGACCTGGAGTGTAGACGTGGTGGCCCACTGCGGTGAGGGCGGTGACCAGTTTGGAGCCGAGGAAGCCCGACGCGCCGATGACGGTGAACTGGGTCATGGGCTTGGGGCCCTAAGGTGCTCCCACGCAGGGGGAGCTGTCACCGCAGGTGACTGAGGGGGTGGTTCGCGCAAGACAGCGCGCTTCAGCCCCCTCCGGCCCTCTGGGCCACTTCCCCCAAGAGGGGAGGATTTGGAAAGCGAACTCATCCGCCCCTGGCCCCTACCCGCTTGGCCGGAGTTCCGGCATATAGGCTCATGGGCTCAAGGGTGCCCCGGACCACGGAGCCGGCGGCGATCACGCAGCCAGCACCGATGACCGCGCCGTCCAGCACCACCACATTGGCCCCAAGCCAGACATCGTCCTCGATGATGATGCCGCCTCGGCTGGGCTGGAAGCCTTGGTCGCGGATGCGGCGTGTGGGGTCGGAGAATTCGTGATTGGTGGGGGCGAGTGTACAGTTGGCGGCGATCAACACGGCGTCGCCGATGGTGATGCCGTTGCCGGTATAGATCACGGTGCCCGAATTGATCGCGCAGTCAGCACCGATGATGAAGTCTCCCATGCCGCCGGTGGCCTTGATCTTGACGAAAGCGTCGATGAGCGTTCGGGCACCGATCTCTATCAATGTTCCGCGTACGGAAGATTCGATGTCCGCTCGCGGAGAAATCATAGCTGTGGGATCGATTTTGAGCACGGACACCCGCCTAGACCTGCACCAGGAAGTCAGGATAGCCGTTGTCGCGTTCCGACAATAGGGCAGGTTCGGCAGGCCAGTTGATGCCGAAGGCTGAGTCATTCCAGCGGTAGCCGCGCCCGTGGCCAGGCTCATAGATACGGTCGATCTGGTAGAGGACGTCGCTCTCATCCTCCAAGGTGATGAAGCCGTGCGCCATGCCACGACCAATTAGGAGAGCGCGACCGTTTTCATCGGAAAGCTCGGTGCCGACCCACTTCAGATAGGTGTGACTGCTGGGGCGGATATCCACTGCCACGTCAAAGATCCGCCCCTTGACCGCACGGACCAGTTTGGCCTCCTCGCGCGGCGAAGCTTCATAATGCAGACCGCGCAGAGTGTGGCGATGAGCGTTACGCGACAGGCTGGTTTGGATAGGCACAAAGGGGTGTCCGGCGGCGGCAAACTCATCGGGGCAATAGAGCCTTGCAAAAGCACCGCGTTCATCTGTCAACGGATCAATATCGACAATGGTGACGCCGCTGATCTCCGTCTCGATGAATTGCATCAGGGCCACACCTTGGGTTCAGGCGACGCTGTCACGAAAGCCCCGCCCCACGCCCGAATATAGGCCATCTGATCCATGATCTCGTCCTTTAGATTCCAGGGCAGGATCAACAGATAGTCGGGTTTTATCTCGGCGACCTTGACCGGCGCATAAACGGGGATGTGGCTGCCCGGCAGAGCATGATCTTGCTTGTGCGGATTGGCATCGAAGGCCGCGACGATGTCAGCCGTGCCCACCCCGGCATAGTTGAGGAAGGTGTTGCCTTTGGCGGCCGCACCATAGGCCGCAACGCGTTTGCCGTCGGCCTTGGCCTGCTGCAGAAACCCAAGGAATGCATCGCGGACGGCCTCGACCCTGGCCGTGAAGCCGTCATAGGTCGCCAGCCGGTGAAGGCCTGCTGCGGCCTCGTGATCGCGGAGGTTTTGCAGGCCTTGAGTTTCGGCGTGACCCGCAGCCTGGTGACAGCAGAAAACCCGCAGAGACCCCCCATGAGTGGAGAGTAGTTCAATATCGAACGGTCTTAACCCTTTGGACCGCAAGACTTTTTCCACCGCCAGCAGGGAGAGGTAGGAATAGTGCTCATGATAGATGGTATCAAACTGCACCCGTTCGATGAGATTGAGCAGGTGGGGGAACTCAAAGGTCAAAACGCCCTGCGGCTTCAGGACATGGGGAAAGCCGGCGACGAAATCCCCAATGTCGGGCACGTGAGCGAGCACATTGTTGCCCGCCATGAGGTCGGCGGTGATGCCGCGCGCCGCAAGGTCACGACCAGTGGCGTCGTTGAAGAATGAGACCTCAGTGGGAATACCGTTGTCGATGGCCACCTGGGCGGTGTTGCCCGTGGGCTCGATGCCCAGAACAGGAATGCCGACGTCGCGAAAATGTTGCAGCAGGTAGCCGTCGTTGCTGGCGACCTCGATGACACGGGACTGAGGGCCTAGGCCGAACCGCAGCGTCATATCCTGCGCGTAGCGCTTGGCGTGGGCCACCCAGCTGTCGGAATAGGATGAGAAATAGGCGTAGCCGTCGTCAAAGATGGTGTCTGCGGCGACGGGATCATCGGCC
>JANLPK010000128.1:0-3115 GCA_031367205.1 Alphaproteobacteria bacterium
CTTGCCGTCTGGCTCGTAGCCCAGAACGGTAATGCCGACCACTACGCTCTTCTCATCCAACAGGGGCCCGCCGCTATTGCCATGAGTGACGGCCACATCGCTCTGGATGAAGCTAAACCCATCCATGATGCGATTGGCCGAGACGATGCCCTTGGTCAGGCTGCCCTGCAGTTTGGGATCCAGTGGCGTGCCGACCGCATAGACATTCAAGCCCGGCGTAGGAGGGCCACGGCGTAGGGCAAGCGGCTGCCGGCCATGTGGGTTGGTCTTGATCAGGGCCACGTCGCGGGCCTTGTGTGAGCGGATCACCTCACCATCGCTCTCAAAGCCATCGGACCAGCGGACGCGGACGGTCTTCTCGCTGCCGACCACATGGGCATTGGTGATCATGTAGCCATCGGAGGAAACCAAGAAGGCGCTACCCATCGAGCCGCCGGCGAGGACCAGGACGACAGAGCCAGAGGCTTCGGAGATGGGCCGGCTGGTAGCGGGTGAGGTCCCAAGTAACTGAATTCCAATGTTGGGATCGACCGATGGGCTCGCCGATCGGGAGTCTGATTCCGGATCGGATCTGAATATTTTCTGGAATTCTGCAGATTGCGGCAGACTTTCAGTGGCCTTTCCAAAGGCGCCGACAAGGATTGGCCCAATATCGCGGTTAGTAGTTCTGCGAATCTCAAAGCTTCCGGAGGTCGTTATTACCGCTACTATCGTGCGTCGGAGTTGTGAATATATTTGCCACTCGACATTTACTGTCGCTGACCCATATCGATAAATATTTCCCGCGTCATCTACCCAGCCACACAAGTTTGCATCGATACCTTTGACACGGGCACCGACCGTGAACTCACCTGCGGTTTCCTTTTCGTCATCGAAGAGGTTGTCGCTTCCACTTGTGTATCCTGCCGAACGGACTTCCCTTCTGAACACGCCAAGAAAGGCGTCGGTATCAGCGCCTTTTGTGGCCTTAAATCGCTCATCTTGCCACTTCAATTCTCCACCCGGAATGCAAAATACCCCACGCCGAAACTTACCCCACAGCTGCCCCGGTGCCAGGTCGAACACCACCCGCGACAGGTTAACGGGCTTGGACTTCACGACAGGCTCGAACAGCGAGGGTGTCTCCGCGCTCGCCCCCTGCGCACTGAGCAAGAGGAACAAGGTCGCCGTCACGGCCCGCCAAAACATCTCTGAACCTCTTCGAACAGCTTGCACCATCATCTGAATTACCGAACCTGCGGGACAATTCAACCCTGCGTAAACACCGCTAGTTCGTTCCCGCTCGGGTCTCGGAAGTGGAACCTGCGACCGCCGGGATAGCTGAAGATTGGGCGGACGATCTCGGCCCCAGCAGCGATCACCTTGGCCAGCATAGCCTCAAGGTCGTCGGCATAGAGGATGGGGATGGGCTGTCTCGTGGTCTCTGCGTCAGGCCTAGCAAAGCCACCGTCGAGTCCGCTGGATGCCGCATCGAAGGCGACATAGTCGGGGCCGTAATCCGTAAAGGCCCAGCCGAAGGCCTGGCTGTAGAAGGCTTTGGTGGCGGGCAGATCGCCGCCGGGCATTTCGATATAGCCGATCTTGCCGTCTTCGAGCATGGAACCGTCTCCCAAAAGTTGCTTCTTTGTTCCGAACCTAGCTCGTCAATCGGCAAGAGTCCAGACGCAGGTTTTCTTCACCGCCATGTCTTCGATTTCGCGGGTGGTGGTCACTTGGTATTCGGCCAGTTTGGTGAGACCACTCTTGGGGAAATAGCTGCGGCCCGGGTCGCCGATCAGCACGGTGGCCCCACGATCCCGCGCGGTGGTGAGCCAAGCCATGACCTGATCGGTCATGGGTTTTTCGTAGCAGATGTCGCCGGCCAGGATGACCTCGGCATCGACGTCTTCGGCGTCCAGCAAGTTGGCGTCGGTATAGGCGACCTCGACCCCATTGGCCCGGGCGTTGAGCGACAGCGCCGCGCCACAGAAGCTATCGATGTCGGCGGCCAAGACGTGGGACGCACCGGCCTGCATGGCGGCTATGCCAACGATCCCCGAGCCGGAAGCAAAGTCGATCACTCGCTTGCTCATCACGATTTGCGGATTGTCCAGGATGTAGCGGGCCACGGCCTGGCCGCCGGCCCAAGCGAAGGCCCAGAAGGGCGGCGGCAGGCCGATCTCCTCCAGGGCTTCCTCAGTCATCCGCCAGATCGGGGTGATTTCGTCGGCGAGGTAGAGACTGAGCTCGGGCGTATGGGGCGGGTGTTGCAGGCGGGTGTTCTCAAGGATGAACGCGCGGCGGCCTGCCAGGGTTTTGGGGATCAAGCCGCCACTTTCCCGGCCGCCAGACCCATGACTTTGAAGTAGCCGCCGGGTTCGGTGAGCATACCCTGCGTCACACCCTGCCTAGCCAACAGCTTGTGAATCCTAGGCAGATTATAGCAGGGCACGTGCATGAACATGTGATGTTCGCAGTGATAGTTGACGTAGTAGGGGGCCAAGGTCGCGCGGGCCAATAGGTTGGCGTGGGTGGTGCGGGCGTGGCGCAGGGGGTCGGGCTCATCCTTGGCGATGCAGGCATGCTCAGCGATGTTGCGCATGCGAGTGATCAGCTGGAACCAGGTGAACTGCGGCAAGACCCAGAGTACCGGCCACGCCCACCACGCGCCGAAGGGTGCGGCAACGGCGGTGATGGCCAGCCCGCCCAGCAACCAACGGCGCTTGCGGCGGATTTCTTCGGCCAGGATCGGCAGCAAGGGCTCGCCGGATTTTCGAGCTCGCAGGCGGTTTTGCAGATCGCCAAACCGCTGCTTGAAGCCGGTCTGGCCGGTCAGGTCGCGGATGACCTTGCGGCGTAACGAGAGTGGCGTGATGGGGAAGGGGGCGGAGAGGCCAAGATCTGGGTCCTCGCCCTGTTGTGCATATTTGTGGTGGCCCAGGTGATAGGTGCGGTAGCGGACGAGACCGCCACCGGTCAGCCACTCACCGGCCCAATCATTGATCTTGTTGTCGCTGTGTAGAGCCCCGTGGGCAGCGTCATGCATGAGGATGGCGAGGCCCAGCTGGCGTCCGCCGATGATCACCCAGGCGATAGGCAGGGTCAGCGGCCAGACGATGGCCATGGCTCCGGCGGC
>JANLPK010000142.1:0-3347 GCA_031367205.1 Alphaproteobacteria bacterium
GTCTCGGCCTGCCGCCGCCGGGCCAGGGCCTCTTTCATGGCGATGACGATGGCATCGGTAATGCCGACGCCTGCGACCTGCGCGAATTCGCGGGTCAGCAGATCGGCCTCGCGATTGTTGACATTAATGGGCATGGTTCACTCCATGTAGATTATCGCGCAGATTTATCTACATTAGCCTGAACCCGACCGCAATTCTCTTGCCAATGCGCGCGCGCGCCTAATTCCCCGGATGCCCGATCTTCGCATCAACTTTCACCGGCGGCTTGGCGGCCTCGCTCAGCAGGTAGGCCCGCAGGTCCTCAGCGCTCGCCTCGTCAAAGAACCGGCGGAAGGGGGCCATGCCGTGGGGCTTCTTGGCACCCTCCAGCACGATGGCCTTGAAGCCCACCGGGTCCAGGATTACTGGCGAGGTGGCCAGTACTGGCAGGTAGCCGCCCGAGCCATGGCAATAGACGCAGAACTTGCCGCTCAGCACTTCACCCTTGGCCGGGTCGCCCTTCGAGGGCGTGGCTGTCGTCAAGTCTAGAGGTGGGGCGACGAAAGGGGCGGGGAAGGGGGTCGGTGTGACTTTTCCGTCCAGCTTGAACACCAACAGGCGGCCCGGTCTGCGCGGTTCGGTCCCGCTCATGCCGCCGGCCCCGCCATAACCGACCATCAGGGCCACATATTGCTCACCCTCCACAGCATAGGTCGAGGCTGCGGCAATGGCGGCGGCCCCGGTATTGTAGCGCCAGATCGCCTTGCCGGTGGCCGCGTCAAAGGCCACGAACTCATGCCCGCCGGCATGGAAAACCAGATCCCCGGCGGTGGCCAGAACCCCGCTGCGCCACGGCTCGGCGAAGGCGGCTTTCCAGCGCGCGGTCTTGGCCACCGGGTCCCAGGCGATCAGTTCGCCAAACGGGGTGGGTTCGACCTTGGGTGCATCAGAGCGACCCATGCCCAGGTTCCAGGCTCCGGGCAGGAACGAAAATTCCTTAGGGTCCGTATAGCCCATGTGCAGGGTTTGGGCTGGAATATAGACCAGCCCTTCCTTGGGGCTGAACGCCATGGGTTGCCAGTTGTGGCCGCCCAGAGCGCCGGGTGTCTGCTGATGCTGCGCGCCGTTCTCATAGCGTGCGCCAGGTGCCTCGACGGGCCGACCGGTGGTCAGGTCGACACGGCTGGCCCAATCGACCTTCACGAACTTGTCGGCTGAGACCAGCTTGCCGCTGGCGGCGTCCAGCACATAGAAAAAGCCGTTCTTATTGGCCTGCATCACCACGTGGCGCGTCGCGCCGCCGATAGGCAGGTCGGCGATCATCAGGTGCTGGACAGAGTCAAAGTCCCAGTCGTCGCGCGGGGTGGTCTGATAGTGCCAGACATATTCGCCGGTGTCGGGCCGCAGGGCCACGATGGAGGCGGCGAACAGATTGTCGCCCTTGCCGCCGGTGCGGATCTTGCCGTTCCAGGGTCCGGCATTGCCGGTGCCCACAAAGATCAGGTCAGACTTGGCATCATAGGTAATGGCGTCCCACGGCGTCGCCCCGCCGCCGCCGAGCTTCCACGCCCCATCGCCCCAGCTGGCATAGCCGAAGTCCTTCATGGCCTTGTCGCTGGCATTGCCGTCCGGCTCGCCCCTGGGGTTGGGTGTCATCTGGAAGCGCCAGTCGAGCTTGCCCGTCGCCGCGTCATAGGCCGAGACATAGCCGCGCACCGGATATTCCGCCCCGCCGTTGCCGATCAGGATCTTGCCCTTCACCGCCCGCGGCGCGCCGGTGATCGTATAGGGCTGCTTGGCGTCGGTGGTCTGGACGCTCCAGGCTACCTTGCCGGTCTTGGCGTCTAGCGCCACCAACCGGCCATCCAAAGTGCCCACATAGACCTTGCCCTGCCACAGGGCGACACCGCGATTGACCGTGTCGCAGCAGGCATCAAACCCCTTCTCACCGGGGACCTGGGGATCATATTTCCAGAGCGCCTTGCCGGTCTTGGCGTCGAAGGCGAACACCTTCGACCAATTGGTGGTGGTGTAGAGTACCCCGTCGGCCACCAGCGGCGTCGCCTCCTGGCCCCGATCGGTGTCGAACTCACTCCACCAGGCCACACCTAGGCGGCTGACGGTGTCCTTGTTGACCTGATCGAGGGGACTGAACCGCTGCTCGTCATAGGTCCGGCCATAGGTCAGCCAGTCGCCGGGCGCGGCCGCTGCAATGGCCTGGGCATCCACGCCGACCTTGCCGCAGCCGGTGACGCTGAGCGCCACGCAAACCACCGCCGCCCACTTGAAAAACCCAGCCATCACCCGCTCCCCAATTTTGCGCGCGATTGAGCTTGAGGAACCCTCATCTGTCAAACAAAGGTTCGGCTGAGACCTAGCGACTGGCCAAGTGGGCGATCAGCCCCTCGATCTTGCCGTCGAACAGCCGCTCGGCCAGGGCCGCGATCTGGTCGTCCACATAGACGGCACGGGTGATCATCGGGTGATAGAGCTGCCGCCCGTCCTCACGCTTGGAGGCGATCATCCCCTTGCGCATCAGCCGCCCCAGCAGGGTCTTGACCGTGGCATCGCCCCAGCTTTGGGCCAGCTTCACCTCATCGATCAGCGAAGCAAACGACAGCGGCCCCCGTCGCCAGAGCGCGCCCAGCACCACGCTCTCGGCATCGGTGACGGGGACGGGTTCGCGGCTCAGGACCGCAACACCGCACGGTCAATGCGGCCCTCCACAATGGCATTGGCCACCGCCGCCACCACGCCGGCCTTGATGCCAAACATCAGCGTGAGTGCCGCCTCGGCAAAGCCCGGTGCCAGTTCCTTCAGGGTCGGTGCGACCGCTACATTGGCCATCCCGAGCGTCATGCCGAAAATCACATTGGCCGCCGTGAGACATCCAAACAACGGGCCGGCATATCGCAATCCTGCCAGATAGGCCGAGCCGGTGATCAGCTCTGGCCCCGCCGCCACCTTGCGCCAACACACCACGATGGCCCAACCCATCGCCACTGTCGGGATCAGCATCATGAGCTTATTAATCAGGCTCGCGTCGCGTATCACGCCGAGGATCGTCAACGGCTCCGCCTGTGCCACCGCAGGAACCGTGAGCGTCAACGCTGCGGCCAACATCCAACCTGTTTTCGTCATCGAAATCCTCCAAAGACTACATATGTAGTTCCATAAGATTACAATCGTAGTCAGTCATGTCAAGCCGGATTCGAAGGGCCGCCTCTGGACCCCCAGGCCTCAACCGATATCATTGGCAACACCAATCTCCGGACCCGACCCATGATCCTAAATCCCCACCTCGACCTCTCCGTCACCCGCCACATCACCGCCTCACCCCAGCGCATCTGGGCCGCCTGGTCAGACCC
>JANLPK010000207.1:0-2471 GCA_031367205.1 Alphaproteobacteria bacterium
GGACCTCGCCATTGCCGGTCACGTGTCGGTCGAGCTCTATGGCTCAACCGACGGCCCCGACACCGACTTCATGGCCAAGCTGGTGGACGTCTATCCTGACGGCTACGAGGCCCTGGTCCTCGACGCCCCGATTCGCACCCGTTATCGCAGTGGTCGCATGCCCGACGACGTCAAGATGATGACACCCAACGCACCGGAGCTTCTAACCATCGACCTATGGTCCACGGCGCTGACCTTCGAGAAGGGCCATCGGCTGGCGCTGCACATCACCTCGTCCAATAGTCCGCGCTTCGAGGTCAATCCCAATACCGGAGAACCGGACGGCCAATCCAAGCTCAAACCCCGCGTCGCGACCAACAGTGTCTTTGTCGACGCCGGCCACCCTTCGGCGGTGGTGCTGCCGGTGATCTATCCTGAGATCAAGTGAGTTTTGAGAAGAGGAGCCGATGCGGAGAATCTCCCCTCCACATCGGCCAATCCAGGCGTGCCCCCAGCAGGGCTGGACCTCGACGCTTGTTTCCGGCTCCAGCCAGAATCAAGCTGAGAACAAGTTACCAGAATTGATGGGTCGCAACCGGGCTTCTCACTCATTCTGAGTAAGCGCGTTTTGGGTTGAGTAAGTCCGTTTTTGGGCGGCTGGAGTCAGACCTCAACGCCGGCCTCTCGCAAACTGCGGATCAGCCGGCGTAGGAGGATCACGTTTCGCTCGGCCATGGCCTTGACCATCTCTGGTCTCGCCGTCTCATTGGCTCCCACCAGACCCCCCTCGACCTCGACCAAGGCCCCTTGGTCCAGGAGTTTCTGGATCCGCCTGCGCGCTGTCTCATAGGAAAGACCCAGCGAAAGCGCCACGGCATTGCGGCTTATCGGGCGCTTGATCTCGAAGGGCTCGGGGTGGTCGATATCACCATAGAGGCGAGACTGGTCGAGGTCGGCATTCAGATGCGCCACATTGGCCACCGCAATCGTGCTGAGAAGCAAGGCGTCCAAGGGGTCATGTGCGCTGCCACGCAGGATGGCACTGTGGATCGACACAACATAGTCCATGGTCAACCGCGAAATGATCCGAAGGTGCGCCGGATCATTCATGGGGTGAGCTGTCCAATAGTATGGGTCTCCTGGAGCATCCAACCCCGCGAAGGATTGGTGGAGCCGAGCGGAGTCGAACCGCTGACCTCCTCATTGCGAACGAGGCGCTCTACCAACTGAGCTACGGCCCCAGGAGGCGCGGAATAAGCGTTTTCAAGCGGGGTCTGTCAAGTCGGGGTTTCGCGGAACCCTTGCCATTGGAGTCCCAGCGCGGCTAAACGGCGTATCCCTTAGGAACCCTTAGATGCCAGCTCTGATCCACTTCTTCTTTGTGATCATCAATAGCCTGATCAGCTTCTTGGTCTTCGTCATGATTGCCAACGCCGTCATATCCTGGCTGGTTGCATTTGATGTCATCAACCTGCGAAACCGACTGGTTGGTCAGATCGCATACTTTCTCGATGCGATCTGCCGACCCATATTGAGGCCAGTCCAGCGGATCGTCCCATCTCTGGGTGGCGTGGATATTAGCCCGGTGATTGTTTTGGTCGTCCTGACAGCCGCTCAGCGCACGCTCCTTGATCCATTGGAATATTGGCTGGCTTCGCTATTCCATTGAGCCTTGCCGAGTTCGGGTAGGGTTCACACATCTTGATCACCCATTATAGGCCCGCTCCCCGTGAGCTGACAGGTCCATGCCATCATCAATGGCTTCGTCGCTGGCCCGTAAGCCCACTGTGCGGCGCACGATGAACACCAAGACCAGGGTTGCCACCGCCGACCAAGCACAGACCGCTGCGACGCCGATGAATTGGGTCAAGGCTTGCTGGCTCATGTCGATGCCGACCGCGTAACCCGCCCCTCCGAAGACTGGACTAGCCAAGACCGCCACCAGCAGGGAGCCGAGAATACCGCCCACACCGTGAACGGCGAAGACATCAAGACTATCATCGATCTTCAGATGAGCTTTCACCAGATCAACCGCTTGATAGCAGATCAGGCTGCCCGCCGCACCCAGCGCCATACCGCCCAAGGGGCCTACGAACCCTGAAGCCGGCGTCACCGTCGCCAAGCCCGCAACAACGCCCGTCACCAAACCGACCATGCTGGAACGTTTGAATCTGACTCGTTCGATCAGGGCCCAGACCAGACCCGCCGTCGCTGCCGCCATGTGGGTGGCCACCAGGGCCGAGCCGGCATCGCCGTTGGCCGCGAGCGCGCTGCCGGCATTGAAGCCGTACCACCCGACCCACAGCATGCCTGCGCCCATCATCGTCATGCCTGGATTGTGCGGCGGTGACAGATCGCGGGGATAGCCGTCACGCGGGCCAAGCCGCCAGGCGATCAACAACGCTGAGACCCCCGCCGTGGCATGCACCACCAAGCCCCCGGCATAGTCCATGACGTGGCGAGCCTGTAGCCATCCCCCGCCCCAAACCCAG
>JANLPK010000221.1:0-7554 GCA_031367205.1 Alphaproteobacteria bacterium
ATATCTGAAATTCCCCAGCGTGGTCTGCGTAGGGTCGGTCGGGTTAAGCGCCACCGGCACCACATCAACCTTGATCGCCGCGCCCAATCCCCCCGGCCCCTTGGCCAAGGGCGGCTGCGCGCAAGCGGTGAGCGCCAAGGCCAGTGCGAAGACGCTGTACCCCCTCACGCGACTGCCCTGCGCACTTCTTTGAAGGTCGAGCGCCGCATGGGACCTTGCGGGCCCTGCGTATTGGGCGGCGGGGCCAGCATATTGGCGTTCTTGCGGGTGACCTTACGGATTTCCTCGTCAAACAGCTCGGCCAGTTGATCGACAATGGCCCCGGCCAGTTGCTCCACGTCCACAATGGTCACCGCGCGGCGGTAATAGCGGGTCACGTCATGGCCGATGCCGATGGCGATCAGTTGCACCGGGCTCTTGGTCTCGATCTCGGTGATCACCTCGCGCAGGTGGCGCTCCAGATAGTGTCCGGAATTGACCGACAGCGTTGAGTCATCCACCGGCGCGCCGTCAGAGATTACCATCAGAATGCGCCGCGCCTCGGGGCGGCCGATCATCCGCTGGTGGGCCCACATCAAGGCCTCGCCGTCGATGTTCTCTTTCAGCAGGCCCTCGCGCATCATCAGGCCGAGGTTGCGCCGGGCGCGTCGCCAAGGCGCATCAGCGGACTTGTAGATGATGTGGCGCAGATCGTTCAGACGACCGGGTTGGGCTGGTTTACCGGCCTTCAGCCAATCCTCGCGACTGGTCCCGCCCTTCCAGGCTCTGGTGGTGAAGCCCAGGATCTCGGTCTTCACGCCGCAACGTTCAAGCGTGCGGGCCAAGATGTCGGCGCAGACCGCCGCCACCATGATCGGGCGACCGCGCATGGAGCCGGAATTGTCGATCAGGATGGTCACCACCGTGTCGCGGAACTCGGTGTCTTCCTCTTCCTTGAAGGCCAGCGAGGCGGTGGGGTCGACGATCACCCGGGTCAGGCGCGCCACATCCAGCAGGCCTTCCTCGAGGTCAAAGGTCCAGGACCGGTTCTGTTGCGCCATCAGCTTGCGCTGCAGCTTGTTGGCCAGCCGCGACACCACGCTCGATAGGCTGGCCAGCTGTTGATCGAGATAGGCGCGTAGCCGCGTCAGCTCCTCAGGTTCACACAGCTCTTCGGCAGCCACCACTTCGTCGTGGGCGGTGGTGAACACCTTATAGGTGATCGGCTTGTCGCCGCCCTTCATCTCCGGGCGGGCCGGCTGCTCGCCGTCGCCCATCTCCGGCGGCTCGTCGCTATCCTCGGCGTTGGGATCGTCCTGCGCCTCGGTCATCTGACTGTCGGCGTCTTCGCTCTCGCTATGGGTCGCCTCGCTGTCGTCCATGGAGGACTGCTGAGGCGACTGACCCTCGCCATCGCCCTCATCGCCGTCTTCGCTATCGGCCTCGCCGTCTTCGCCTTCCTCATCCTGATCATCGGCCTGATCGGGGGCGTCGGACAGGTCATCGCCCATGGCGAGGTCACGCAATATGGTCCGCGCCAGCCGGGCAAAGGCCTTCTGATTGTCCAGCGTGTCCATCAGCTTGTCGATGTCAGCCCCGGCCTTGGCCTCGATGTCGGCCTTGAACAGATCCACCAGCGGCTGGGCCTGCAGAGGCGGGGCGACCCCGGTCAGACGTTCGCGCACGATCAGCGAGACGATGTCGGCAATCGGCGGATTGGACTGGGCCTCAATCGGGTTGAACACTTTCTTGGCCCAGGCCGCGTCATGCACGGCCTTGAGGTTATGCTTCACCCCGCCCAGGGCATTGGCCCCGATGGCCTCGATCCGCACCTGCTCCAGGGCGTCATAGACCGGTTGGCCCATGGCTGAGCCGGGCCGCGACTTGGCGTGGATAGCCGCATCATGGTGGGCGACGCGCAGGGCCATCTGGTCGGCCAGCCCGCGAATGCGCGAGGCGTCCGCAGGCGTCAGGTCGCGGGGCGGATGGGGCAGGACCGCGCGGTTGCCCTGCAACACCGGACCCTCCCCCGAATAGACGATCTCCAGATCAGCACTCTCCGCCAACGACCGGGCCGCATTGGCCAAGGCGCGCTTGAAGGGCTCGATGGGACTTTCAGGGTTCTTCGACATGACGATCCGTCATAACCCGACGACGCAAGGGGAGGAAAGCGCGCTCTGAGGCTGTCGACGATGAATGTCGGAACTGGATCGCCGAATCTTGCGTTGGAGAAATATCAGATCGGCAAACCTAAGGAGATGACGATGTTGAAATGGGCTTTGATCATGGCGGTGATCGCGCTGATCGCCGGGGCTTTCGGCTTTACCGGTTTGGCCGGTGCGTCGGCCGAAATCGCCAAACTGCTGTTCTTCATCTTCGTGGCCGGCGTTGTGGTGTTTTTGGTGTTGGGCCTCTTCGTCGGAAAGAAGATCACTGGGGGTTAGCCTCTTCTGACCGGCAAAGTCTAGGGCGCGGGGACTGGAGCCTCGCGCCCTTTTCTTGTGCCTATTTCCGCGCTCGCCACGCCTTGCCTTGGCTCTCCGCCAGATCCACCAGATTTCCCATGGCCAGGTTCACATCGATCAGGTGCAGGCCCCAATCGGGGGTTACCGCGCCGGGCTTGATCGCGTCGAGGCGCGGATCGGTGGCGTCGGCGTTCACATGGACTGACAGATAGTTAAACCCTCCCGCATTGACGCAGGTAGCGCTCAGCAAGCCGGGCACTGAGACAAATGGTGTCGCGACCTTGCCGGTGGTGGCCCAGCCGTCGGCCTGATGACCATTGGCGACGGCCGACAAATAGCTGTGCAGGCCACCGGTGCCACCGCTCAGAGCCGCCGGATTGACGCAGGCAGCCTCCATGGCGGGATTTGGCTCACGCGGACGACCAAACCTGCTGTTGGACGGCGGTATGGCGGTGTCGAGGAAGCTGGCATAGGCCAGGACGCAGCCGGTCTGGGTGGCAGATTTGCAGGTGGGGATCGACTTGAAGGTTCCGGTGTCACCGCCTTTGGTCACCGGCAGGCTGGTGCCCAGCAGCATGGCCGAGATCAACTTGGCCTGCACCGGCTTGCCGTCGATTTCCTTGGCGATCAGTTGGGTGAGAACCCCTGAGCCCTGGCTGTGCCCGATCAGCACCACGCCACGGCCCTTATTGTTGTGCGCCAGATAATAGTTCCAGGCGTCGACGACGTCATCATAACCGGTCTGCGGACGTGGCGCGTTGGTCGCCAAACCACCGGGCATCGGTGCTCCGGTGATCGCGGCACGCAGGGCCGTCAGGGTGAACTGCCGATACATCGGCGCATAGACTTTGCACTTGGCCGCGAACCGGCTGAGCTGCTGTTCGACAACCCGGCGCTCTTCGTCATTGGGCACCATGTCGGACAGCACGCCCGGGTCCATCGAGACCGTGGGATAGACGTAGAAGCAGTCGATGGGGGCCCTGGCATTGGCCTTCCAGGTTTCCTTGGTCATCGCGCCGTCGGCGGCGACCACGGTTGAGGTGTTGTCACCCGAACAGGCGTCTGTTCGACCGGGCAGGCAGAGCCAATTGGCGGCAACGGCATAGTCATTCTTGGTTTCAGCAGCTTCAGTCGGCGCGGCCGCTGCAAGCGCGAGGCAGCTGACGGCAATGGCCCCAAGGATGGTCTTGAACATGTGGTCCCCTATGAAAATGGATTGGCGATAATGATCGCAGGATCGCCGATCAGAAGGCTGGGGTCCAGCTGGCAATTGGGCCTAAGCCTTCCTGGTTTCAGATCGTTCAGATTCTGCTACTATGCTGATGTCATGGTTGAGCGCATCGAAATGAACGTGGGCGTGATGGTCGGCAAGCCGGTCATTCGGGGAACACGGATCACCATAGAACAGGTGCTGCGTGAATGTGCCTTGGGCTTGACAGCCTCTGAGGTGGTCGAGCTCTATCCACATATCACCGCTAAAGACGTTCAAGCGGCGCTGTCGTTTGCTGCGGATTATCTCGGGCGCGAAACCGCCTTCGCTGCGGAGTAGCCGCTAAGCCTCGATTGGCCGCTGACGTATGCGCTGGTCTTCTACGACAGTCAGTTTCCCAGGCAATGTGACGCTGGGATTTGAAAACAAGCTCACAATGCGGATGTGACGATCCTTGGGTATCAGTTTCTGGCAAGCTACCAGGACGACGCCAACCCGGCCGAGTTTTCGCCGAACAGCCAACTCGCCGAAATCATAGTCATAGGTCACAATGATCCGCTGCTCGATCTCGGCCGGGTTGCCCAGGGCTGCTTTCCAGAACGTGAAACACGTCGTGACTGACGCGCGCAACAAATTCGCCAGGACCGGAGGCAACACTCATCAAGGAGGAGTCGAGCCATTCAAGCTGCTTTTCAACTATCTTGATTGTTAAGCCACCCGCACCCGCGCCGTGCTTTCCGGCAGATCCGTCCCAAACGCCCGCTGATAGAACTCGGCTACGGTGCCGCGCTCCAGCTCGTCGCACTTGTTGAGGAATGTCATGCGGAACGACAGCGCAAGGTCGCCAGCGAAGATCTCGGCGTTCTGCGCCCAGGTGATCACCGTGCGCGGGCTCATCACCGTGGAGATGTCGCCGTTCATGAAGGCGTTGCGGGTCATGTCGGCCACCCGGACCATGGCGGCGATGGTCCGCTTGCCCTCGGCATTGTCATAGTTCGGCGACTTCGACAGCACGATCTCGGCCTCCACATCATGGGCCAGATAGTTCAGCGTGGTGACGATCGACCAGCGGTCCATCTGCCCTTGGTTGATCTGCTGGGTCCCGTGATAAAGGCCCGTCGTGTCGCCAAGACCGATGGTGTTGGTGGTCGAGAACAGGCGGAAATACGGATTTGGCTGGATCACCCGATTCTGGTCCAGCAAAGTCAGCTTGCCCTGGGCTTCCAAGATCCGCTGGATCACGAACATCACGTCGGGGCGACCGGCATCATATTCGTCAAACACCAAGGCCATGGGCCGCTGGATGGTCCAGGGCAGAATGCCTTCGCGGAATTCGGTGATCTGCTTACCGTCCTTCAGGACGATGGCGTCCTTGCCGACCAGATCGATACGGCTGACATGGCTATCTAAGTTCACCCGGATTAGCGGCCAGTTGAGGCGCGCAGCCACTTGCTCGATGTGGGTCGATTTCCCGGTGCCGTGATAGCCCTGGATCATCACCCGGCGATCATGGGCAAAGCCGGCGCAAATGGCGCGCGTGGTTTCCGGATCGAACTGGTAAGCCGGGTCCACATCAGGGACGTGAGCATCCTTGATGGAGAAGGCCGGCACCATCATGTCCACGTCGACACCGAAGGTTTCCTTCACGGAAACCTTGCGATCGGGGACCAGGGCGATCAGTTGTTGGTCGTTCGTTTCAGCATTATCAGTCATGGCGAGGTTCGATTACAGGACTACGCGCGCGTTGCAAACGGGTGTTTGATGTCCCGCAACGCCATATTGAGAACGGACGACACAGGGAGACATCGCAATGGGACAGGCGGCAACCGCGAGCTACGAGATCCTGAAGGTCCACCCGAGCGAGAGCGGCTTTGGCGCGCAGGTGGGCGGGGTCGATCTTTCCAGGCACCTGTCCTTGCTGACCCTCGCTGAGCTCAAGCTCGCTTGGGCCCGCCACGGCGTGGTCAGTTTTCCGGGTCAGCCGCTGACTCTGGATCAACTGGAAGCCTTTACCCAGCAGATGGGCGGCTTCGGTCACGACCCCTATGTGGCCCCCATGCCGGGACATCCCAATGTGCTGGAGCTGCGCCGCGAGCCTGATGAGCGGGCCAGCAATTTCGGCGGAGGCTGGCACTCCGACTGGAGTTTCCAAGACGCACCGCCGGCTGCCACGATACTGCGGGCCGAGGTGGTTCCGCCGGTGGGTGGCGACACGCTCTTTGCCGATTGCGCCAGTGCCTATGATGATCTCTCCGACGCCATGAAAGCATTACTGGCCCCGATGCAGGCGATCCACTCGGCCACCCGCCCCTATGGCTCAAAGGGCTCCTTCGCGCGGGAGACCGAACAGCGGACCATGAAGATCCTGACCTCGACCGAGGCCGACAAGTCCCGCACGCACCCCTTGGTCCGCACCCATCCGGTGACGGGTCGCAAGGCGCTCTATGTCAGCCCCACCTACACCATCGGCATTGAGGGTTTCACCGAGGCCGAGAGCCACGCGATCTTGAGCTATCTCTGCACTCACATGGTCCAGCCCCAGTACATCTTCCGCCACACATGGGCGGCTGGAACCCTGCTGATGTGGGACAATCGCTGCACGGTTCACTTCGCTGAGGGCGGCTATGACGGCCACCTAAGGCTGATGCACCGCACCACGGTGGCCGGCGACGTGCCGGTTTAGGCCAGGATTAGTTCCGCGGCCGTCAATGCGGCTTTCACTGACTCGGGACTTCGGGTGATCACCGCCCTTGCCAGAGCGCCCTCCCAAAGGGTCATCAGGATTTCGGCATGGCTGGCAGGCTTGCCCAGCTCCTCAGTGATGTCGGCAAACCAAGCTAAGCGATCGGCCTTATAAACCTTGGCGACGGCTGCGGCGGGATGGGTCGGGTCGGCCAACTCGGCCAGAGCGTTCACAAAGGGGCAGCCTCTATACGCCGGATGAGCGACCTGTGGCTCCAGTCTGGCGAAGGCGGTGCGCAGACGCTCCATCGCAGAACCGGGGATCGCCAGAGTCTCAGTCCGCGCCGCCTCTGCTCGGCGTCTCAACCAAGCCTCGATCAACAGGTCTTTGGATTTGAAGTGATAATAGAGCGTCCGCTTGGTCAGGCCGGCAGCCTCGGCCACTTGGTCCACGCTCACGGCCTGCAGCCCCTTGGCATAGAAGAGACCGTCACAGGCGTTCAGAATCTTGTCGATGGTGGAAGGGGCTTGCATCAGTTCGAAATTTATTTAACCTCACTAGGTAGTATACATAGATCGACGACGGAAACGAACATCATGGGCTGGCTCGATAAGGAATATCGCTGGACGCGGATCGGCATGGTTGTTGTCGGTCTGGCCTTTGCGGTTCTCTATCCCAGGGCGCTCTGGGGCGGTGATGAGGGTTGGATGTGGCCGACGCCCCAACGCAACCTGCCCTTTGAGAACATGCTCGTCGCCATGTTTTTCGTCCATGGCTTGTTCCTCATCTGGGGTGCCCGCGATCCAATCCGTTATCTCCCGCTGATCGATTTCACCATCGTGGCCAATATCGTCCACGCCACAGTGATGCTCAATGACGCCACCCGCCTGGGCCTGACCGCAAATCTACAGCTCAGCGGCGATGTGCCCGGCACCTATCTTGGTCCGCTGCTTCTGTTGCTCACCCATCCGCGCAAGTTCTACCTCGACAGGCTGTTCGGTCGTGTCGCCAAGACTTGAACCGGCAGATTGGTTCAGGGGTCTGATGGCCCTGACCTTGGTGGCGATTTTCGCGGCGCAAACCCTGTTCTTTGCAGGTTCGATCTGGCGGGATCGGCGGCTGGTGGTGTGGCAGGACCTGCTGCGCAGTCCGATCTGCGCAGACGCAACGTCGATTGGGGTCTATCCTCGATAGGCCGCCTCAAGCGCTGCGACGTC
>JANLPK010000251.1:0-1936 GCA_031367205.1 Alphaproteobacteria bacterium
TGGTCGTTCACGGTAATGGTGGTCTTCAAAAAACGTGGCCTCTTCAGCGCGGTCGCCGGGAAATGTCTGGCGACGAAGGTCTTAGTGTCTGGTCAGCGCTCGCCGGGCGCAAGAGCTTTCAGCGAAAGCGCGTGCACCGGACCGGCCCATTCGTCCGCCAGGGCCAAATAGATCATCCGCTGGCGCGCAACCTTATTGGCCCCGGCGAAAGCTTGGCTCTCAATGGTGACGTTAAAATGACTCTCGCCCGCATCGTTGGATCCCGCATGGCCGGCATGGCGGGCGGAATCGTCGGTGACCTCCAGTTGGGTGGGGGTGAAGGCGGCGGTGAGCTTGGCGTGGAGGGTTTGGGTGATGGGGCCCATGGGTCTGAACTCTGAGTTAGCGAAGGGCGACTATCGGCGGGATCGGCCCGGGGTGGCAATGGGGTAACTGCAGAGTCGGCCACCGGGGTTGTGACGGCAAACGTATCCTATGGTTGACATTTCGTCAGGTTTCGATAGGGTCAAACCGTGTTTGAGGTCCGCCAGTCCGCGAAGTTCAAGTCCTGGTTTGCAGGCCAAGGTCCAAATCGTGCGTCGGATCGAGCGGGCGGAGGCTGGAAACCTGGGTGATGTCTCGCCGGTTGGCGAGGGGGTCAGCGAAATGCGCATCCATCACGGTGCGGGTTTCCGGCTCTATGTCATCCGTCGAGGCAACTACATCATCGTGCTGCTGTGCGGCGGTGACAAAGGCTCTCAGTCACGCGACATCCGCGAGGCCAAGGCCTTCGCAAAGGAGTTAGATCCATGGGACTCGTAACCACCCGCTGGGACATCACCGAACACTTGGACAGTGACGAGACTATCGCGGCCTATCTGCAAGCCGTGTTCGAAGACGGCGACCCCGAAGAAATCCGCGCCGCTATCGGCCATGTAGCCCGTGCCCAGGGCATGACCCAGCTGGCAACCGCCTCAGGAATCACCCGCGCGGGGCTTTACAAGGCGCTAGGCGAAAACGGCAATCCGTCGTTTGCAACGGTGGCGAGCTTGTTAAAGGCGATGGGGGTGAGGCTGTCGGTGGTGGTGCCACAGGCCAATGACCTGATCGGCATTGCCAAGGGCGCAAACCCCGACAATTACCGCGACCGCGACGACCGGCTCTGATGCGACTAGTCGATAGGTCAGGCTGGATCGAGTGGCTGATTACCCCGCCCATTGGCAAAATTGATTGAGCCGCTGATCCCAGAGCGAAGTGCCTAGCTGTTGCCCACCATGGTGCAGCTTGAACTAGCCAAGTGGCTGACCCACGAATTGGGGGAGGATCGCTGCGACCAAGTGCTCGCCTTCAGCCAAATGTGCCATGTGGTTGCCCTCGACACGCAGATCGCCCTGGCGGCGGCGGAGCTTTGCGCCCGGCATGGCTTGGCGACGGCAGATGCGGTGATCTATGCTACGGCCTTGGCGCATGGGGCGGAGGTGCTGACCTGCGATGCGCGCTTTGAAGGGCTGGCGGGGGTGAGGTATCTGGCGAAGATTGGCGCATAAAGGATCGGTTCGAGCCCTATTTCATACAGTGGCACCGTAACTCCCGATGGGCTTCGGTCACTGAGCAGCCGCTAAGATTGACCGGGTACTACGATGTTACGGCAACAGTGCACTTAGTTACATCGTATCCGATGCTAGTCTTGCGCAGCAGGACGGTCCAATTAAGTGCACTGTCAACGTAACTCTCTTTAAGCGCTGCCCTTGCCGGAAAAATGAAATACGAAGGCTTATATATCGGCACGCTTTTAATTGCCTGCATTTTTTTTCTAAGAATTGTGACCTGTGATTTAATCGACTCTGAGCAGGACAGGTTTGCCTGAGGTCGACGCGGCCTGTAGCCGCGCGGCGAATTTCCCGACCATCCAGGGCTCCACCCGCTGATCGTTTGCACCGGTAATGCAAAGAACCGC
>JANLPK010000294.1:0-2120 GCA_031367205.1 Alphaproteobacteria bacterium
GGAGCCTTGAACCCCCGGAATTTGCGGGCGTTGGCCTTGCGGAAATCAGCGAAGATTTCCGGCTTGCCGCGCGCGGCCTCAACCTTTTCGTTCTGGTCACGGATGCGGGTGAGCTTGCGACCCTCGGCCACCACCTTGCGGGCAAAGGCCAGGGCCCCCTCGCGCAGCTTGCCTTCTTCCACCAGGTCGTCGGTCAGACCGCCAGCCAGGGCTTCCTTGGCCGGAACGTGGCGACCCGTGGTCAT
This sequence comes from Alphaproteobacteria bacterium, assembly GCA_031367205.1. GTDB lineage: Bacteria > Pseudomonadota > Alphaproteobacteria > Caulobacterales > Caulobacteraceae > Phenylobacterium. The sequence continues at coordinate 246 of JANLPK010000294.1, forward strand.
CATTTCCAAGGCGCGCTCAGGACCCACGACGCGTGGCAAACGCTGGGTGCCACCGGCTCCAGGCAACAGGCCGAGATTCACTTCCGGCAGGCCGAACTTGGCCGAAGGCACCGCCACGCGGAAATGGGCGCACAGGGCCACTTCCAGGCCGCCGCCCAAAACCGTCCCATGGATGGCTGCGACGACCGGCTTGGGTGAGTTTTCCATCATGTTCTGCACGTCGGTGAGGCTGGGCCCTGCCATGGCCCCGCCGAACTCGGTGATATCGGCGCCCGCTATAAAGGTGCGGCCTTCGCAGATCAGCACGATAGCCCTGGCGGCAGGATCGGCACCGGCGGCTTTGAAGCCCTCAAAGAGACCCTCGCGCACCTTAGCCGACAGGGCGTTTACCGGCGGGGAGTTCAAGGTGATGACGGCGATATCGCCATCCAGCGAAAGGTCGGTCACCGAATTGATGGCGGTCATTCTGGGCATCCTCGACTAGGGAAATGGGGCCGCCTCTCTAGGGGCGGATTCAAACGGTTGTTTATAGGCGGGCAATCGGCCACGCGAGTCAAAACTGCGCTGGGTTTGCGCAGGGTCTTTGGCAGTCTAAGAGAAACCCAACATCACAAATGGGAGGCCGAGATGGCTTTGGATCTATTTTCTTTGAAAGGGCGCGTGGCCCTCGTCACCGGCGGCTCGCGCGGCATCGGTAAGATGATCGCCGAGGGTTTCCTGGAACAGGGGGCCAGGGTCTATATCTCGTCGCGCAAAGCTGGGGTCTGCGATGAGGTTGCCGCCGAGCTCTCAGTTGATGGCAAGGAGTGCATCTCGCTGCCGCAGGATGTCTCCACGGTCGAGGGCGTGCGCATGTTGGCCAAGCGCTACAACGACCTGGAACCCAAGCTCGACATTCTGGTCAATAATGCTGGGGCCGCCTGGGGTGCCGCCTTTGACGAATTTCCAGAAAGCGGGTGGGACAAGGTTCTGGACCTCAACTTGAAGTCACCTTTCTTCCTGACCCAAGCCTTGCATGGGGCCCTAAAGGCCGCTGCCAGTCGCGAGCAACCGGCCAAGGTGATCAATATCTGCTCCATCGACGGCATTCGCCTGAACCCACAGGAAACCTATAGCTATCACGCCTCCAAGGCCGGCTTGATCTACCTGACGCGCCGCATGGCCGCGACCCTCATCAATGATGCGATCAATGTCACCGGCATCGCGCCGGGCGCCTTTGCCTCGGAGATGAACAAGGTGGCGCGCGATGAGGGCGATGCCATCGCCAAGCGCATTCCCTCCCGCCGCATCGGCCGCGACGAGGATATGGCCGCCGCCGCCATCTACCTGGCCAGCCGCGCAGGGGACTATGTGGTCGGCGAGACCATTGCCGTCGATGGCGGCGTGGCCCTGGCGACACTGGGCGGTCTCTAGGGCGCACTCCCTTTAGGTGGTTTCGTCTAAAGGGAGAAACTGCGCTCTGGTGGATAGAATCGGTCGCTTGGAGCCTATGGCCTCCAGGCGGCAAGGCTGGGGCCTGCCTGTTAGCGGACCATGCGAACTTCTGAGAGGGGGGGAAGCGGACGTTGGATTCAAGCTGGATTGCAGACACGCGGCGCGTAGAGTCGCTGCAATTGTCGACCGAGCTGCGCAGCGAAACTTTACTCGGTATAGTGTAACTGACCTTGGGCGCTTGCGTCGAAACATAGTCGAGACGAGATTGCCGGTGCAATCTGTCGAACGCGCTGCAGGAACCCAGATGAAGATCAAAAACGTTCGACTGCGGAACTTCCGCCGCTTCGAAGATCTTACGATGAGCGATCTGCCTCCGGCTAAGCTGGTGGTGCTGGCAGGACCCAATGGTGCCGGCAAATCCTCGCTGTTCGATTCATTCTC
>JANLPK010000032.1:0-2595 GCA_031367205.1 Alphaproteobacteria bacterium
TGTCTCGGCTTTCTTGGTTGAGCGCGAATGGGCCGGCGTTTCGTTCGGCGCTCAGGAGCGCAAGATGGGGTGGAATTCGCAGCCGACGGCGCAGGTCAATCTGGACGGGGTGCGGGTTCCGGCCGCCAACCGTCTGGGCGGGGAGGGCGAGGGGTTTCGCTTTGCCATGGCGGGACTGGACGGCGGGCGGATCAATATTGCCTCCTGCTCGCTGGGAGGGGCGCAGTGCGCGCTGGAGGCGGCGATGGAGCACCTGGCGACCCGCAAGCAGTTTGGTCAGGCGCTGAATGAGTTTCAGGCTCTACAATTTCGGCTGGCCGACATGGGCACGGAGCTGGATGCGGCTCGCCTGATGGTCCGCCGCGCGGCCCATGCGCTCGACAACCGCGACCCCAAGGCCACGCAATACTGTGCGATGGCCAAGCGGTTCGCCACCGACGCCGGGTTCGAGGTGGCCAATCAGGCGCTGCAACTGCACGGCGGATACGGCTATTTGCGAGACTATCCGGTGGAGCGGATCGTGCGGGACTTACGGGTGCACCAAATCTTGGAAGGCACCAATGAGATCATGCGGATGATCATCTCGCGGGAGATGTTGCGGCAGTAGTTTTTGTGTTATTCTGACCATAATGGTCAGAATGGAGAGTCCCATGCGTGATGTCGGAATCCTAGAAGCTAAGACGCATTTATCCTCGCTCGTTGAGGCTGTTGAGAGGGGGGGTGAAGTCATTCACATCACCCGACACGGACGCCGTGTTGCAAGGTTGACTGGTGAGACAGAAGCAAACCCGCAGGCAACCATCAGACCTTCCAGGGTTGATCTTGTGGCTCAGTTCCGGGCATTGCGTGCCCAAATCGCTGCGAATGGTCCCACGGCTCAAAACCTGACTTGGGAAAACCTCAAGGAAGACATGCGTCGATGAGTCTGACTGTGATCGATGCTTCGGCGGCGATGTCGTGGCTATTGCCGACCCAGTCTACCCTTGCCGCCGAGGCGTTCCTTCTTGCCTCCGAGACCGAGGAGTTTGTGGCTCCGGAAATCTACGCTTGGGAAGTCGCCAATGTGCTGGTGCATTTGGAGCGTCGCGGAGCGATCACTGATGGACAGTATGTCAGCGCTCAGAGGACCTATGTGGGTCTGGATGTTCAGCTTGAGGAGCCACTTTCATCATCGGAACTAGAGTCGCTCGCAGATTTGGCACGAGAGGTTGGGCTCAGCCTCTTCGACACGGCTTACCTCGCCCTAGCGATGAAACTTGACTGCGCCCTAGCGACACGGGACCAGGCTCTTGCTGAGGCCGCCCAGGGTGCTGGTATCCGCTGCCATGATCTCCGAGACAAGAAATCACTCCATGACCGACCCTGAAGTCCTGATCCGTCTTGAGGGGGCCGTGGGGCGGATTACGCTTAACCGGCCCGGTGCGCTGCACGCGCTCACCACCAATATGTGCAGTCTGATCACCGACGCCTTGGTCACTTGGCTGGACAACCCCATCGTCAAGCTGGTGATGATTGATCATTCCGGCGAACGCGGATTCTGCGCGGGCGGTGATATCCGGATGCTGGCCGAGAGTGGGGCGGGCGATGGCATGGCGGCGCGGGAGTTCTTCTTCATCGAGTACCGCCTGAACCACCTGTTGTTTGAATATCCCAAGCCGGTGATCGCGATCATGGACGGGGTGACCATGGGCGGCGGCGTCGGGTTGGCCGCTCCGGCGCGTTACCGCGTCGCCACCGAGCGGACGACCTTTGCCATGCCGGAGACGGGGATCGGTCTGTTCCCCGACGTTGGGGGCGGCTGGTTCTTGCCGCGCATGCCGGGGCACATCGGCCTGTGGCTGGCCCTGACCGGCGCGCGGATCAAGGCGGCGGATTGTGAGCTGGTCGGCATGGCCACTGACTTCATTGAGAGCGGCAAGATCGCCGAGTTCAAGGCTGCGGTGGTGGCTGATCCGGCAGCAGTGGAGACCCTGCTGACGGAATATGATGGCGATGCCGGGCGTCCACCACTTGCTGCGCATCAGGACGAGATTGACCGGATGCTCGGAGCTACCAGTGTCGAGGCGATTGTTGCGGGATTGGCGTGGGCGGACACCGACTGGTCGCGCGAACAGCTGAAGGTGCTGGGAACCAAATCGCCGCAAACCTTGAAAGTGGCGTTCCGGCAGTTGGCTCTGGGCGGCGCGACCAAGAGCTTCGCCCAGGTCATGGCGATGGAGTATGCGGTCGGCGCGCGAGTTGTTCAGCGGCACGACTTCCTGGAGGGCGTGCGGGCGGTGATTGTTGACAAGGACAATGCGCCGAACTGGAACCCACCGCGCTTGGAAGGGGTCACTGACGCGATGCTTGATGAGATATTTGCGCCCTTGCCTTTCGCTGACGCTTGGTCGCCCTTAACTGGTCTATGACGAGACGCAAAAACGCGAGCCGTAAACGGGAGAGAACCATGAGACGCAATGTGATGCTGGCCGCAGTGGCCATGCTGGCCCTATCGACAGCCGGTGGAGCGATGGCCAAACCCGCCGCGGGTGTTGTGGCCGCTGTCGCCGACAAGGCACGCCCCGAGGCCGATACCAAGCGCGACGCCGACCGCAA
>JANLPK010000037.1:0-8126 GCA_031367205.1 Alphaproteobacteria bacterium
GTGCGGCTCGGAGATCATGCAACGGTTTGGCCCAGACCGCCAGTTCATCAAGGGTCATCTTCGCAGCGCCGAGCTGAGCTTCATTGGCTGTAAAGCCGGCCTCCGGTGTCACCTGAGTCCACACATTGGGGATCGTCACGCTCTCAGGAATGGGCATGATCTTGACGGCGCTGAGCAGCAGCTTGGTCCCGTGCACAGCCCGAACGCCCCCTGCCCCGCCGCCATAGCTGACAAAGGCTCCGGGCTTATAACCCCACTCATGATATAGATAGTTGATCGCATTGATCAGCACCGGGGTCGTGCCGCCGTTATATTCCGGTGTCACAAACACATAGGCATCTGCCGACGCCACGCTGGCAGCCCAGGCCTTGGTGTGATCGTGGACGTAGTTCCGGAACCGAGGAATCTGCGGTTCGTCAAACATCGGCAGGTTAAAGTCGGCGATATCAATCAGCTCGGCATCAAAGCCGGGATGGGCCTCGGCTTGGCCATGAAACCACTTGGCCACCGCCGGGCCCATGCGCCCGGGCCGGGTGCTGCAGATGATGGTCTGCAGCTTCAAGAGACAAGCTCCGCCGCCTTGGTCAGGATGAAGTCCTCAGGCTTTGGCTCCAAAGTCGCGCGCCAATAGTCCACCAGGGCGAAGGGCCAGTTCTGGCTCACCCTGCCCTTCTCGTTCTTGTACCAACTGGTCACCTGCGGCGCGCCCCAGGCCATAAGCGCGTTGCCGGCATCGACCTTGGCATTGAAGGCGTCATGCACCTCTCGCTTGGGTTCCATGGCCCCGCTGCCGGTTTCCGCCAGCAGCTTCAGACAGCCGATGATGTAGCGCACGCTGCATTCCGAGAAGAAGATGATCGAGCCGTTGACGACGATATTGGTGTTGGGCCCATAGATCATGAACAAGTTCGGGAACCCCGGTGCCGTCATCCCCAGATAGGCGCGCGCATCACCGCCCCAGGTTTCATGAAGGTCAGCCCCGCCGACGCCCTTGATCTTCATCGGGTGCAGGAACCGGCTGGCATAGAAGCCGGTGCCATAGATCACGGCGTCAAAATCGCGCGACGTGCCATCGGCAGTGATCAGACTGGTCTCGGTGATCTCAGTAACCCCCTCGGTGACCAGTTCCACATTGGGTTTCTGCAACGCCGTCAGCCATACGCCATTGTCCAACAGCGAGCGTTTTCCGCCGATCGGATATTGCGGGATGATCTTGGCCACCAAGTCCGGTCGGTCAGGGGCCTGGGCTGCGAGCGCCATGGCAATCATCTCGCGGAAGCCCTGATTGACCTCGCTGACTGCAGTGGAGGGCCCGTTCCAGCCTGGATCGACTGCGACCATGGGCAACATGCCCTCAGTGACCATCCAGAAGTTCCAGAACCGGTACCACTTGTCGTAATAGGGCACGTGCTCCATCAGCCAGTTGAAACCCTCCGGTACATCCTCATGGTAGTGCGGCACCGGGAAACCCCAAGGTGGCGTGCGCTGGAACACGCTGAGCGATGCCACCTTATCAGCAATCTCGGGCACAAACTGGAAGGCACTGGCCCCGGTGCCCACTACGGCCACCCGCTTGCCGGTCAGATCCACGTCATGCCGCCACTGGGCCGAGTGGAATGAGGGCCCGCCAAACCGCTCGCGACCTTTGATGTCCGGCAGACGGGGCCGGTTGAGCTGACCGACTGCGGTGATCACCGCATTGGCCTCAACAAGCTGTTTACTGCCGTCTTTGAGGTTTAACGTCACCTTCCAGAGGTTGCGACGCTCATCCCAGACCATTTCTTCAACCCCGGTCTCGAACCGGATCTTCTCACGCAGACCGTAGCGATCAGCGACGCCTCGGAAATAGTTCAGCAGCACCGGTTGGGTGGAGAAGTGCTGGGGCCAATGGTGGTTGGGCTCAAAGCTATAGGAATAGATGTGGTTGGAACTATCCACCCGACAGCCCGGATAGGTGTTTTCCAACCAGGTCCCGCCCACATCGGCGTTCTTTTCGATGATCTGATAATTGATGCCGGCTTGAGCCAGACGAATGCCGGTCAGCAGACCCGACATTCCGGCGCCCACCACGAGCACGTTCATGCGAGCCGCAGCGGCCTTCAGGTTCGGGGCCTCCCAATCCGGCACCTTGGTGCTGGCCCCGGCTATGGCCAATTCGTCTGTCAGGAAGTCATTATATTGCTCGGCGATCTCGGCCCCGGCAACGAAACTCATCATCTTCTGGAGAATGTCCGAGGGCGGGGTTGCCTCCATCACCTGGCCGCCCTTGAAATAGGCTGTCAGCGCGTCCTTTGCCTCTGCTTGGAACCGCGCGAGTTCAGGTTCCGGGACCCCGGTATCGCCGCGTGACAGCGGCGAATAGACCGGACGCCACGCCTCCTGCAGCCACTTCGGGTCGCCGGTAATGTGAACCAGGGCCGCGCAAAGGGCCGGGTGGTGGCCCGCCGCAATGGCTTGATCAAGCGCGCTGAGATCGAGTGTCGACATGGTGTTCCGGCCCTACACGTTCTTTGGCGCGACCATAGCCCATGCGCGGACCCTGTGAAGTATGTCGTGGGGTCAATCCTCCACCAGGGCTGAAAGCCCGATTTGGGGGTGTGTCGCCAAGGGACGGAGGGGGTTGAAGCGCGTTGAGGTTCGTGCCTCAGGCGCTGCGCGCCAGCTCTCCAGAGGGCGCGCACTTAGGGTGCAGTCCCGATCCAGATCACGTGACGCGCACCGCGACCAGACTTCGTGGCGCGGACCTTGTGCTCCTCCACGCCAAACCCCGCCGTCGCCAACCGGCGCGCGAACTCAGCATTAGGGCCCGCCGACCAGACCGCCAGCAAGCCACCCGGTGCCAGAGCCGCCCGCGCCGCCTGCAAACCCGCCTTTGAATAGAGCCGATCATTCTCCTGTCGGCTTAGTCCACCAGGGCCATTGTCCACATCCAACAGGACGGCATCGAAGTGTGCATCCGGCGCACTGATTAGACCCGAGACATCGCGCGCGTGGATTGTGACCCTGGGATCATCTAAACAACCTGCGGAGAGATGCGCCATCGGCCCCCTCGCCCAGGCGACCACAGCTGGGACCAGCTCGGCAACCACAATCTGCGCATCCGGCCCAAACGCCCCAAGCGCGGCCCGCAGCGTAAAACCCATGCCCAGGCCACCGATCAGAATAAGCGCCCTCGGGCGACCCCCGATCCTAACGGCGCTCAGGGTGGCCAAAGCCTCCTCCGAACCACTGAGCCGACTGTTCATCAGCTCGATAGCCCCCGACATGATCGAATACTCAGCGCCCCGCTGCATAAGGCGCAGCTCTCCGCCGCCGTCCGGAACCGTTGCGGTGTCGAGGTGAACCCAGGGGATCAATTTTCAGCGGTGCGTTTAGCCGTTAATCTGAACCATCATGGTGTCATAGCCCTTCACAAAGCTGGACCGCACGCGGCTCGGCTCACTCAAGACCTCGATATCCTTAAAGCGCTTCAGCACCTCTTCCCAAACCACGCGAAGCTGCATCTCCGCCAAGCGGTTGCCCACGCAGCGGTGAATGCCGAACCCGAAGCTGAGGTGTTGGCGGGGACGTTCGCGGTCGATGATAAAGCGGTCGGCTTGCGCAATAACACTCTCATCGCGGTTGCCGGAGACGTACCACATGACGACCTTGTCGCCCTTCTTGATGGTCTTGCCCGCCAGTTCATAGTCTTCTTTGGCGGTCCGGCGCATGTGCGCCAACGGCGTCTGCCAACGTATGATTTCCGACACCGTCGAAGGGATCAGGCTCGGATTGGCCATCAGCTTGGCGAACTGGTCAGGATTTTGGCTGAGCGCGTAGAGCCCGCCGGTCAGCGAGTTGCGGGTGGTGTCATTGCCGCCGACGATCAGCAGGATCACGTTGCCCAGATACTCATCCGGCGTCATGTTCTTGGTGTGCTCGCCGTGGATCATCATTGAGATGAGGTCGCCGGCCGGCGGCAGATTGACCCGCTCATTCCAGAGTTTGGTGAAATAGGCCAAGCACTCCATCAGGATTTCTTGCCGCTCTTCTTCGGTGTCGACTAGGCCGCCCGGGCCGGGCATGGTCGTGGCAATATCCGACCAACGGGTCAACCGACGCCGCTCCTCGAAGGGAAAGTCGAACAGGGTCGCCAACATCTGGGTGGTGAGCTCGATGGAGACCCTGTCTACCCAGTTAAAGGGCTCACCGATCGGCAGGCTGTCCAGGATCTTGGAAGCCCGCTCACGAATGATGGGTTCGAGCATGTGCAGATTGGCCGGCGAGACCACCGGGCTGACGGTCTTGCGCTGCACATCATGCTTAGGTGGGTCCATGGCGATGAAGCTGGGGCGGCGATGGTCTTGGCGGGCGTCGCGGATGGTGATGCCCCCCATCATGGCGTCGGAGGAGAACACCTCATGATTGGTGTCGACCGCCATGATGTCATTGTAGCGGGTCACCGACCAATAGGGTCCAAACTCGCTATCCTTGCACCAATGGACGGGATCCTCGGCACGCAGCCGCTCGAAATAGGGCCAGTGGGTATTGGTCCGGAAGAGGTCCGGATCACCCGGGTGCATGTCTTCAAGCGGCATGCTGTAGGCCCGCGCACGGGCCTCATCGATAGGTTTCATCGTGCCGTCAGCCATGGAAAGTCCTCCGCCTCGAACGGCCTCTGCGGGCCGGGTCTTCGTCTCGATTAGACCGCAATATGACACGATCAGCAATCAACTCTGCGTCACCCTATTTTTGCAGCGCCCCGCGTCGCTTGAGGCTCTCGCGCAGCATGATCTCGATCTGGGCATTGACGCTGCGCAGCTCACTTGCTGCCACGCGCTCCATGGCAGCGAGCACCTCAGGCGCCAAGCGAACCAGGAACGCGCGCTTGTTGGGACTGGCCACGGTCAGCCGTAGAGCGAGCCGGCATTGACCACAGGCTGAGCCTCGCGGTCGGCGCAGAGCACCACCAGCAGGTTGGAGACCATAGCGGCGCGGCGCTCATCGTCCAGCACCACGACATTGCGCTCAGACAGTTGCTCCAGCGCAGTTTCCACCATGCCCACAGCACCCGACACGATGATCCGCCGCGCGCTCAATATCGCCTCAGCTTGCTGACGGCGCAGCATGGCTCCAGCGATCTCGGGGGCGTAGGCCAGGTGCATCAGGTGCGCCTCGTCAACGGTCAGGCCAGCCACCGCGACCCGCGCCTGCAAGTCCTCCTTCAAACGCTGACCCACCAAGTCCGAATTCGCTCGCAGAGTGGGTTCGGAATCTTCCACGTGATCATAGGCATAGTGCTGGGCGACCTCACGCAAGGCGGTCTCGATCTGGATATTGATGAAGGCCTGATAGTCATCGACATCAAATGACGCGCGACCTGAGTCACTGACGTGCCAGACGATATTGGCCGCAATTTCAATGGGATTGCCGCGTTTGTCGTTGACCTTAAGCATCTCGCTGGTGACATTGCGTACCCGCAGCGAGATTTTGCGGCGTAGTTTCCACGGCAAGACCCAACGAAGTCCCGACTGGCGGTCTGTGCCCTGGTACGCCCCAAAAAGGGTTATCACCACCGCTTGGTTGGGTTGGATGGAATAGAGCCCGATCAGGGTTATCACCGACAAGATTGCCGTGAAGGCAAAGAGCGGCGATCCGGTTCTGCCGATCATCAATACGCTGACCAAGAGAAGGGCAAGGCCTACAAATAGCATCAACACCCCGTTCGCACCGCTGGCGGAACGTTCATTTGTCGGCTGGATAGGCGACTCTATGGTCATGATAGATCTCCCAAAATGATTCCATTATGATATCACTAGAGGTTCGAGTGTCAAGATTATCGCATTATTACTATTGGGTTTTTTGAATTCTTTGCCGCAAATCATCGCTCAACGCGCGACCTGAACTTTCCAAGTTCTCCAGCAGGTGCGCCATTCTGGTGGTGCCGATCACCGCTGCCGATACCCCAGGATTATCCAAGACATAGGCCAGCGCTGCCTGAGGGCCCGTCATGTCGGCAAGGCGGTTCAGGAATCCAAACCGCGCACCCTTTGCGATGTCGGCGCGATGATTCCTTAGGGCGCGTAGGGCATACCAAACATCACGCGGTGCGCGCAGCTTCAGGGTCTGTAGACCGGTGTGTCCCATTGCCAACGCCATCCCGGCCAAGACACCCTTCCCAGCCGCTGCAGCCCTGGCAATCATCGGAGCCCGCTCCGGCCGCAGAACATTGTAGTCCAGCATCACCACATCGAAGCCTGGCAACCCTATCGCTGACTCAATCACTGCGGGATCAAAGCTGTTTAGGCCTAGGGTCCGGATCAGCCCTCGGGTTTTTAACCCCATCATCTGCGACATGAAGTCATCGGTCAGCTCCACGATGGCTGGACCGTGCAGCTGCAACAGAGGAAGCGACTCCAGGCCCAGTTGCTTCAAACTGCGCGTCACACTGGCCTCGATGGCCTCTGGGCTCATATCGCGGACAATGCGGCCACCCTCGAACCGGGTGCCCGCTTTCGTGGCGATTATCAGGTGATCGGTAGCACGACCCTGCAAAGCCCGACCAAGTCGAGGCTCCGCTTCACCCTGAGAATATGACGCCCCGGTATCAAACAGAGTCACGCCGTGCTCGAGCGCCGCATGGACCAAGGCCACCGCATCCGATTCGGAAAATTCCCGCCGACCCCACCAGCTGGCGCATCCTAAGCCGATCTCTGAAACCGTCAGACCGGTTGTGCCAAGAGGACGATAGAGCATCAAATTCCCAAGCCGACGAACAAAGGCCGGCGCTCCGCCCTTTTCCTTTGGTGCGACCAAGGCTATGCGTCCCGCAGCGGGCGGCTAGCTCAGTTGGTCAGAGCACCTGGTTTACACCCAGGGGGTCGGGGGTTCGAGCCCCTCGCCGCCCACCATACGAATAAGCGAGCTCTAGTTCAGGGCCGACTTCAGGCCTTCACCGACCTTAAACCGGGCCGTGGTCGAGGCCGGACGTTTGACGGTCTCGCCGGTGCGCGGATTGCGTGCTGTGCCCGCTGCGCGCTTGACCGGCACAAAACTGCCGAAGCCCACCAGTCGCACCTCTTCGCCCGACTTCAGACTTGCGGTCACGCTGTCAATGAACCCCTCTAGAGCGTCCTTAGTCTGCGCCTTGTTCAGGCCTGTTCGCTCCGCGATCGATGTGATCAATTCCGCCTTGGTCATCTGTCGTTTCTCCCAGCCCATCGTTGAAGGCCGCGTCTTTGCGCGGGCGAGCAGGTTTCCCCTGCGTCGGCTGATTATGTCCCTCTTGGCGCGCGCGTCAAACGAAGGTGACGCGGGAAACTCCCGCGTCACGCGAATTTTGGTCGCTTTTCCGTGATTTAGTGGGTGAGCACGCTCTCATCGAGCGGGTCATCAGTGACGATCGCCGCAATAGGTGTCACCGGCGGCGACCACTCAATCGGCAACAACGGCTTGACGAGCGCCCTGGCCAACACCTCATCCAGGTTGGAAACCGGAATGATCTCCAAGACCGATTTCACATTGTCAGGGATGTCGGCCAGATCCTTGAGGTTCTCCTCAGGGATCAGCACGGTCTTCACGCCTGAGCGCAGAGCGGCCAGAAGTTTCTCCTTCAAGCCGCCGATCGCCGTCACGCGCCCGCGCAGGGTGATCTCGCCGGTCATGGCGATTTCCTTGCGGATGGCGATACCGGTCAGGACCGATACAATGGCCGTCGCCATGGCGGCTCCCGCAGAGGGACCGTCCTTGGGCGTCGCACCATCGGGCACGTGGATATGGACATCGGTGGTCTCAAACACCGGCGGCTCGATGCCGAAGTGGGTGGCCCGGCTTCGAACATAGGAATTAGCCGCTGAGATCGACTCCTTCATCACGTCCTTCAGGTTGCCGGTAATGGACATCCGCCCCTTGCCCGGCATCCGCACAGCCTCGATGGTCAGGATGTCGCCGCCGAAGTCGGTATAGGCCAAGCCGGTAATGATCCCGACCTGATCCTCAGCGTCCGTCTCGCCGTAACGATATTTCTTGACCCCGGCATACTTCGCAAGCCGTTCGTCATCGACCGTGATGGTCAGAACCTTCTCACGGCCCATATCCCGCACGGTCTTGCGCGCCAGATTGCCCAATTCGCGCTCGAGCGAACGCAC
>JANLPK010000067.1:0-2544 GCA_031367205.1 Alphaproteobacteria bacterium
AACGTCATCGACTATGATCGCCTGACGCTGCTTGCGCCGGAGGTGGCCTATGACCTCCCGGCTGGCGGGCGGCGGCTGATCCAGCGCGCCAATGGCTACACGGCCACCATCCTGGCGGGCCAAATCACCTATCGCGACGGCCAGCCGACCGGGGCCTTGCCCGGACGGTTGCTGCGCGGTGCTCTGGCCGCGCCCGTCGCCATGGCCGCAGAATAGGAGCTGACATCATGACCCCCCAAGTTCTCGAAACCGCCTGCGAATGGGCCGCCGCCGATGTGGCCGATCCGGCGACCTGGACCGAGCATCTGTCGAGGCTGGAAGTCGAGGAGCTGGAGGCCGCAGTGGCCCATGCCTTTTCGGTGTCAGACGACTTCCTGCAGATCGGCAAGGCGGAGTTTCCGTTACCGACCCTGAGCGCGCGGCTGAAGGCGATTGAGCAGACCCTGATGGAGGGTCGAGGCTTTGTGCGGCTGCGCGGTCTGCCGCGAGATCGCTGGTCCAACGACGAGATGAGCATGGCCTATTGGGGCATCGGCGCGCATTTGGGCCGGCCCTGGCCGCAAAACGCCAAGGGCCATGTGCTGGGCGATGTCACCGACCACGGCAAGCCGGTGAATGACCCAACCTCGCGGGGCAATGAGGTCGGTCTGGTGGGGTTGGATTTCCACTGTGATGGATCAGATTTGGTGGGGCTAATGTGCCTGCAGACCGGGATTTCCGGCGGGCTGTCGGCCGTGTGCAACTCCGTGACGCTGCACAATCGGCTGGTGCGGGAGCGGCCTGATCTGGCGGCAGAGCTCTATAAGCCGCAACCTTTCGACTATCGAGGCGAACAGGCCCCAGGCGGTAAGGGCTGGTATCTGATGCCGGTCTTTACAGAACACGCCGGGCGGCTGTTTGTGCGACTGATCCGCCCCTACATACTGGCCTCCCAGCGGCACGCCGATGCGCCACGCTTGACGCCCCTGGCCATTGAGGCCCTGACTTGGATGCAGGATCAAGCTGAGGGCGGCGCCTATTCCGTGATCATGGATTTCCAGCCCGGCGACATGCAGTTCATCAACAATTACCACGTGCTACACGGCCGCACGTCCTACGAAGACGACCGCGCAGCTGGGAAGGTGCGGCATCTCAAGCGCTTGTGGTTGGAGACCGATGCGCTGACGCAGCGGCCTGCGATGTTCACCAACCGGCTCGGTACGCACTGGGGCCAGAAGAAGGTGATCAGCCGGATGGATGCGGTGGGGTAGGGGGGTTATACAATCTATGAGGATGTCTGGTGCAATAACTAGCGCAGAAGTTGCTTTGTCTAGCATTCAGTATGTGACCTAGTGATCACGGGAGTCGGTGGCGATCACGCGGGGAGATAGCCTCAAATGCCCGGTCTGCTTGGGGTTGGCAGACTTTGGACGGCCGAGGGGCGTACAGAATAGATCGGTGCGTCTGGGTCCCGCACTTCCGCTTTGCTGCATGCGGGATGACAGCTTGGGTATCGCCGCTTGCTAATTAGGCGTCATTGACGTATAGAGCGCGAAATGCTCACCCGCCCGATCACCGTCGCTGAAACTCAGAGCTTCGTACGATCGGCGAGCAAGATCTGGACTGAGGACGAGCTGTCCTCGCTCGTCGATTATCTGGCTCACAACCCGGAGGATGGCGACATCATTCCAGGTACCGGCGGGGTGAGGAAGTTGCGTTGGGGTAAGGCCGGGGTCGGCAAGCGTGGCGGGGCTCGCGTGATCTATTTTTACTACCAGATGGATTGCCCGCTCTATCTGTTGCTCGCCTATGCCAAGTCTCAGGCGAGTGACCTGACGGCGGATGAGAAGCGCGCGGTGGCTGGATTTGCTGCCGTCATCAAGCAGGCGGCCAGAACATGAAGGACCAAGCGATGGGAACGACATTCGGACGTGATTTGATCGCGGCGATGGAAGAGGCCTCTGCCCACGCGCAGGGCAAGGGTGCGCCGTTGCGCGAGCACATTGTCCATGTGCCCGACGTCCGGGGCATCCGTGAACAATTGGGGCTCTCGCAAACCGCCTTTGCCCGCACCTATCGGATTCCGCTAGCGACCTTGAAAGGCTGGGAACAGGGCCGCCGCCAACCGGACGCAACCGCGAGCGCCTATCTCAGCGTCATCGCTCATTTGCCGCAGGAAGCCCGGGACGCTCTGCAAGCCGCCTGACTTGAATGGGCACACTTTCAGCTTCGCACCATCCCCGACGCACGCCATAAACGTGCCATGCCTCCCTCTCCCTTAGTCGAAGCCCGCGAGATCCTGCGCCGGACGTTTGGACATGCTGAGTTCCGGGGTCGGCAGGCCGATGTGATCACCGAAATTCTGGCGGGGCGCAGTGCTCTGGCGGTGCTGCCGACTGGGGGCGGCAAGAGCGTTTGCTATCAGATCCCTGCGATGATGCGGCCGGGTTTGGGGCTGGTGGTGTCGCCACTGATCGCTCTGATGGCCGATCAGGTGGCGGGGTTGCAGCAGGCCGGTGTCTCGGCGGCGAGGCTGGATTCCACCGGCACCGACTGGGAGCGGAC
>JANLPK010000115.1:0-15558 GCA_031367205.1 Alphaproteobacteria bacterium
CACGGCTGATCCCGACGTGCGCTTCGGGGCACTGCCCAACGGCATGCGCTATGCCATCCGCCGCCAGACCACGCCGCCCGGCCAGTCAGCCCTGCGTCTGCAGTTCGACGCCGGGTCGCTGATGGAGACCGACGCTCAGCAGGGCCTCGCCCACTTCCTGGAGCACATGGCTTTCAACGGCTCCAAAGCGGTGCCCGAAGGCGACATGATCAAGATCCTGGAGCGTCTGGGCCTGGCCTTCGGGGCCGACACCAATGCGTCGACCGATTTCAAACAGACCCTCTACAAACTCGACCTGCCCCGCTCCGACGACGAAACCTTGGACACGTCGCTGATGCTGCTGCGCGAGGTGGCCGGCAATCTGACCCTTGCGCCCGACGCGGTCGACCGCGAGCGCGGCGTCGTGCTCTCAGAAGAGCGATCCCGTGACAGCCCCGCCTACAGGGCCTATCGCGAGCGCCTAGCGTTCTTGCTCAAGGACCAGCGCCCGCCGACCCGGTTCACCATCGGCAAGGTCGATGTTCTGAAAGCCGCACCGGCCAGCGAGATCGCCGACTTCTACCATCGCTACTACCGCCCCGAACGCGCCCTGCTGGCCGTGGCCGGTGACTTCGATCCGGCGGCGATGGAAGCCAAGATCAAGGCGCGGTTCAGCGATTGGACAGGCACTGGTCCAGCCGGAGCTGACCCCAATGTCGGTCCGATCAAGTCCCGTGGCCCAGAGGCTAAGCTGGTCGTTGAGCCCGGCGCGGCGACCTCCATCCAGGTCGCCTGGGTCCGCCCACCCGATCTGCGCCCCGACAGCCAAGCCGTTCGCCGCGGGCAATTGCTGGAACGCCTGGGCTTCTCGGTCCTCAACCGCCGCCTTCAGGGCATGTCGCGCGGCGCCCAGCCGCCCTTCCTCAGCGCCGGTGCCTTTGCCAGCAATCAGGTCGATGCCGCCGACGTCACCCTCCTGGTCGTCAATGCAGAGACCACGGGCTGGCGAGCCGCCCTAGCTGCCGTCGAGCAGGAGCAACGCCGCATCGTGCAGTTCGGCATCAACCAGGATGAGCTCAGCCGCGAGATCGACGAGATGCGCGCGGGCCTGAAAGCCATGGTCGCCGCCGCCGGAACCCGCGCGCCTGACGACTTGGCTGACGAAATCGCCGATGCCGCCTCTGACAAGAGCGTCCTGACCACGCCTGCCGCCGACCTCGCGGCCTTTGAGGCTGTGGCAAAGGACCTCAAAGCCCAGAACGTGTCGGCCGCCCTCAATCCCAGGTTCAAGGGTCAAGGTCCCCTCGTCTTCATGACCACCCCCAAGGCCGTCGAGGGGGGTGACGGCGCGCTGCTGGCGGCCTTCACCGACTCGCAGAAACTGGCGGTCAAGGCTCCGGCTATGACCGCCGTCGTGGCCTGGCCCTACACCACCTTCGGCACCCCCGGAACCCTCACGGATACCCGCGACATCGCCGACCTCGACACCACCTTCATCACCTACTCCAACGGTGTTCACCTCACCATCAAACCGACCAAGTTCCACGACGACGAGGTGCTGGTCCGGGTGAATATCGCCGGGGGCCGCTTGGCGCTTCCCAAGGATCATCCCAGCCTCGCTTGGGCCGCGAATGCCTATATGGAAGGCGGCCTGAAGCAGATCAGCGCCGAAGATATGGAGCGAGTTCTCGCCTCCCGCGTCTATGGCGGAAGGTTCACCATCACCGACGATGCTCTTGTTTTAAGTGGAGAAACTCGGCCCGCCGATCTCGATGTCCAACTGCAATTGCTGGCCGCCTATCTCACCGAACCCGGCTGGCGACCCGAGGCCTTTGAGCGCCTCAAGCGGGTCGGCGCGACCATCCATGATCAGTATGAAGCCACCGATTCTGGGGTGCTGGCGCGCGATCTCGCGGGCCTGTTACACAACGGCGACACCCGCTGGGCCTTCCCAAGCCGCGACGAGATTGCCGCCGCAAACCTGCAAGATTTCAAGAGTCTACTGTCCCCAAACCTCGCGTCCGGCCCCATCGAGGTGGTGATCGTCGGCGACATCACCGTCGAAAAAGCCACCGATCTGGTAGCCCAGACCTTCGGGGCCATCCCTTCGCGGCCCGAGCCGACAGCCGCAACCACAGCCCAAAAGGACGTGAAGTTCCCCGGTCCGACCGCTCACCCCTTAGATCGCATGCACAAGGGTCGCGCGGATCAAACCATGGGCTTCATGGCTTGGCCGACCACCGACTTCTACGCCGACCCCCAAGGTGCCCGAACCGCCGACGTGATGGCCGACGTGCTGGCCATCCGGCTGTTGCAGGAACTGCGCGAGACTCAGGGCGCGACCTACTCGCCCAGGGTCAATTCCAACCGCAGTCAGGTTTGGCCGGGCTGGGGTTACATCTCGGCCAGTGTCGAGGTGCCGCCGACCAAACTCGCCAGCTTCTTCACCGATGTTCGCAAGATCGCTGCGGACCTGCGCACTTCACCGCCTAGCGTTGATGAGCTGGCGCGGGCCAAAAAGCCCCGTCTCGACGGCATTGAAAAGTCTCGCCAAACCAACAGCTATTGGCTGAACGAACTGTCCGGAGCCCAGGCCGATACGCGTCGCCTTGACGCCATTCGCTCCCTCCAGCCTGCGGTCGAACGGGTCACCGCGCAAGACGTGCAAGACGCCGCGCAGAAAATCCTGCGCGACGAGTCACTTTGGATGTTGGAGATCAAACCGGAGGCAAAATGACCTCCGGCCTGACAGGCAAATTCTAATAGACGATCCCGCCTACGCCGCCGTCGAGAGCCATGGCCCCAGATGAACTGCTCTGACGCGATTCCTCGCGATAGGCGGTATAGGTCTCGGTCACCACCATGGTCAGGATCTTGATCCCGGCCCCAAAGCGACGAAGCAACGAGCGCTCATTGCAGTCGCGCGCCGCAAGCTGCGGGCGGCATTCGACTCGGCCGCCACGCCCATGGAACAGGGCGTCGTTCTTGTGGCACGTCAGGGTGCGCCCGCCGGTGAAATCCACGCGACCGTCGTAGGCTGCAATGGTCGCCTGCAACCAGGTTCCAGCGATGCAGCGATAAAGTTCGCCTTCAAAGGCATCGTCGATGCTCTTGTCCGGTGAGGTCTGAGAGGCGGGGTGGGGAATGGTGCGGTCATCAAGGCAAACAGCTTGGATGACCACGCGGCTCATGCTGCTGCGGCTGGCTTGATAGCCCGAGCGCCCGCCACCGGCCTCAACATTCAGCCCCTGAATCACACCGCTGACCATCGGCGGCGCATATCCGCCACCACCACCGCCACCGCCGTAAAACACTTGAGTTCCAGCCCCTGCGCCCGCACCTGCGCCACCGCGCGAACTGGCGGTCGCCACGGCAACATTCACATTGGAGACATTCACATGGACATTATTGCGATTGACGTTGTCGCAGCAGACTTCCGGCGGTGAAGGCGGCGGCGGCGCACAACAGGGCGGCGTCGGTGGCGTGCAGCACGGCGGGGTCGGCGGGGTGCAACAGGGCGGCGGGGGCGGTGCACAGCACTGGGCCTGCGCCGTTTGCGGTATTGCCGTTGTCAGCACCAACATGCCGAAGGCGATCATCACGCCCAATAGGGTCGACTGCGTCTTCATCGCACAACCACTCCTTATCTCTCACCAAATTGCCTGCAAGAATCGCGCCGAAACGCGGTCTCTGCAGACCTTGGTCGAACCGTTTCAATTCGAGACAACGTCGCGTTGGCCCGGAAATCTCTGCAAGCCTCGTGCGGTCAAAGCCGATCGCGCATGGTCTTGTCGTCGATGTCAGGGTTCCACTCAAACACAGAACAATTGATAGACTATTGGCGTCGGCTCGGTGCCGATGGCCAAATGCCAACGCGCATGGCAATCAATCCGGCCGATTTTGCCGATGTCATCCATCAAGTCTTCGTTTTGGGGCGTGTGGCGACAGGCATCTATCCCATTCGTCTGGCGGGCGGGTTCATAGCCGACCTGCACCGCCGCGATCTGCGACAGCAGAATGCGCTTAGTCTATTTCGCGAGCGTGATCGCCTCGACCTCAAGGCCGCCCTCGAGGCCTCGAGGCGTCGACCGGAGCCGGTTATCGCCACCGTCGATGTGCTCACCTCCGGTCCCGTCCTGCCGATGGAGATCACCTTTGCGCCGCTGGCTGCCGCGCCTGGATCACCGGAGCGCTATCTGGGGCTCTACCAACCCCTCGGCATGGTCGCCCGCCTTCGGGGCCTCCCCGCTGAGGAAATCGCTCTGCGCAACATAACCGGTTTGAGCCCGATGAACCAAGCCAGTCCGCGCTTGCGCCTCGCCACCATAGACGGTCGCAGGCTTGCGTGATTAGGCTGCGCTCGCGGCGTCCAGAGCCTTTAGGTCCTCTGTGGATAGGATCAGGTGTGCCGATCCCATCAGTTCGTCCAACTGGGCAACGCTGGTCGCCGAGGCTATGGGTCCGGTCAATCCCGGCTGCGCCATCACCCAGGCCAAAGCAACTTGAGCCGGTGTTGCGCCTAACGAGGCAGAGACGGCATCAAGCGCGATCAAAATCCGCAGACCGCGCTCATCCAGATAGCGCTTCACCCCGCGGCCCCGGGGGCTCTTGGCCAAATCGGCCTCAGTTCGGTACTTCCCGGTTAGGAACCCTGAGGCCAAGCCGTAGTAGGGAATGACCCCGACTTGGTTGTCGATGCAGACCTGCTGTAACCCGCCCTCGAAACCCGCGCGGTCATAAAGATTGTAGAGCGGCTGCTCAGACTGGTAGCGCGCAACACCTCTCGAATGACTGATTTCCAGCGCCGACTTCAACCGAGAAGCTTCAAAATTCGAGGACCCGATGGCCCGCACCTTCCCGGCCTTGACCAGCCGCTCATAGGCTTCGGCGGTCTCCTCTTGCGGGGTGTCAGCATCGTCTCGGTGGGATTGGTAGAGGTCGATGACATCGGTTTTCAGCCGCGTGAGTGAAGCCTCCACCGCCTCAACCATGTATTTGGCCGACAGCCCCTTCATCCCCTCGCCCATGGGGGAGCCCAGCTTGGTCATCAGCACGACCTTGTCTCGCTTGCCGCTGGCCGTGAACCAAGCTCCGATGACTTTCTCCGATGCCCCGGCCCCGGCCGACGTCCAGGCCGAATAGACATCCGCCGTATCTACTGCGTTGAAGCCGCCATCAACGAACGCGTCCAGGATCGCGAACGAAGTCGCCTCGTCAGCCGTCCAGCCAAACACATTGCCGCCCAGGATTAAAGGCGCGACTCTGAGATCGGACTTTCCGAGTTGGCGCAATTCCACTGGGCAACCTCCCTAAGCGTTAGGCGGCCTGACGACCGTCCTCAAAGACCGGCGCATCATCGGCTGGTAGCGCAGCTTTGCCCAGCAGCAAATCAGCCGCCTTCTCGGCAATCATGATGGTCGGCGCATTGGTATTGCCCCCCACCAAGGTCGGCATGACCGAGGCATCGATGACCCGCAACCCTTTCAGGCCCTGAACCCGCAGTTCGTCATCCACTACAGCCATCGGATCGCCCACGGGGCCCATGCGGCAGGTGCCCACCGGGTGATAAATCGTCTCGGCAATCTCCTTGATCCACGCGTCAATCTGGGCGTCGGTCTGGATTTCGGGTCCTGGGAACAGCTCGGTCGACCGATAGGGATCCAGCGCGGCCTGCCCCGCTACCTGGCGCATCATCTTGACGCCCTCACGCAGGGCACGCCGGTCTTCCTCGGCGGAGAGATAGTTGGCAAAGATTGCCGGATCATCGAACGGGTCTGCTGAACTCAACCCCACACGACCCCGGCTCTCGGGGCGCAACTGGCAAACATGTAGGGTGAACCCATCCTTGGCCACCGGGTTCTTGCCATGGTTCTGCATGATCGCCAGCACACAATGGATTTGCAGATCGGGCCGATCAAGGTCAGGCCGCGACTTCAGGAAAGCCCCGGACTCCAGGAATTGCCGCCGCCCCAGACCCTTCTTGAACAGCACATAGTTCAGCCCGATGAACAGGGTCTTCAGGCCTTTGCGCTGCGAAAACGCCGTGATTGGCTGCGGACACTCCCAAGACATCGTGACGTCCAGATGGTCCTGCAGGTTCTCGCCCACCCCATTCAACGCATGGACGACCGTCACCCCGTGCTTGGCCAGCTCCTCAGGATTACCGATCCCGGAGAGTTGCAGGATCTGCGGTGACTGCACCGCTCCGGCGCACAGCAAGACCTCGCGATCCGCCTTCACGATCTTGCGAGCCTTGGTCTTCTCATCAGCATATTCGACCCCGACGGCCACGCCACCTTCGACCAATATCCGAGTGGTGCGGGCCCCGGTGATGCAGGTCAGGTTCGGACGTTGCAGAACCGGGTGCAGATAGCCCCGGGCGGCACTCCACCGTTCGCCGTCATGGATGGTGAGCTGATAGGGACCCCAACCTTCCTGCCGGAAGCCGTTGAAATCTGGCGTGACTTTGTGCCCCGCCTGGCGTCCGGCTTCGATGGTCGCCGCATAGATCGGGTTCTTGTCAGAGGCCTTGGAGACCTTTAGCGGCCCCTCCCCGCCATGCCAAGCGTCGCCGCCGCCTTCCAGACTTTCTGAGCGCTTGAAATAAGGCAGCACATCCTTGTAGGCCCAGCCCTGCAGGCCCATCTGCCGCCATTGGTCATAGTCGCGCGCATGGCCGCGGATATAGACCATGCCGTTGATCGAGGACGAACCACCCCAACCTTTGCCGCGCGGCCACCAAAGCTTGCGATCATTGAGGTGGGGTTCCGGCTGCGTCCAAAACCCCCAATTGTAGGTGTTCTTGGTGGGGAGCAGACCACCGACTCCCGCAGGCATTCGCACCAACAGCGAATTGTCTTTTGCCCCAGCTTCCAGCAACAGCACCCGTATGGAAGGGTCAACGGTCAACCGGTTGGCCAAAACGCAGCCCGCAGAGCCCGCTCCGATGATGATATAGTCGTAGCGGTCCATGATGAAATTCGTTCCCCAAGACGCAAAGAAAGGCGGACCTTACAAGTCCCGCCCATTGAGGCAAGCTGAGGTCGTCAAAAACTTGACGCCTCCGTCACCGAAAACCTAGCGCCCCTTCCAGGCCGGCGCTCGCTTCTGCGCAAAGGCCATCGGTCCTTCGACAAAGTCCTCAGACTTGAACAGCGCGCTGACCGACGGATAGCGGTTCTGACCCCTGATTGCCGCCTCAAGGGTCGGCTCGTCCAGACCCCTGAACACCGCCTCCTTCGAGGCCCGGATCGACATGGGCGAGAGCTCAGAAATCTGCGCCGCCCAACGGCGCGCCGCCGTCATCAGATCGGCCGGCGCCACGACCTCATTGACGAAACCCAAGGCCTCGCCTTCCGCAGCCGAGACCCTGCGTCCAGTCAAGATCATGCCCAGGGCCCGTTTGGTGCCGATGGCACGAGGCAGCCGGTGCAAACCTCCCGCCAAGGCCGCTAACCCCACGCGGGGCTCCGGCAAAGCGAACACTGCGCTGTCGGCCGCGACAATGATGTCGCAGGCCAGGGCGATCTCGAAACCTCCGCCCATGGCCACGCCGTTGACCGCTGCAATTAGAGGCTTGTTCAGGTCATAGCGCGACGTCAGCCCGGCAAAACCGGAAGGCGGACTGCCCATGATGCCGCCCGTGGCTTGATGTTTCAGGTCGTTGCCGGCCGAGAACGCGCGCTCGCCTGCCCCTGTGACGATCGCGACCCACTGGTCCGGATCTGCGGCAAAGGCATCAAACACCTCATGCAGTTCAAAGTGTGCCGGGGAGTGTAGGGCATTCATCACCTCCGGACGGTTCAAGGTGATCACGGTCACCGGACCCTCACGCTCCACCTTAACAAACTCATAGGCCATGGATCATTCTCCCAATCGTGTGGGACCAGTTGGTGCGGGCGCCGCAGGGTTCGTCAAGCGCTCAACGCAATTTCCAGCATGCCAACCCGATGGGCCGTGCTTTGCAACGGCGAACTCTTCTCTCAGCCCCTGTCCCGATCCGGGACGGGTGCCGAGATATTCGAAGTTCCAACCTCACGCTCGAGGTTGGACGCGGCTGGAGGGCAGATCATGCGCTGGGTTCGGTTTTCGCCACTTCTAGGATTGCTCGGGGCTCTATTCGCCGGTGCGGTCGCCGATGACCATGCTGCCGGGCCGGTGGACGATCACCCGGGTGTCGGCATGCCGATCTCGCGCGGCGGGGCGGTAGCTGCAGGGTCGGAGTCACGCTGGGCAGCACATGCACACACTTACGGGGCACCTTCGAACCTCCACCCACTTGGTGGGCCAAGATTGCCACGAGCCCCAGAGCCTAAACCCAGCGAATTGGCTGCGCTCGAGGCTCCTGCCGGCGCTGGATCCCTTGGCGGCGCAACCCTTGTAGACCCCATGATAGAGGCACTCGGAGCTTCAGCCGGTGAAGGTGGATTTGGCAGCGATCCCTTTGCCGGTGGCGGCGGATCGGGCTCGTCCGGCGGTGCCTATGCCGGCGGTGGATCGGGCGGTGGAGGCGGTGGCGGTGGAGGAGGTGGAGGATCGAGTGACCCAGGGGGGACGACGACGAGTGAACCCCTCACAAGTTTCGACACAGCTCCAGTGGTCAAGCCCGACTTCATTGAAAAGGATCTGATGATCGAGAAGCCGCACCTCGTTGATGGCGCCGGTCCTTACATCCCGACCAATCCACCCCAGCCGGACAATAAGATTCCGCCTAACGAAAAGGGGATCGACCCGATTGTCCCTGTGGTCGCGACCGTCCCCGAGCCCGCGACATGGGCGTTGATGCTGACCGGCTTTGGGTTGGTCGGCGCGGCGCTCCGAAAGTCAGGTCGCCGAGCATTGGCGACCTAATCAGCTACTCTGGCTAAGTCCGGCGCGATAACGCTTCCAGTTGGCCACATAGTGCGCCGCGCCACCGGCGATGACCTGCGCCTGCATGTCAGACAGTTCGCGCACCACCTTGCCCGGTGCCCCCATGACCAGAGAGTTATCGGGGATTTCCTTGCCCTCTGTGATCAGAGAATTGGCACCGATCAGGCAGTTCTTCCCGATCTTCGCCCCGTTCAAGATGATCGACCCGATGCCGACAAGAGAATTGTCGCCGATGGTGCAACCGTGCAGCATCACCAAGTGCCCGACCGTCACGTTGGCCCCCAGGGTGAGCGGAGACCCTGTATCAGTATGAAGTACAGACCCGTCCTGAACGTTTGAATTCTCACCGATGATAATGGGGTCATTGTCCCCACGTAGGGTCGCACCCCACCAAATCGAGGCATTTTTCTTAAGAATCACCCTGCCGATAACGGCCGCATTCGGTGCTATCCAGTATTCGTCCTCATTGGGTAGCTCGGGAACTAAATTACCCAAGTTATAGACAGCCATCCGTATACCCCGTTTCTTGCCAAGAACCGCTTGCTTAACGGTTCATAAACCACGTTAGGATCATCTTAGTCGGGCGATTCGAGGGGGCGAAAGCCTTTCTTGCAATCCCGCCACGGTCGGCCTTCGGCCAACGGCGTCCCGCAGGACGGAGAGTATCGCGTTGCGTAAAGGGCTTGGGCGGGCATCCCCGCCAAGACTGCCGACTACAGGCGGGCCTCCCGGTCATGAACGCTGCGGAGTCTCCTTCTTAAATCTGTCGACCACCAGGGGCGATCCATTGCGGATACGCCCCTTTTTCTTGTCCCCTGCAAACCCCTAGGAGACCTTGATGACCAAAAGAATCCTGAAGCGGCAACTGCGTGAAGGCCAATTGGACACCCACCAGTTCGAGGAGGATGACAAGATTCGTCGCCTCCCAATGGCGCGGTCCTGGTCGCCGCTCGCTCATCACAACGATGACCGGGAACAGGGATATCTGAAAACCATCAAAGCCAAATCTCAAGGACAGGAAGAACTCATCGCCGCCATCGACGCCAAGAATTTGGTCATGGCTCTGGGACCGGCCGGCACCGGCAAGACCTATCTGGCCATCGCTAAGGCGGTCGAAGCGCTCGAAGCCGGCAAGGTGGGACGCATAGTCCTGTCCCGCCCGGCTGTTGAGGCCGGCGAATCCATCGGCTTCCTACCCGGCGAGATGGAGGACAAACTCGCCCCCTATCTGCGCCCTCTCTATGATGCCCTATCGGATCGCCTGTCGATGAAGCGCGTGCGTGGCCTGATGGCGGAGGGTGCCATCGAAATCGCGCCGGTCGGGTTCATGCGCGGCCGCACACTTAACAACGCTTTTGTAGTTATCGATGAGGCGCAGAATTGCACCTATACCCAGCTGAAGATGCTCTTAACGCGTCTGGGTTGGCATTCGACCATGGTGGTGACAGGAGATCCCAATCAGTCGGATCTGTTGCCCGAGTTGTCGGGCCTAGGGCCTGTAGCCACCAAGCTTGAAGCCGTCGCCAATATTGCAGTCGTGCGCTTGGCTGACCGAGATATCGTGCGCCATCCGCTCGTCGCGGAGATGCTAGGCGTGCTCTGATCTAAGTGGGGTCGGTCCTAGTCCTAAGGGTCAAAGACCGGCCCACCTTAGCCTCCGAACTTCCTTGCGATGCGCGTAACGAGAGTCTGGCCCCATGCACCGTCGGTCATGTGGTCCTCCGGGTAAGCTTGGTCAGATTTTCAAGTCAAGGCAGGTCCTCGGCCAGGATCGCCATCTCAAACATGAACGATCCGTCGCCGTCTTCATCCTCGAAAACCACACCGATAAATTCCTCACCGATATAGACCTCAGCGGAATCCTTCTGTTTCGGGCGAGGCACTAGGGTGATCCGCGCATTGGCGAAGGTTCCCCGCAGGTGGCCCTCAAGCTTGCGCATCATTCGTTCGTCCACAACCGCACTCCTAGGCAAATCAACAGGGCGGGAACCTAGCGGCAGAACGCGCGGCTGGGAACCTCATGATCAGCCGGTCCAGTCGATATTGTCAGCCAAGGTCTGATCCATGCTGCGGGCAGGTTCGGCGCAGGTCGGGCAATTGATCAACCGCGCCGGAACGCCCACAGCGGTGCAACCGGCCGGGACGTCCTTCAGCACCACCGAACCCGCGGCAACCTTGGCATAGTCACCGATCGAAATATTTCCCAGGATCTTGGCGTCGGCGCTCAGCAAGACGCCCTTCCCGATCTTCGGATGGCGATCTCCCCGCTCTGCCCCGGTTCCGCCCAGTGTCACGCCCTGCAAGAGGGACACATCGTCACCAATGACCGCCGTCTCGCCGATCACAATGCCTGTTCCGTGGTCTATGAATACCCCTGACCCAATCCGGGTGGCTGGGTGGATATCTACCTGAAACAGCTCGCTCATCCGGCTCTGTAGGTGGAACGCAAGGGTTTCTCGACCCTGGTTCCATAGCCAATGGGCCACGCGTTGCGTCTGCAGCGCCAGGAACCCTTTGAAAAACAGAAACGGTTGCACATAGCCTTTGCAGGCGGGATCGCGCTCAAACACAGCTCTCAAATCGGCCTCTGCAATATCCACCAGACGCGGATCGTTGCGGTAGGCTTCGGAGGCCAGCTCTCGCAGGCTCATGGAGCCCATCTCCTGATCACCCAGCTTGCGAGCCAGCTGGTAGGACAGGGCCTCTCCCAAGGTCTCATGGCTGAGCACCACCGCATTCAGCAAAGATGCCAGGGCCGGCTCGTTTTTGGCGGCCCGTTCAGCTTCGTTTCGCAGCGCCGCCCAAACGGGCGGGGGCTGACTGGGATCGATAACTTCCAGACGTTGGCTCAACGGTTCCTCCCGACCCACGACTTTACCCCTTATCCTAGCATGGCCCGTGCCAAGTGGCGCGGCAAAGCACGCTCCCTTGCCATATGGTATGCGCGCAGCATCATTGCCACCGTCAGGGCATCGGTAATTTTGCCGGCGAGAACGAGGTCCAAGACCTGCCGAAACGGCACGCGAACTTGAGCCAAATCCTCGGTGTCATCCCCGTTGGGCCGCAAGTCGGATTGGAAGAGATCAAGCGCGAGGTAGCCTATCGCCGCCTCAGTGGTCACCGAGTTGGAGAGTTGCATCCGCAAGATTTCCTGCCATGCGCCGGCGACGAGGCCCGTTTCTTCGCGCAATTCACGCTGTGCCGCCTCAAGCGGCGGTTCAGCAAGCGGTCCACCACCCTCCGGAATCTCCCAACTGTAGTCGCCCAATGGAAACCGGTACTGGCCCACCAGCTCCACACTACCGTCGGCGTGAATTGGCAAGATCGCCAGCGCCCGGTTCTTGAACTCCACCAGCCCATAGAGCGCCGACGCCCCCGTAGGCGCTATCGCCTGAAACTCGGTTACCGCGATCCAAGCATTGTCATAGACCCGCCTGGGCTGTCCCCGAATCCACGGTTTGCCACGCGGGGCCATCCAGCTCGGCGGTTCATCCATTGCGAGGCCTCCTTGCGAAACGGGCCGGCTAATTCATAAGGAGGTCATCTGTCGGTTTTGCTAACGGGTCCAATTCCAAGATGACGTCGACACTTCCCACCGCACCGGAATTTGGCGCGCCGATCCCGAGGGTCGCGGTGTCTCAGGTTCTGGATTTTCTGGCGCTAAGACGATCGACCTCCGCTGTCAGCCTGGCCGAGCCTGGGCCCAGTCCCGATACCATCCAAGACCTGCTTCGACTGGCCGCACGAGTTCCAGACCATGGCAAACTCTCACCCTGGCGGTTCATCATTCTCAATCGTGAGCCGAAGGCCATCTTTGCCAACAAGCTCGAAACCTTAGCGGTGTCGCGAAACGACAGCCGCGCCGTGGCCAAACTGGCGAAATTGAAGACCCCACCCATGGGAATCGCGGTCATCTCTCGGGCGCGGCCCAGCGAAATCCCGCTCTGGGAACAACAGCTCTCCGCCGGGGCGGTTTGCGCCACCCTTCTCTATGCCGCCCAGGCCTCGGGCTTTGGGGCCAATTGGATCACCGACTGGTACGCCTATGACCGGGAGGCACTTGCCATTCTTGGCGTATCTCCAGACGAGCAAGTGGCGGGGTTCATCTTCGTCGGCACATCTGCCGAATCGCCCTTGGAGCGGGAGCGCCCAAATCTTGCGGGCCTCGTCACAGAATGGTCGCTCTAGAGCCTTAGAATCACAACGGCCGAGCAGCGATGGCGCGCCGCCCGGCCTGAAGTGTGACACGCCCGAGGAGAGATGGGCACCTTACCAATATCTTAATTTGAAACGAAGAGCTAGCCAAACCTAGAGAATCCCGATTTTCACCTGACACACGAAAACCCCGCAACCCTCAGGTGAATATCCCCTAACCCCGTCCGCGATAGGGCGGCACATTCTGTTCAGGAAGCCAGAGATCGCGGGGCGGTGCCCCGGTCTGCCAGAAAACATCAATTGGAATGCCGCCGCGCGGATACCAATAGCCGCCGATTCTCAGCCAACGCGGCGCGGCCACATCCACGATCTTGCGCGCGATTCGCACGGTGCAGTCCTCGTGAAAGGCGCCATGATTGCGGAACGAGCCCAGATAGAGCTTGAGCGACTTCGACTCGATCAGCCATTCACCCGGCGCATAGTCGATCATCAGTGTCGCGAAGTCCGGCTGTCCGGTCACCGGGCACAGGGAGGTAAACTCCGGCGCGGTAAACCGCGCCAAATAGATCACATCTTTCTGCGGATTGGGCACACGCTCAAGTGTCGCCTCATCCGGGTTCGCAAAACCTGCGACGGTTTGTCCAAGTTGGGTCAGATGGCTCTCGTCCATCCTCACGCAATAGCGCCACCAGACCGGGGCGGCAACTCAGTGGCTCTCCAGCCAGTCCGTGATCTGCTCTGCCGCCTGCGCGGGTGACAGAGCGGTGGTGTCGAGCCTGATCTCGGGACCTTCGGGGGCTTCATACGGGCTATCGATACCGGTAAAGTTCTTCAACTCGCCGGCCCGCGCCTTCTTGTAGAGCCCCTTCACGTCGCGCTGTTCGGCCATCGCCAACGGCGTGTCCACATAGACCTCGACAAACTCCCCGACGGCCATCAGGTCGCGCGCCATCTGCCGCTCAGCCCGGAACGGCGATATGAATGACACCAAGACGATCAGCCCCGCATCCACCATCAGTTTGGCGACCTCGGCGACCCGTCGGATATTCTCCACCCGATCCGCATCGGTGAAGCCTAGGTCCTTGTTGAGGCCGTGGCGCACATTATCGCCGTCCAGCAGATAGGTGTGCCGAGCGTCGGCCAGCAGCTTCTTCTCGACCAGATTGGCAATGGTCGATTTCCCCGAGCCCGACAGGCCCGTCAGCCAAACCACCCGTCCCTTTTGTCCCTTCAAAGCGGCGCGTGAACTCTTGTCGACATCCAGCGCTTGCCAATGAACGTTTTGGCTGCGTCGCAGGGCGAAGTGCAGCATGCCCGCCGCGACCGTCCGGTTGGTCATCCGGTCGATCAGGATGAAGCCACCCAGATCGTGGTTGTCGGCATAGGAATCAAAGGCAATAGGAGCGTCCAGCAACAGATTGCAGACCCCGATCTCATTCAACTCCAGACGTTTGGCCGCCAGTTTCTCCAGCGTATTCACGTTGATCTTGTGCTTGGGCTCGCTGAGCGCGGCACCCACCATCCGGGTGCCGAGCTTCAT
This sequence comes from Alphaproteobacteria bacterium, assembly GCA_031367205.1. Taxonomy (GTDB): domain Bacteria; phylum Pseudomonadota; class Alphaproteobacteria; order Caulobacterales; family Caulobacteraceae; genus Phenylobacterium. The sequence goes on from JANLPK010000115.1 coordinate 14,546, forward strand.
CAGGTAGGGTCGACCAGGCAGCATGGCGTCATCGTCCATCCAGACAATGGTCGCCTCGAACTGGTCGGCCACCGCCGGCGGCGCGTCGGCCTTAGCCAAGACGTCGCCGCGACTGACATCCACCTCATCCTTCAGGGTCAGGGTCACCGACTGACCGGCCACGGCCACCTGCAAATCTCCGCCTTGGGTGACAATCCGGTCCACCGTGCTCTCACGGCTGGACGGCAGGACCCTGATCTTGTCTCCGGGCCTTACGGCTCCGGAGGAAATGAACCCGGAAAATCCTCGGAAATCCAAGTTCGGTCGGTTAACCCACTGCACCGGCATCCTGAACGGTTTGTCCCGCAGGTCATCCTCGACGGGCAGGTCCTCCAGCACCCGCATCAGGGGCGGGCCCCGATACCAGGGTGCCGCAGCACTGTGATCGGTAATATTGTCACCGCGCAGGGCCGACATCGGAATGGCAACAAAATCCTCAAGTCCGATCTGCGACGCGAAGGCTCGGTAGTCGGCCAGGATGGTGTCAAATGTCTCCTGACTCCAGTCCACCAAATCCATCTTATTGATCGCCAAGACCACATGACGAATGCCCAGCAATTTCACGAGATAGGAATGCCGTCGGGTCTGGGTCAGCACACCCTTGCGCGCATCAATCAAGATGATGGCCGCGTCAGCTGTCGAGGCACCCGTGACCATATTGCGGGTGTATTGTTCATGCCCAGGCGTGTCGGCGACGATGAACTTGCGTTTGTCGGTAGAGAAGAACCGGTAAGCCACATCGATGGTGATGCCTTGCTCTCGCTCTGCCGCCAGTCCGTCCACCAGCAAGGCGAAATCGATCTCACCGCCCTGCGTGCCTATCTTCTTGGAGTCGGCCTCAAGTGCGGCCAACTGATCCTCAAAGATCATCTTGCTGTCATAGAGCAGTCGGCCAATCAGGGTCGACTTGCCGTCGTCCACCGACCCACAGGTCAGGAAGCGCAACAGACTCTTGTGCTCATGGGCCGTCAGAT
>JANLPK010000208.1:0-8933 GCA_031367205.1 Alphaproteobacteria bacterium
GATGATCTTGTTGTCGAGGACAATGGCAAATCGCTTGCCGAGGTTGTGTGATGTCGCCTCGCCAAACCTCTTCGAGCCTACCCCGTTGAAGCGGAATTGGACGATGGCTTGGCCGGACTGTTGATCGAAGCCTTGGCTGGCGTCTGTGAGCATGTCACCAGAAACCAATGCGCGTTTCTTGACCAACATAGGCGGCCCGTCCTGAAATTCGAGGACGACGGAGCCTGGTGGGATGCGGCCCTGTGCCACCTCGTTGGGATCGACGCTATCATCGACCATTTGGAAGGTGAGTTTCGCGGTCTTGCCGATGATGTTTTTCAGGCGTTCCGGATCACTCTCGCCGGGAGCCTGGACCATGATCCGGTCGATACCCTGGCGCTGGATCGCCGGTTCCTTGGTGCCGAGCGCGTCAATACGGCGGCGGATGATCTCGATGGATTGATCAACCGCCCGCCCGGCCTCGGCCTTCATGGCTTGGTCGGAGAAGGTCATTTTCAAGCGCTGATCGGGAGCGGTGCCGATGGTCACATCGCGGCCGCCACCGTTGGGCGTTGGTGCGCCGACCCGGTTGCGAAGGAGGTTGGTAGCCTCATTCACCCGTGCGGGATCGGTAATCCGCACGCTGACCGCGCCATCGACTTGGCCCAGATCACTGAAGTCGATCTTTTCAGTGCGCAGCAGTGTCCGCACGTCCTCGATCAGGTTGGTGACCTTCTCGGTATGCAGTGCCTTGGTATCCACCGACAGCAGCAGAGAGGACCCGCCCTGCAAGTCCAGGCCTAGATTGAGCGTTTGCTTGGGCAGGAACCCCGGCATGCTGTCGCGCACCGATTGGGGCAGGACGTTGGGCACGGTGAATAGGACGCCAAAGATCAGCGCCGCCAGAACCGCGATTGTCTTCCAGCGCGAGGGCGCAATCATCGTACGAGAACCTAGACCTTGGTGTCGTTGGCGGCGGCGGGTTCACCACGGGAGCGCACGTCGGAGATCATCGATTTGATCACCTTGATGGTGACACCCTGGGCGATCTCGACGCCGACTTCCTTGTCTTCCACCCGCACGACCTTGCCGATGACCCCGGAGTTCAGCACGACGGTGTCGTTGCGTTTGACCCCGGAAACCATCTGCTGATGCTGTTTGGCCCGCTGTTGCTGCGGGCGGATCATTAGGAAATAGAACAGCGCGATCATCGGCACGAAGAACAGCAGCGAGCCGAAGGGTTCGGGGATGCCGGCGAGGCCGCCGGCGGCGGCAGCGGTGGTTTGCGCAAAAGCGGGGGTGGCGAACATGGCCTCTCCGAAGTCCGTTGATCGGCGCGAAGCTGCGCCGGTTTTCAAGTTGGCGGAAGCTATGCGTTCGCCTGCCGTTTTGCAATGGAACGCCGCTACGCTAATCACTGTCCGATGAATGATGACCTGAAACCGGCTCTGGAACGCATCGCCGCAGCATTGGAGCGCCTCGCTCCACCGCCGCCGCAGCCGTTTGACTTCGCGGCCGCACGGTTGTTTCGCCATAGTACGGCGACGGGAAGCTTTGTGGCCGCGCCGGATTATACCCTCGCTTTGGACTGTCTGGTCGGCATTGATCGCCAGAAGGAGCGGTTTGCGCTCAATCTGGAGCGGTTCACCAATGGGCTGCCGGCCAACCACGCCCTGCTGTGGGGCGTGCGCGGGACAGGTAAGAGCTCGCTGGCAAAGGCAGCCTTCATGGCGGCGAGCGGGTCGGGCTTGAAGATGGTGGAGGTGGACCGCGATGAAGTCGCGACCCTGCCGGCCCTGTTCGACCTATTGCGGGCGCGGCAGGAGCGGTTCGTGGTGCTGTGCGATGATCTGTCGTTTGAGGAGGGTGCCGACGCGGCGAAGGCCCTAAAGTCGGCGTTAGAGGGCGGAGTCTCAGGCCCACCGGCCAATGTGCTGTTCGTCGCAACCTCCAACCGCCGCCATCTGATGCCGCGCGGCCACGATGAGAGTCGCGGACTGGTGGCCACCGCAGAGGACGCCGAGGAGGAGGTCAGCGTCTCTGACCGTTTTGGCCTCTGGATCGGGTTTCCACCCATGGACCAGGCGACCTATCTGATTGCTGTGAAAGCCTATGCCAAGCGCTTCGGCCTGAAAGCCAAGGACCTGGATCGCCGCGCCCTGCAATGGGCGCAACTGCGCGGGGCAAGATCGGGTCGGGTGGCCTGGCAGTTCATCCGCGACTTGGCCGGGGAGCAGGGGGTCAGTTTGCCGGACTGACCTCAGGCCGTCAGCAACTTCCGCCGTGCCCCTCGGCGGTCAGCATGACGTTGCAGAACCTCTGCGAGATACCGTCCGGTCCAGCTCTTGGAATTGGCGGCGATGTCCTCTGGTGAGCCTTGGGCAACGATCTCGCCGCCGCCGTCGCCGCCTTCGGGGCCGAAGTCCACGATCCAATCGGCGGTTTTGACCACATCCAGATTGTGCTCGATGACCACCATGGTGTTGCCCTGGTCGGCCAGCTCATGCAGCACTTCGAGCAGCTTTTTGACGTCTTCGAAGTGCAGGCCGGTGGTGGGTTCGTCGAGGATGTAGAGGGTCTTACCGGTGGCGCGACGTGAGAGTTCTTTGGACAGCTTGACGCGTTGGGCTTCGCCGCCCGATAGCGTGGTCGCTGACTGGCCGACCTTGATGTAGCTGAGGCCCACGCGCTTTAGGGTGTCCATCTTGTCGCGGACGGTAGGCACGGCCTTGAAGAAATCGGCGGCCTCCTCGACGGTCATGTCCAGGACGTCGGAGATCGACCTGCCCTTGAACAGCACCTCCAGGGTCTCGCGGTTGTAGCGTTTTCCGTGGCAGACATCACAGGTGACATAAACGTCGGGCAGGAAGTGCATCTCGATCTTGATCAGACCGTCGCCCTGGCAGGCCTCGCAGCGGCCGCCCTTGACGTTGAACGAGAAGCGGCCCGGGCCATAGCCCCTGGCCTTTGACTCCGGCAGACCGGCAAACCAGTCGCGGATAGGCTGGAAGTCCCCGGTATAGGTAGCGGGGTTGGAACGCGGGGTGCGACCAATGGGGGACTGGTCGATATCGATGACCTTGTCGAACTGCTCTAGGCCCTCAATGCGTTCATGGGGGGCAGGGGCGTCCGACGCATTGTGCAGCCGTCGCGCGGCGGCCTTGTAGAGGGTCTCGATGGTGAAGGTGGACTTGCCGCCACCACTGACGCCGGTGATGCAGGTGAAGGTGCCGACCGGGATTTCGGCGGTGACGTTCTTGAGGTTGTTGCCGGTGGCCCCGATGACGCGGAGCACCTTTTTCTTGGAAATTGGGCGGCGGTCTTCCGGCACGGCGATTTCGCGCACGCCACTGAGATACTGGCCGGTGATGCTGTCAGGATTTGCCATGACATCGGCGGGCTTGCCCTCGGCCACGATGTGTCCGCCATGCACCCCGGCGGCAGGGCCCATGTCGATGACATAGTCGGCGGTCATGATGGCTTCTTCGTCGTGCTCGACAACCAGGACCGAGTTGCCGAGGTCGCGTAGGCCCTTGAGGCTTTCCAACAGGCGGCTGTTGTCGCGTTGGTGCAGGCCGATGGAGGGCTCGTCCAGCACGTAGAGCACGCCGGTGAGACCCGACCCGATCTGGCTGGCTAGGCGAATACGCTGACTTTCGCCGCCCGACAGGGTGCCTGAGGCGCGGCTCATATTGAGGTAGTCGAGGCCGACATTGACCAGGAACCGCAGGCGATCATTGATCTCCTTCAGGATCCGTCGAGCGATCTCCATCTGCTTGTCGGTGAGTTGGCCTTCCAGGCCTGTGAACCACTCGCCGGCCTGGCGGATGGCGAGGCGCGAGACCTCCCCGATATGTTTGCCTGCGATCTTCACAGCTAGGGATTCTGCCTTCAGGCGATAGCCGTTGCAGGCCTCACAGGGGGTATCAGATTGGAACCGGCCCAGCTCTTCGCGCACCCAGGACGAGTCAGTCTCCCGCCAGCGGCGCTCCAGGTTCGGCAGCACGCCTTCGAAGGTCTTGTTGACCTCATACTTGCGGGCATTGTCGTCATAGATGAACTTGATCTTGTCGGTGCCTGACCCGTAGAGCACCACTTTCTGAGCCAGTTCCGGCAACATCCAGAAGGGTTCGTCCATCGAGAAGTCGTAGTGTCGCGCCAGGGCCTGGAGGGTCTGGGTGTAGAGGGGCGAGGGCCCCTTGGACCAGGGTGAAACGGCCCCCTTGTGCAGCGACTTTTCCTTGTCTGGCACCACCATGTCGGGGTCGAAGGCGAGCTTGGCACCTAGGCCGTCGCAGACCGGGCAGGCCCCGAAAGGGTTGTTGAACGAGAACAGTCGGGGCTCTATCTCGGATATGGTGAAGCCTGATACGGGACAGGCAAACTTCTCGGAAAACAATAACTTACGAGGTAAAACTTCACCAGTTGCCACATTGGCCCATTCGGCGACGGCGATGCCGTCTGCCAGCTTCAGGGCGGTCTCGATGCTGTCGGCATAGCGGCTTTCGAGTCCGGCCTTGGTGACGAGGCGGTCGACCACCACGTCGATGTCGTGCTTGAACTTCTTATCGAGGGTGGGGGCGTCTTCGATGGGATAGAATTCCCCATCGATCTTCAGGCGCTGGAAGCCGGCCCGCTGCCAATCGGCGATTTCTTTGCGGTATTCGCCCTTGCGGCCGCGCACGACAGGGGCCAGCAGGTAGAGCCGCTCGCCCTCGGGCAGAGCGACCAACTTGTCGACCATCATCGAGACGGTTTGGCTCTCGATGGGCAGGCCGGTGGTCGGCGAATAGGGCACGCCGACCCGAGCCCAGAGTAGGCGCATATAGTCGTGGATCTCGGTGACCGTACCGACGGTGGAGCGTGGGTTGCGGCTGGTGGTTTTCTGCTCGATGGAGATGGCTGGCGACAGACCCTCGATCAGGTCCACATCAGGCTTGCTCATCAGTTCCAGGAACTGGCGCGCATAGGCCGAGAGGCTCTCGACATAGCGCCGCTGACCCTCTGCATAGATGGTGTCGAAGGCCAGCGAGCTCTTGCCCGAGCCCGAGAGTCCGGTCAGCACCACCAGTTCGCCACGCGGAATGTCCACATTGACGTTCTTCAGATTGTGCTCGCGCGCGCCGCGCACGCGAATGAAATTCAGCTGTTCAGCCATGACTTCCCAGAACGATATGCAAGCGCCAACTCTACCCTACAGACTCACCGATAACATACGAACAAAATACGAACAACGTGCAAGCAATTAGCACTGCGTGCAGGTGCCCGTCCGATCTTGAACTCGGTCCATTCGGTCGGCTTCTTGCTGGCGTCGCGCCTTCCATTCCTCGGCCGTAGCGCAGGTGCGCTTGGGCATGATCGATCCCAGGACCTCCTGTTTTACGCAAATGAGTCTGGGTTTCTCGGGTTTGCTCGATGGTGCCTCTGCGCGAGTTGCAACCGGCGTCACTTGCGGAGCGGGCGGGGCGAGGGTCTGAGCGGCAACGACGGCAAGACATAACAAACGGATCAATATTTCGGTCCTTCTGGATCGCGGGTTCTAAATCATCTGAGACGCTTTTGGCTCGCGAAACAAGCCATCGCGCTCTAGGTTCTCCCGGCTGTCTCAACGGAGTCTGAGTATGGATCGTCGTCAGGTACTTATGTCCGGGGCGGGAGTGGGCTTGGGTTTGGCGATGCCGGGGTTGGCCGCTGCGTCCAGCGCAGGCGATCGCGTGTTGAACGCGCAGCTCGACAGGCTCTCCGAGAGCTTGTTGGCGCGCAGTCCTGAGGTTGCCACCAGTCTTGGGCTCGATAAGGGCAAGCGGGCCGGCCTGAAGGCGCAGATGTCGGACCAGTCTTGGGGCGCTGTGGAGTCGCTGCATCAGCTTTGTCGCGATGAGCTGGCGAGCCTGACGTCAATATCTGACGCGGGATTGAGCCACGACGCGGCGCTCAACAAGGCTGTGGTCACTTACGCCTTGGAATTGGGCGTTGAGGCGTCGAAGTTTGCCTTTGGCGACAACACCATGATGTCGGCCATGAGCGAGAGCTCAGGACCCTATGTGGTGAGCCAACAGGGCGGTGCCTATTCGGGGACGGCAGAGTTTCTCGATGCTCAGCACACCATTGCTGTGAAAGCCGATGCTGACGCCTATCTCGCCCGGCTGCACGGCTTGGCAGGTCAGATCAATGCTGAGAGCGATCGGGTGCGGGCCGATGCCGGCAAGGGGGTCATTGCGCCCGACTTCATTCTGTCAAATGCGCTCGGCCAGATGGGTGGACTGTTGGCGACGAATGCTGCGAAATCGCAGTTCGTCAGGTCCGTCGCTGACCGCGCTAAGGCCAAGGGTATCGCAGGCGACTACGGTGGCATGGCGACCAAGATTGTGGAGACGCAGATCTATCCCGCTGTGCAGAAGCAGCGGGATCTGTTGGCGTCGCTGGCAACGAAGGCCGGGCATGACGCCGGGGTTTGGCGATTACCGGATGGCGAGACCTATTATGCTTGGCTGCTGAAGCAGGGCACCAACACCGAGCTTAGCGCCGAACAGATTCACCGCACGGGTCTTGAGCAGAACCGCGCCATCGCCGCGCGGATGGACGGCATCCTTCAAGCCAACGGCATCACTCAGGGCTCGGTCGGCGAGCGGATGATCGCGCTGGGGCGAGACCCGAAATACCTTTATGCAGATACCGACGCCGGTCGGGCGCAACTGCTAAGCTATCTTGAGGGCGTGATTGCCGGTGTGAGGCCCCGATTGGCCAGCCAGTTCAGCCTGAAATTGAAAGCCCCGGTCCAGGTCAAGCGCGTTCCCCCCGATATTCAAGACGGGGCGGGGCAGGGCTATATGAATTCCGGATCCCTCGATGGATCGCGGCCCTCGGTCTATTACATCAATCTGAAATCCACAGAGAACTGGCCCAAATTCACGCTGCCCTCGCTGACCTATCACGAGACGATTCCAGGCCATGCTTGGCAGTTCGCCTACCTGACTGAAACGGGGCATGTGCCGCTGATCCGCAACCTATTGTCGGGGTTTAATGCCTATGTGGAGGGTTACGCCCTCTATGCCGAACAGTTGGGCGACGAGATGGACATGTATGAGGATGACTGGGCCGGCAGGCTTGGTTATCTGCAGGGGCAGCGGTTCCGTGCGATCCGCTTGGTCGTGGATACGGGCTTGCACGCCAAGCGCTGGAGCCGAGAGCAGGCGATCAATTGGACGGTGGCCAATTCAGGTCGCACCTTGGCCTCGATGACCAGTGAGATCGATCGCTATTGCGCGAGCCCTGGCCAGGCCTGCGGCTACAAGATCGGCCACAACGAGATCAACCGCATGCGCGACAAGGCGCGCACAGCGCTTGGGGCCAAGTTTGATGTGCGGGCGTTTAACGACACGCTGGTGAAGACCGGGGCGGTGCCGATGAGCGTGTTGGGGTCAGAGATTGACCGGCTGATTGCGCGGGGTGGAGTGGCGTAGGGAAGGTGGAGGAGAAGCTGGGGCATGGTCTTGCAATATTGCATGTGTTCCGTAATATGCACATGCTGAGGAACATCTCCATGACCACCACCGCACCCTCGTCCGAAGTGCAAAAGAACTTCGGTGCCTTCCACGACCGGGCGATCAATGAACCGGTCTGCGTCACCAAATATGGGCGAGAGAGCGTCTATATCGTCTCGGCCCAAACCTTCAGGGCGCTGAAACAGGGCCAGCGCGACGCCATTGCCGCGGCCGAGCTGAGCGACACCGAAGCCGCCCTCATCGCGCAGGCGCAAATCCCTACCGGGGAACGCTATAGCCTACGCGACGCCGACTGACCGGCCGATGGCTCTGCCGACTCCGGCCCCGGGCCTCGTCATTTGCTATGCCTATCTATGGTGCGACCAGAGCCGCGCGGGCCAGACCGAGGGCCGCAAAGACCGTCCTTGCGCCATCGTGGTAACGACAGCCGACCAGGACGGCGACACCTTGGTCTATGTCGCGCCGATCACCCACAGCCCACCGGCTGCTGGTCAAGGCATCGAAATTCCCGCCGCGATCAAGCGTCGTCTTGGCCTAGACGCCGCGCGGTCCTGGATCATCACCGACGAGCTCAACCGTTTCGTCTGGCCGGGCTACGACATGCGCCCCATCGCGAGACACCAGCCCGACACCTTCGCCTGGGGGTTTCTTCCGGTGGAGCTATTTGAGGCCCTCAAGGCTTTGGTGTTGAAACATCAGAGGACGAAGGGGTTGGGGATCGTGCCGCGAGATTAGCCGACGAACCGTCCCCCCATTTCGTGGCGGGACGGCACCCTTGCGCACTTGCAACGGCTGGGCATTCTCTGTCATATCGTCGGACCAACTGAGGAGCTGTGCGCATGTGTCTGGAGTTCCTATAGCGGCCTGACCGCCTGACGCGCCCGGCCCCATTGGGCCGAACTCACCACATTTTCAGTTGGTTATCCCATGGCATTCTTTGGCAATGACGCGGTCAATCGCGCCAATCTGCACACCGGCATTCAGGCCATCGCCCAGGCGGGTGGTGGGGTGTTTTTCTTTGTCTTCATGCTCCAGGCCGGCCTATCGGTTCCGCAAGCGCTACTAGCAACCGCGGCGATCCAAGCTGGTCGCTTTGTGTTCCGTCCAGCAATCCTGCCCCTGGCCAAGCGGTGGGGTCTTAGGCCGTTGCTGATGGTCGGCACCGTCGCGATGGCGGTCCAGTATCAGGTGTTGGCGCAGGTTCACGGGGTCGGCCCGGCTCTGGTGGCGCTTTGCGTGATCGGGGCGCTCGCTGACGTGCTCTATTGGCCGACCTATCACGCCTATTTCGCGGCCATCGGCGATGCAGAGCACCGTGGCCACCAGGTCAGCATTCGCGACGCTATGGTTTCGGTTATCGGGATCGCGGCGCCGCTGTTGGGCGCATGGGCTTTGGTCACTCTGGGGCCGGGTCCGATGTTTGCCGCGGTCGGCTTGGTTCAGGCGTTG
>JANLPK010000264.1:0-4541 GCA_031367205.1 Alphaproteobacteria bacterium
TGATCTGCTGAACCTGCCCGAGCTGATGAACCGGCCCACCGCACCACGGATCATCGTTGACCCGAAATTCTTCCGCAACGAGAGCACCGAGATCATCGACAAGGCGCTGATCACCGACCGCATCCGGGTCAATCTGATCCGCGCCGCGCAGGGGCGTATGCGCTTCATCGGCCGGGAATATGCAGCCGCCGTTGAAGAAGAGCGCGGCCTCAAGGACAGCGGTAAGGTCGATGTGGGCACCACAGGCCGCACTCGCGCCCAGGCTGGGGCTGACTACCGCTTGGTCGGTCGGATCGGCACACGTGACGCCATTGACACCCGGTCCGGCAAAACCTCGCGGTTTAGTCAGTACACGTTTGAACTTCTGGACATGGAGTATGGCGAGATCATCTGGTCGAACCTCTATGAGTTCAAGAAAGAAGCCCGCGACGACGTGGTCTATCGCTAGACATGTCGCGCAAGCTATCCATTCTGACCGGGTTGGCGTTGATTGCGCTGGCGACAGGCGCGCGGGCGGCGGCCCCCGTGATCGTGCCGCCCGTGGCCTTTGATGCCGGTCCGGAAATCTTTCAGGGGCGACTGGCCAGCGATCCGCCGGTCAATCGGGTTCTGAACCAGATGGAGATCGGCGCACGGGCGTTCTGGCGCAGTGATTATGCCACCGCCAAGCCGGCGCTGGATGACGCGATCATGCGGATTGATGCGGTGTTCAATGACAGTCCCAACGCGGCCAATGCGCGTAAGCTTTGGTACGATGAGGGTTCGAAGGACTTCAAGGGCGAGCCCTATGAGCGGGCCATGGTCTATCTCTATCGCGGGCTGATCTACCTGCATGACGCCGACTATGAGAATGCGCGCGCCGCGTTCCGGCGGGGACTGATGCAGGATGCCTTCGCGGAGGAAGATCAGAATCGTTCGGATTTCGCGCTACTGCTGTTCCTGGACGCTTGGGCCAGCCATGTGAATGGCGACACCGATCTACGCGACGAAACAATGATCCAGCTGAAAGCCCTGCGACCCAATTTCGGGACCATCGGGGCCAAGGACGACACATTGGTGTTTGCCGAAACTGGACAGGGCCCACGCAAGCTTGGCGACGGCTTGGACCACGCTTTTTTCGTCTATCGCCGGGGCAAACCGATCCTGGAAAACGGGGTGCAGGTGATGGCCGGTGCCGCGCCGATCCAAGCCTTCCCGATGGAAGACGTCTATTATCAAGCCTCGACGCGGGGGGGTCGCGAGGTCGACAAGATCTTGGCCGGAAAGGCGCAGTTCAAGGCTGCGACCGGCGGCGTCGGCTCCTTCCTGGCAGACACCACCGTGGCACTCTCCAGCAACAACGGTGCCTTCAGCGCGGGCGGTCAGTATGGCGGCGCGGTGGCAGTGGCCGGGGTGGCGTCCGGGGTGTTGTTGATCGTCTCGTCCAAGGCCAAGCCGCAAGCCGATGTGCGGGCCTGGTCGTCACTGCCCGACACCATCCACGTGCTGACCCTGGCTTCGGCGGGCAAACCTGCGGCCCTGACGGCGCACTTCCTTAAGGGCGGTGTCCCAGTGGAAGGCGAAGACAAGTCCATCACCTGCCATGCCGACGAAAACCACAAGCAACTGTGCCTCGTGCGCGCTCACTAATCTTTCAGACAGGACCCCAGGCCATGACCCCCAATTTCAAACGCCTTACCCTTATCGCGACCCTGGCGCTGGCCGCCGGATTGGCCGCCTGCGCGACCCCGCCGGAGGGGGGTGTTCGCATCGACCAACAGAACAATATCCATCCCGACCTGAACTCGGTGCGGGTGCTGGACGGCACCTTGGCCAAGAACCTGGGTTCAAAGGGCAAGGTCGACAGTCTGTTGGACGTTGAGGGAGCCTATGTCTCCACCGGCCCGACCGGCTTTAAGAAGATCACTGTGCAGATCCGCAACAAGTCCAAGGTCGCCCTGCCGTTGGAGGTTCGCGCCTCCTGGTACGACCAGTCTGGCGTGCCCACCGATAGTGCTCAGTCTTGGACCCGCCTGTTTGCCCAGCCGATGGCCATGGTGACCTTTGAGTCCAGCTCCACCCGGCTGAATTCCGCTCAGTATTACGTCGAAGTCCGTGGTGCCCAATAGGGCACGCGGTTGCGCAAGGAGGCCGCCATGGCGACCCGAGACCTGATGATCATTGCGGCGCTGGTGTCCGGCTTGGCCGGCCCGGCAGCGGCCCAATATCGACCGACCGCGACGGGCGTGCAGTACCGTGAGGGCTTGCCCAACGTGAACACGCCGCCCCCGGCTGCCAATCCGGACGCCGGTAATTTTGCGGCCTCCAGCGCCTTTGCACGTTGGTATCAGGGCGCGGGGCGACCCAGCATGCTGTTGTTCTGGAACCGCCAACTGCTGGAGGACGCTACCAGCCAGTACGACAGTGTGCAGACTGCGCGGGTCGATAGCGCCGCTGCCGGTCAATCCGCCGTCATTCACGGGTGGAACGGCTCCATGGCCTCTTCGGTCGGGGCGAGCTCTATGTCGGTAGAGCAGCGTCAGTACCAAGAGCGCTTCACCGACGGCTCCTACGGCTTTCGCAACACGAATTTCTCACGGGGCGTCGAGTCGGCGATCCTCAACACCTTCCTCTCAGCGGGGGCCAAGATCGTCGATCGCACGGCCCTGATCCGCAAGGTCTCGGCCACCAAAGACCGGGAAGACCGGATGGACATCCAGTATCTGGAAACCTTGGCCATGGGTCAGGGCATCCAATATCTGATAGAAATCTTGCCCGACGACGACGTCGCATCTCCCACCGGCGTGACCTTTACGGTCAAAGTCACCCATCTGCCGACCTCCACCGTTCGCGCCCAGTTCGCCACCTCGGCCAACCCGCCGACCGGTGAGGCCAAGTGGGTTGCGGTCAATGGCGCTGGATTCGAGAAGCGGACCGCCAATCGCCAAACCCCGCAGCTGATTGGGGCTCAGGTGGCCTACGACACCATGAACAAGCTGCGCTAGCGGCTCACGAGAAGGGTCATTGGAACGGCCCGTCGGCGCCTTTCGGGACGTCGGAACGGCTGGGCTTGGGGGAGTTTCCGGCCGAGGTTCCATAGAACGGGCGCGACTCGGACGGGGCGCGCCCGTTCGACTGTCTGGACTCTGACACTCAGCTGAACAATCCTGTGACATGGGTTGGAGGAGATCATCATGAGTAGGGCCTTGGTGTTGGGCGGCGGTGGACCGGTAGGCATTGCCTGGGAGTCTGGGCTGATCGCGGGACTGGCGCGAGCCGGGGTTGATCTGGCCAAGGCTGATTTCATCATGGGGACCTCGGCGGGCTCATTCGTCGGTGCGCGCTTGGCTATGGGGGCCGATCCTGCGGCGCTAGCTGACCCGATCCTGGCGGAAACACCGCAAGCGCCGAGCCAACAGAGCCCGTCCTCGATCAATCGGCAGCTGCCGGACCTCACCAAGCTGATGAAGCTGATGGCCGAGGCTCAAGGCGGCACCCGAGACCCCCAAGAGGTGCGACGCGATCTCGGAGCGTTTGCCTTGGCCGCCGAGACGCCGGACGAGGAGACCTTCATCAAGAGCTTTGGTCGCGCCTTTGCGGGTTTAGCGGAGGATGCGTGGCCGGAGCGAGACTATGCCTGCACTGCCGTTGATGTTGCGACCGGTGACTTCAAGCTCTGGACTCGCCAGGATCGGGTGGGCGTGACCAGGGCGGTGGCTTCATCGTGCAGTGTGCCCGGCGTCTATCCGCCGATCACGATTAAGGGGCGGCGCTATATGGACGGCGGCATGCGCTCGGGCACTTGCGCTGACTTGGCCGTGGGTCATGAGCTGGTGGTCGTGGTACAGGTGCGGGTTGGGCCAACCGCCGGGGCCATGGCGCAAGCCAATGCCGCGCGGTTCGAGGCCGAGCTGGATGTGCTGCGCAAGGACGGTGGGCGGGTGGTGGTGATCGCCCCGGACGCCGGAAGCCAGGCGGCGATGGGGGTCAACCTGATGGACTTCCGCAATCGGGCAACTGCGGCGCGAGCAGGGCTGGCGCAGGGGGCAGCGGAGGCGCAGGCTTTGGCTGCTGTTTGGGGGTGAGTGCGCGTGCGTGATGAAGCGACCGGGCTCGGCCCGATCCCGGCCGATGTGCTGGCCAAGTGTTATGATGAGATGCGGATCATGGCGCGGCGGATCATGGCCGGAAACGTCATGGGCCGCGTGCTGCAACCCACCGAGCTGGCCAATGAGGCGGCGATCCGGCTGATCCGCACCAATCTGGCCAATGCCCAGAACCAAGGGCACCTGCTGGCCATTGCGGCGCGAATGATGCGCCAGGTCTTGGTGGATGAGGCGCGGAAGGTCGCTTCGGCAAAGCGCAATGCGCCACTGTTCATGACCCAATGGCCCGGCGATTACAAAGAGAGCCCGGTCGACATCGCCGATCTTGATGAGGCCCTAGCTGCCCTGATGGAACTCTCGCCGGAGCGGGCACAGATCGTTGAGCTGCGCTTCATGTTGGGCATGACGGTAGAGGAAGCCGCCGCTGCCACCAGTCAATCTGAGCGCACCATAAAA
>JANLPK010000275.1:0-5240 GCA_031367205.1 Alphaproteobacteria bacterium
AATGATCTCAGGTGTGCGCTCGAAGACCGGTGCTTCCATCTCTAGCTGCTCGGGTTCAGCCTGAGCAGCGTAGAGATCAGCTTGCGCCTCCACGACCGGCGTCGGTTGGGTATAGCTCGTCATTTCCGCCGACACCGTCGCGGCAATCAACGGTTCCGGCTGACGCGCCACTTGGGCGGAAGGCGTCGCATAGATCGACCGCACGGGTTCTTGCAGTGGATTGGCGGCGCGCGTCACTTCGGGTGCTCGCAGCGGCGGGGCCTGCAAGGGCCGACGCTCAACCTTGGGCTCGATGGCAGCGATAGAGGCACCGTCCATGCCGGTGGCAACCACCGAAACCCGAATCATGCCGTTCAGAGACGGATCGAAGGCCGCGCCGAAGATGATGTTGCCCTCTGGGTCCACTTGCTCGGAGATGGCGTTGGCTGCCTCGTCGACTTCGAGCAGGGTCATGTCAAGGCCGCCAGTCACATTGACCAACACGGCCTTGGCCCCCTTGAGCGAGACTTCATCAAGCAACGGGTTCTGAATGGCGTTGTGGGCGGCCATCAACGCGCGGTCTTCACCGCTGGCCTCGCCGGTGCCCATCATCGCCTTGCCCATCTCGGTCATCACCGTGCGAACATCAGCGAAGTCGAGATTGATCAGGCCGGGCAGAACCATCAGATCGGTGATCGAACGCACGCCCGAATGCAGCACCTGGTCGGCCATACCGAAGGCTTCAGCAAAAGTGGTCCGCTCATTGGCCACGCGGAACAGGTTTTGGTTTGGAATAACGATCAGCGTGTCGACATATCGCTGCAGCTCGCTGATCCCGGCGTCGGCCAACCGCATCCGGTGACGACCTTCGAAGTGAAAGGGCTTGGTCACAACACCCACAGTCAGGATGCCCCGCTCCCGCGCGCACTTGGCAATGATCGGCGCAGCCCCAGTCCCGGTGCCCCCGCCCATACCCGCAGTGATAAACACCATGTGGGCACCGTCGAGATGCTCGCCAATCTCTGGAATGGATTCCTCGGCCGCGCTCATCCCGACCTCGGGATGTGCCCCGGCGCCCAAACCCTGGGTCACCTGAACCCCAAGCTGAACCCGTCGGTCAGTCTTGGAGAACGAAAGTTGTTGGGCATCGGTATTGGCGACCACGAATTCGACGCCTTCCAGCCCGGCCTCGATCATGTTGTTGACGGCGTTGCCGCCGGCTCCACCAATCCCGAAGACAACAATGCGCGGCTTCAACTCGGTGGCTCGCGGTGCAGTAAGTGCAATTGCCATAGGACCTCTCGCGTGCTCCGTCAGTCTTGCATAGGACCCGGCGACCCGTCCGCCCGGTTCCCGTGACGGTCAGCGTTAAGAAAACGCCCACCATCGTTAATTGGAGGTTAACTGCATAAGGCGAGTCGGCATTCCGTCGACCGCTTTGCGGCGCATTTCTGTGGATTCTAAAGGCTTGGCGATCATTGACCCAATAAATTGGGACCCAAAATAATTCGAACCAATCGCCTAGAGATTTTCCATCAACCAGGCTGCTGCCTTGGCTACCGGATTGGCGCCGGGGTCCAGTGGTTCGCGGCGCAGTTTGGCCGAGGCCAGTGCCTTTGCCGACACCGCTTCACGCGGACCGAACGCCGATCGGTGAAGCACCCCGGCTGCCGCACAGAAGGCCGGACCAGATGCGGCATCGGCCAAGTGCGGAACTCGGCGCGGACGGCCCAAACGCACCGGCCGATCAAAGACCCGCACCGCCACCTCGCGCACGCCGGACAGCTGACTCGCGCCGCCGGTGAGGACCAGACCGGCACCCGCTTCCACGGGCGCTCCGGAGGCTCGTAAGCGGTCTCGCAGTAACTCCAGGGTCTCTTCAACCCGCGGCGCGATGATGCCCTTCAACAATGAGCGCGGCGCAATCACGGGGCCGGCACCGATGTCGTCACCCCGCGGTGGGGCCTCGATCATTTCGCGATCTTCATTGGCTGAGGCGATCGCCGACCCGTGCAAGGTCTTAATCCGCTCTGCACCGGCAATTGACGTCGAGAGGCCTCTTGCGATGTCTGCCGTCACATGACTACCGCCCACCGGCAAGGTCTCCACATGGACCAGGCTGCCGCCGGAGAACACCGCCGCCGAAGTCGAGCCGCCGCCCATGTCGATGCAGACCGCACCGAGATCCAACTCGTCTTCCTCCAAGGCGGCAAGTGCTGACACAAAAGGTGCCGCAACCACCCCTTCAAACTGCAAGTGGGCGCGCTCAACGCAGGCCCCCAAGGTCTGGAACACAGCTTCGGAAACCGAAACCACCAGCAATTCCACCGTGAGCGAGCGGCCGAACATGGCACGCGGGTCGCGAATACCGCCCTGACCGTCCACAGCCCAAGCCACGGGCAGAATATGTGCGGCGCGGCGCCCGGGAATCTTGATCTGGCTCAACGCCGCCTGGATAGCCCGAACCAAGTCATTGTCATTGATCGGACGTGCGCCCAGCGAAACCCGACCCCCGACCCGATGGCTGGTCAACTGGCCACCCGCAGTGGCAACTGTTACGCCCTGAACCTGAACACCGGCAACGTTTTCAGCGCGCTCAACAGCCTGAGCGATAGCATCTGACGCCTCGTCGAGATTGATGATCGCACCGTTCTTCACGCCGCGCGATTGCACATAGCCGACCCCGGCTGTGGTCAGGGTCCGATCACCCCGATGCACCCCGTCCGGCTTCATGATGAAGCAGGCGACCTTGGAGGCCCCCAAATCGACCGCCGCCACCACGGGCTGGCGTCCCAAAGCGGCGGCTAAGCCTTCGCGATTGCCTTTTCTGCTGTCAGCCTGCCGCGTCAAGTCCTCGCCCCTATCGTTCTAAACGCCGTCGGCGGCGAGTTGCCCGGTGGCAACCCCGCCACGCGGCCGCACCGACACGATCGTCGGATCCCGCAGGTCAATCCGTTCGAAGCCCAGCTCCAAAAGGCGCGACTTGCCGTCAATCTGTTCCAGCTGCAGGAGCGCTTGCTCCTCGCCCACTGCAGGGAGTTGGATGAGGCTTCCGTCCTTGAGGCGCAGGTCCCAGCGCCGACCGTCCACCCGCACCAAGGCCTCCACCCGAGCCGCCAATCGCGGTCGTAGAGCCACCGCATCAAGGATCACTCTAGCGTTCCGATTGCCACCTTCGCCAACCACCAACGGCAGACGACCGAACCGGCGGGCATCGGCTTCTCGAATGGGAATTCCGCGATCATCAATGACCTGCAATTGACCGGCGTGCTGCCAAACCGCCATCTGTCGACGCTCAACCACATTCAGCACCAAGGTGTCGGGCAGCAGACGAACCACCCTTACCTCTTTCACCCACCCCACCGACTGAACGTCCCGGCGTACGCTCTCCAGGTTCAGTCCAAGCAGAGGTTGGTCTTGGTAAAGCCCCGCGTGCCTCAAAATATCGACCTTGGCTTGCTCCGAAGCCCCCTCGACACGAACAGTCTTCAGCTTGAAACCAACGCTCGCAAATTGAGTGCCCACCGCTTGGTTTATCGCCTCATGGACCTTGTGCCCTCGCCCCCCTGTCGCCAGGGCAGTCATTAGGGCCAGAACCAGAATTGCGCAGGCCCCCATCAGGGCATGGTGGGGAGCCAGACCCATGGACTGGGCGGCACGAAGCTTGGCTGGCGCATAGGCAGCTGCCGCTCGCGGCCGCACAGCGGCGCGCGACTTGGAGCTCGGGGGCTTATGGCCCCGGGGTTTCGCTTTACCTTGCGATCCCCCCCGCATTGCCGCGGGCATAAGCATCCTCCGTGATCCAAAGCACCAGTTGATCAAAATCCACGCCCTGCAAGGCCGCTTGCTCAGGGACGAGCGAAGTCGGCGTCATACCGGGTTGGGTGTTGATCTCTAGAAGGACCAGAATGTCGTTAATGTCGTCATAACGAAGATCGCTGCGCGTCACGCCGGCGCAGCCCAGGGCGGCATGCGCCATCTCTGACAAGAGTTTTGCTTTTTCAATTACATGTTCGGGAATTCTGGCGGGTAATATGTGCTGTGAGCCCCCATCACCATACTTAGCCTCGTAGTCATAAAATCCTGTTCGCGGAATTATTTCGGTCACTGTCATGGCTTTGCCTGCCATGACCCCGACGGCCAGCTCCAATCCGCGAATGTAAGGCTCGATCATCACTTGCTCGCCATAGGTCCAGGCGGAGCCGACGAGCTCCTGGGGTGGACGGTTTGCCCCTTCATGGACGATGAACACCCCGACTGAGGATCCCTCAGCATTCGGCTTAACCACATAGGGCGGTGGCATCACGTGTTCAGCCGCCGCTACAAACCGATCAAAGAGTCCACCGCCCGGCACCAAGACGCCGGCAGCCGCCAGCACGGCCTTGGACTTGGACTTGTCCATCGCCAGGGCAGAGGCCAGAACCCCGGAGTGTGTATAGGGAAGGCCAAGGGTCTCCAGCACGCCCTGAACGCAACCGTCCTCTCCCCATTCCCCATGCAGAGCGTTGAAGCAGACATCGGGTTTCAGTTGAGTCAGGACCTGCGCGAGGTCGCGCCCTGCGTCCACCAGACTAACCCTGGCACCCAGGTTATCCAGAGCCTTGGCGCAGGCCCGACCGGAGACCAGACTAACCTCTCGCTCGGACGAGAGACCCCCATTGAGTACAGCCACATGACGTCCTGCGAGCGCTTGGGTTTTCATATCTGGCGCGTCGCCCAGGGACGGGCTGAAGTCAAGCGGTCCCACACTGACAAATTGACTCCTGACATCAAGCTGTCAGCAGAGGTCGGGCAAATCTGGATTCAACGGAGCCCGACATGCCCATCGCCACGATCTTCGACAACCTTCCCGCCCCGCCTTGCGCGGTGTTGTTGGGCTGGCACGTGATCGATGTGCGGCCGGCCGACGGCTGGATCCGCGTGGGTTTTGAGGCACGGCCAGAATTCCTCAATCCTGCAGGAAATATCCAGGGCGGTTTCCTCGCCGCAATGCTGGACGACACTATGGGCCCGGCCATCTTCACCCACACTGAAGGTAGGCTCTACTCTGCCACTATCGACATGAACGTCAGCTATCTCGCTCCGGCCAAGGTAGGACCACTCTTTGGCGAGGGCCAAGTGATTCAGTTGGGAAAGACTGTTGGGTTCGTAGAAGCCAAACTGATGGACAGCAACGGCAGCATTGTCGCAAGATCAAGCTCTAGCGTGCGACTGGTGCCGAGCGAGAGATTGCCCTGAGTCATCTTCTGGAGCGCATAAAA
>JANLPK010000286.1:0-1879 GCA_031367205.1 Alphaproteobacteria bacterium
TGATGGAGCCGGGCGGGTTTGGCCCATCAGAAACCGGCCCGCGGACTTTGCGGGCATCTGGCACCCGACCTATCCGCTGTATGCCGTCAATCCCGTCGAAGGATTTGCCGGCCAATGGCAGCCCTGGATAACGCCGGGTCCACAGCGTTACCAGCCGCCCAAGGCGCTTGCGCCTGATGCACCTGACTATCAGCGTGAAACAGCGGAAGTTTTGACCACGGGTAAAAATTTGACCGCTGATCAGAAAGCGGCAGCGCTGGCATGGAATCTGGAGGCTGGCTCGGTCACGCCGGCGGGTGTGTGGATCAAGATTTGTCTGGAGCAGTTTGAAGACTCGTCCAGAGCTCACGCGGTATTCGCCGCCTCATCGGCTAATCGCTTCAACACGGCGCTTGCCATGTTGAGCGCCGTCAGTGTGGCGATGCACGATGCGTTCATTGCCTGCTGGAACGTCAAGTTCAGCCAGTGGAGCGAGCGTCCCATTACCGTCGTCCGGCGCACGCTAGACTCTGGTTTTGTGCCGCTGCTGGTGACACCTGGGTTCCCCAGCTATGTTTCTGGGCACGCTACAATTTCTGCGGCCGCCGCCAGCGTTCTGGCCGATTTTCTGCCAGATCAAGGGCCACGGTTTGCCGACATGGCGACCGAGGCGGCCGAATCCCGTTTGTGGGGTGGGATCCACTTTCGAAGCGACAACGAGGAAGGCTTGAAGCTGGGGGCGTCGGTGGGAAGGGACGTTCTGCTGGCAAGAGCGCGTCCACAGAAAAGAACCTAGGGCGCGTCTCGCAGACGGCTCGCTTGCACCGGTCCCGTGAGTCCACTGCAGATTGCTTGCACGGTCGCCACGCGCGCCCTGGTGCGCGTCTCGGACTGTGGCGGGGGCGTATCCGTCCCGGTGGGGATGGGCCAAGCCGGCTGCTCCGTTTCCGTCGTCGATATCCAATTCGTCTGAGTAACACCGTGTTGATCGGGCTTCACTTCAAACAGACGAACCCGGTACCGCTCGGCCCGAGCCACCGGGTCCCATCGCAATTGAGGGCCGGATTGTTGAAGCCCGCTGTCCGGCAGCGAACAGGCGCCGCGCGTGTTGATGAAAAACGCCGGCCCGCGGGCGTTGAGATCTTGCGCGTCCAGGTCCGGGCAGCCTTGGCTGACCAGCACTTTCACGGACGCCAGGCTGGCGGCCATCGGCACGGGGAATTTGAATCGGTTGTCCGCGGTGATGACGTCGGTCGAGGAAATCACTCGCGCCTCCGGCAGGCTGACCGCAATCTGCACCCGGTAGTGGCCCGGCTCCTTCCGGTCCCAGGTCAGCTCCGGTTGACCATCCGCGATCTGGGCTCCCAACACGGGGGAGGTCAGCGCGATCACTTCACAGGCGGACGCGATGGTCGCCATGTGCGACAAGCAGACCCACGGCGCCATCCATAGCAGCGACTGTTTCATGCTTGCTTGGGAGGCGTTGAGCTGACTGACTTCAGGTCGAGAGGCATTCGCTGATTGTCCGGGATAGATGGTCTGCCGCATGCTTTTTTTCTGCGCGCCAGCGCTAGGCGCTCGACGCGCAGTCAAACACTTCAAAGCTGTTCCTCCACGTTAGGGTCTGTCCTGTTGAGGCTTCTCGGCGTCGCCGCAAAGAACGCGGGTCGCCAGCGGGTGTTCCCTGCTGCACGGAAAGGCCCGCCGCAAAAAAGCCGAACCGGTTTAAAGGGGTCGACACCATCGTTGCGCCAGACTCCGTCTTGTGGTGGTCCTGCGTAGAGGTGTTTGTGCTGGTGGTGCAGCCTGGCGGTCTTGGTCTCTGGGGGGGCGCGCTTGGTGGGCTCGGGGGTAGTCCAAGGCAGTTTTTTAGGGTTCTGGGGGTCAAAGCTGGGGGCGG
>JANLPK010000314.1:0-4478 GCA_031367205.1 Alphaproteobacteria bacterium
CCAGCCCCGGCAGGTTGAAAATCTTCTCCACCACCAAGGAGCCGGTCAACAGGCCGGCACAGGCCGGCCCCAGATAACTGACCAACGGCAAGACCGCCGCGCGTAGGGCGTGGCGGCGCACGATCAGACCCATGGGCAAGCCCTTGGCCTTGGCGGTACGGACATAGTTGGACTGCAGCACCTCAACCATGCCCGAACGGGTCAGGCGCGAAATGATGGCAATCTGCGGCAAGGCCAGCACGGTGATCGGCAGGATCAGGTTTTGCAGCGCCCCGCCGTTCCAGCCGCCATTGGGCAACCACTCCAGGGTCGAGCCGAACAACAACACCAGCAAGGGGGCGGTTACAAAGGTCGGGATACAAACCCCCAGGATCGCTACCCCGGTAACACCGTAATCGATCCAGCCGTTCTGGCGCAGGGCCGCCATCACGCCCAAGCTCATGCCGATGGCCGCAGCCAGGGTGATGGCCGAGAGCCCCAACACCAAACTGACCTTATAGTTCTCTGCCAGGATCTGGAGGACGGTCTTGTCCTTATATTTCAGCGAGGGTCCGAAATCGCCCTTCAGCACCCCGCCAAGATAGGCGACATATTGCTCATGCAGCGGACGGTCGAGGCCATACTTGGCCATCACATTGCGCTCGACCTCGGGGGCCAGCTTGCGTTCCCCGACGAACGGATTGCCCGGCGCGGCGCGCATCATAAAAAACGCCATGGTCACGACCAGGAACAGGGTGGGGATCGCGACCAGCAACCGCCTAGCGATGAAACGCAACATATTGCCCAGAGGTCTCGAATAACGGCCTTTTGGCAGGCCAGACATTGCCTAAGTTCCATTGCCCCCCGATGATGTCAACGCACCCAACCTCCAATGCCCCAAGGTTCAGCCATGTCCGACTTTCGCCGTGTTACCGATAACCTCTCCGTCGCGCCGCAGGTGGCATTGGGCGACATGGCGCTGGCTGCGGCCCAGGGCTTCAAGCTGGTCATCAACAACCGACCCGACGATGAAGAGCCGGGCCAACCGACCAGCGCTGCCATGGAGGCCGCGGCTCAGGCCGCAGGCATCGCCTATGTCCACATTCCCGTGCGCGGCAGTCCGACCTGGGATCAGGTGGAGGCTGAACGTCTGGTGTTAGACTCCCACACCGGCCCGGTCTTGGCCTATTGCCGATCGGGCACCCGCTCGATCATCACCTGGTCGTTGGGACAATCGGAGGCTGGTGAATACACTCGCGCAGAGTTGGTCGCCCTGGGCGATGCCGCCGGTTATGATCTGTCCAACGTGCTGCCGCGCTAGTTGGGCGCACCGGCGATGGCAACCCGCACCGCGCCCACTGCCACCGGCTCGCCGCGCGCATGGATCGCACTTACCAGCTGCACCGCAATGAGACACAAAACGGCCAAGGCCACCGGCTGGAGCCGTTTTGAAACAAAAATCGCTGCTTTCGCCATGCAAGATACCCAAACCGGTCGTGTTTGGGGCTATGAGCGCAAGGCCTGCGCCGGAATGGAGCCGAACCGATGATACCCTATGTCCGTGAGATCAAATTCGACTACGGGGCCTGTGATCAGGTCTCACCGCTGATCCGCCGCGTGGTGGCCAATAACCCTGGTCCGTTCACCTATCTGGGCACCGGCACCTATATTGTCGGCAAGGGTCAGGTCGCCGTAATCGATCCGGGCCCCGATCTCGATGATCATTTGGAGGCCATCCTGGCGGCCACCGCAGGTGAGACCATCACCCATATCCTGATCACCCATCACCATTCCGACCACTCGCCGCTGGCGGCACCGCTCAAGGCCCGCACCGGCGCGACCATCTATGGCTGCGCTGTCGCCGCGCCCAAGGCGCAGGACAGCGTGATCACCGAGGCCGGCAGCGATTTCGGCTTTACCCCAGATGTCAGCGTTTGCGGCGGGGGTCAGCAATTCACCGGCCCCGGCTGGACGCTTGAGGCGCTGGCGACGCCGGGCCACACCTCCAACCACATTTGCTATGCGCTCAAGGAAGAGAACGCCCTCTTCTCCGGTGACCACATCATGGGCTGGTCGACCACAGTCGTCTCACCGCCGGACGGTGACATGACCGACTATATGGCGAGCCTAGACCTCGTGCAGTCCAAGGGATACGCCACGCTCTGGCCCACCCACGGCCCGCCGGTCACCGATGTCGCGCCCTTCATCGACGCCTACGCCGCTCACCGTCGGGCCCGCGAGGCGCAGGTGCTGGCCGCCGTTTCCAACGGCCAGGGCCGCATCAAGGATATGGTGCCTGTGCTCTATGCCGCCGTCGATAGCAGGCTACATCCTGCCGCCGCGCGCTCGGTGCTGGGCCACATGATCGACATGGTCCATCGCGGCATCGTCACCACCGATGGCGAGCCCGGCTTGGATTCGACCTACCGACTGGTCTGACCTTGCGGATCGACCGCGACATCCGTCGAGGTCAGCGGGGCCGACGTGTGTACCGTGGCGAAGAACAGCGCTGAGGCCGCCGCGACGCTGAGGATGGCAATCGCCCAGGTGCCAAACCGCGAGAACTTGGTCAGGAGGGCTGCAACCACGCCCACGACGCCCAGAACAACGCCGAGCAGCGCAAGCTTGGCCCCCAGGCCGTAGATCAGGTTAAACCCAACCGCCCCGTCCATGACCCCAAGCCGGACGGCCAAGACCGCCAGAAGGATGATCGCCAAGGGCGCAAACGCCACCGCTGCGACAAACCCCATCAAGCCGTGCATCCAGGCCACTGTTCTAGCCGATAACTGCTTGGGCAGGATCGCTGGAGCTGCTGCGTCAAACCCCTCCGGCAACGGCAGGGTGGCCAAGATGGTGTCTAGGGAAACGTCAGTGGCCGGGGCCCCCGGCTCAACCGGAAAAGGGCGGTCGCTTTCGGCTTCGACCTCCCCGATATCGTTGGCAACCACATTCGCCACCGGCTCCGGCGCATAGATTTTCGGTTCCGCCGCCGCCGCCAAAGCCACGGTTGCCGGGGCCGCAACCGCGGCAGCTGTCGGCAACACATAGTCGGCCATGCGTATCCGGATCAGCTTCTTGTCGATCTTGCCTGTCGCGCCGAGCGGGATGTCATCGACAAACACCACGTCGTCCGGCGTCCACCACTTGGCGATCTTGCCTTCGAGGAAGCTCAGAAAATCGGCCTTGGTGGCCGTCTCGCCCGGCTTCAGCTTGACCAACAGCAGAGGCCGCTCGTCCCACTTGGGATGGAACACGCCGATCACCGCGGCCAGTTCCGCCTTGGGATGACCCGCGGCGATGTTCTCAATCTCGATGGAGGAAATCCACTCACCGCCCGACTTGATCACGTCCTTGGAGCGGTCGGTGATCTGCATGAAGCCGTGCTCATCCAGCGTCGCCACATCGCCGGTATCGAAATAGCCCTCGCTGTCGAGAATAGCCCCGCCATCGCCCCGGAAATACTCACCGACCACGAACGGCCCCTTAACCGACAGCTTGCCGAAGGTCGCACCATCGTGTGGCAACCGCGCGCCGGCATCGTCGGTCAGCTTCAGATCGATCATCAGCGGCGCGCGACCCTGCTTCAGCTTAAACTTCAGCTGGTCGTCATCGCTCATGGCCGCGATCTTGTGGTTCGGCGTCGCCTGGGTGCCGAGCGGCGAAGTCTCTGTCATGCCCCAGGCGTGGGTGACATCGACCCCGAACTCATCGCGGAACCCGCGCACAATCGCCTCCGGCACCGCCGACCCACCGATCACCACCCGCTTTAGGCTGGTCAGCTTACCGTTGGTCTGGCGCAGGTGATTGAGCAGCATCTGCCACACCGTCGGCACAGCGGCCGAGAAGGTCACTTGCTCGCTCTCCAACAGCTCATGGATCGAAGCCCCGTCCAACTTCATCCCCGGCATCACCAGCTTGGCCCCACAACCCGGTGCCGAGAACGCTATCCCCCAGGCATTGGCATGGAACATCGGCACCACCGGCAAGATCGTATCGCGCGCGCCAATCCCCATCACATCGGCCCCCATGGTCACCAGGGTGTGCAGGAAGTTGGAGCGGTGGGAATAGAGCACCCCCTTAGGATTGCCCGTCGTGCCCGAGGTATAGCAAAGCCCCGACGGTGAATTCTCGTCAAAGCCGCCCCAGACAAAGTCGCCCGAAGCCTGTTCCAGCAGGGTCTCATAGCAAAGTGCACCGGGCAGTTCGGCGGTCATGTGGTCGCCGTCGGTCAGCACGATGATGTGCTTCACGGTCGGGATCTGATCGCGGATGCCGGCCAGGATCGGCAGGAAGGTCAGGTCGGTGAAGATCACCTTATCTTCGGCATGGTTGATGATGTAGACCAACTGCTCGGCAAAGAGGCGCGGATTGAGCGTGTGGCAGACCGCCCCCATGCCCATGATCCCGTACCAGGCCTCCATGTGCCGCGCGGTGTTCCAGGCCAGCGTGCCGACCCGGTCGCCGGCGACAATCCCCAGCCCTTTGAGCACATTGGAAAC
>JANLPK010000317.1:0-3228 GCA_031367205.1 Alphaproteobacteria bacterium
CCGCCCAGACGGTTGGCGGCCGGAACCCGCACCCCGTCCAGATTGACCTGCGCCGTCGGCTGCGAATTCCACCCCATCTTGCGCTCCTGAGCGCCGAACGAAACGCCGGCCCATTCGCGCTCAACCAAGAAAGCCGAGACACCCTTGGCCCCCGGCCCACCGGTCCGCGCCATCACCAGATAGAGGTCCGAAACCCCGGCGCCGGAGATAAACGCCTTGCACCCGGTCAGCACGTAGTGGTCGCCGTCCAGCACCGCTCGGGTCGCCAGAGCCGCCGCGTCCGACCCCGAACCCGGCTCGGTAAGGCAGTAGCTGGCGATCAGCTCCATGGTCGTCAGGCGCGGCAAATAACGCTGCCGCAAATCCTCCGACCCAAACCGATCGATCATCCAAGACGCCATATTGTGGATCGACAGAAACGCCGCCGTCGACACATCCCCCCTGCTTAGCTGTTCGAAGATAATCGAGGCATCCAGCCGCGACAGCGCCGAACCGCCGACATCCTCCCGCACATACAGCCCCGCAAACCCCAAGGCCGCAGCCTTGCGCAACACATCAACCGGGAAATGGCACTCAGCGTCCCACCGCGCCGAGTGCGGGGCCAGCTCGTCAGCCGCAAACACCCGAGCGGCGTCTTCCAAAGCGCGCTGATCCTCGGTGAGATTGAAATCCATAGGTGCCTCGGGTGTTCGCCGGTGGGACTGACTATTCAGAATTCGACAGTCAAGGTCGATGTTTAATTCGCGGGGCGGGCAGCACGGGCTTCAAGCTGCGCAAGCCAGCTCAACACCAACGGGGCAGCCGCCAACATCGAGGCATTGTGATCAACCGGACCGACGTCGATGCTGGCAGCCTCACCACCGGAACCTGCAATCCGACGGGCGGCAAGGATCGCATCCTGCGGCACGACATCCTTGTCATTCGACCCGTAGTACAGCCGCACGGGCGCGCGCGGCATTAGATCGGTGAGGTCGGCGGCAGCAAGCGCGTCCGTATACCAATGCGACTTGCCTCCATCATACGCGGCCAGAAAGTCTGAATTGAATAGACGGCGCGGTTGCTGCGGCAACCCTTTGAGAATCTCTTTGGGATCGGCACCGCCGAAGAGTCGTTCAACTTCGAGGGCATTCTGAGATGTCAGCACACTGTCGAGTCGATGCCCGTAATAGGCCGCTTGTCCCCACGCCGCATAGGCTAGGTAGAGCGAGTGGGAGGTTCCCTCCGTCAATGCAGAGGGCAATTGCACACCGCTGACATTTATCGGGCCCGCAATAGAGGCCACGCCAAACACCGGTGTACCGCGCGCTTCCAACACGCGCAGGGCCTGCAGACTGGCCCATCCCCCTTCGGAAAACCCCGACAAAAACACCGGCGCATCAGGGACCCCCTTCAGTTGCCGCGCGGCATCGATCATGCTGACCACCGAAGTGCCGATAGAACGCGGTTCATAATAGGGATGGCGCCCCGGCGAACTCCCCATTCCCGGATAGTCGGGGGCAATGAGCGCGTAGCCGCTGCCGGCGAACAGAATGGCAGCCGCCAAGCCCGTGCCGTCCGGCTTGGAGGGCACAGCAGAACGGGTGGTAGACGTTCCGTGCTGGAAACTCACGAGGCGGCGCGCGACAGTGTCGCTCGGCAAGGCCAAAAGGCCGCTCAGCACAACAGCCTCACCCTTTGGGCCGACCCCTGGATACTCCATGCGGTAGCAATCCACGGCATGCGCCACGGGAAGACCCTTGAGACCTGAAAGCCTCAACAAGACCCGCGCTTCGAGCTTGGAGATCGTCCTCAAAGGGGTGAGTTGGATGCCGGGAGGCGGGACCAACGCCGCGGGCTTTCCCGATCTGGCGAACCCAACCACGCTGACCAGCAACAGCAGTGCCAGCAAAAGACGAGGAACGAACCTCATGGCCTTGCTCTCCCTCGCCCGCCCAATCACATGGCGTGTTGTGTCTATCTCTTGTCGGGTCGTGGTCGCAACTCTGGAGGCCCCGGCGTGGGCATGTTAGCCTTCACCAGTGCAGCCATCCCTCACAGACCTCCAGACCGACATCGAGCTGAAGAAGGCTCAGCTCGACGCTCTGCGCCCGATGGCCAATGCCGCTCTTGAGAGCCTGCGTCTACACTACGATGTGGAGCTGACCTTCACTTCCAACGCCATCGAGGGCAACACCCTTACCTACCGCGAGACCGCTGAGCTGATCGAGCACGGCATCACGGTCGGCGGCAAACCGCTGCGCGATCACCTGGAAGCCCAGGACCACTACGCCGCCGTGCAGTGGATGCGCGAGCTGGCCGCCACCGAAACTCCGCTCGATGAAGCCGTCATCATCGAACTCCACCGCCGCATCGTTGCCCGCAGCAAGCCCGAGATCGCGGGCATCTACAGCCCTCATCCCAGGCGGATCGCAGGTTCGCCCGTCATCTTCCCCAACCCCCTGAAAATCCCCGACCTAATGGCCGACCTCGGCCGCGACTTGGAGACCGCCCCTGCCACCCCAAAAACCGCCTTCGACCTCCACTTCCGCCTAACCGCCATCCACCCCTTCAGCGACGGCAACGGCCGCACTGCCCGCCTGCTGATGAACCTAATCCTGATCCGGGGTGGCTATCCGCCCGTGGCGGTGAGGCCGGAGGACCGTGCGGGGTACTTGGCGGCGCTGGAGGTGGGGTCACTGACGGGGGATTTGGAGCCGTTTCAGGTGCTGCTGAATGGCAGGCTGAGTGAGACGTTGGGGGAGTATTCGGGGGTGCTTAAGAGTGGATCGCCGTGAACGGAGATCAGCCAGCGTCACAAATTCTGCGCCCGAGATTCGCTAAATTGAATTCGGTCTGGCCGCGTGACTTCGTGATATTATGAACCCAGAAAATTGACGGGAGCCTAGTCCGTGCGTTTTTTCCTCTACTCCATAATTTTGATAGCGTTTTTTGGACTTTCCGCTTGCGAGAATCCTGAACTCTCCGCCGCGAAGTATCAGGATGGTTACAAAGATGGACGCCAACTTGGTCACCAAGAAGGATACTCTGAGGGATATCAAGTTGGCCAAATTGAGGGACGGAACCAGGGTTTAGATCAAGGCTATCGCGAGGGATTCAAGAAGGCGCGACCTGCGCCAGAGCCAGTCCTGTCTCCGTTCTTCGGGAACACCCTAAAGTTGGGTGCAACCCTTGGTGCTATCAAGGTTGCGCTGGGACTGTTTGGTTTCAGCCTCTATCTGATATCGCGCG
>JANLPK010000318.1:0-19846 GCA_031367205.1 Alphaproteobacteria bacterium
GCCTCGCGTGCGCGAAGACAGCCACGCCAAGGCCAAGGCTGTGATCCTTGAGGTGCTCAATGACTCCATCGAGCATGAGCTAAAACATAATCGCGACTGTGACCGTGAGCGGCTCACCGAGATGCGCGATAGCCTGCCCAAGGTCATCGCTGCTCATATGGATAGAGAAGACTTGCTGGAAACCGCACCGATCGCCGAAGTCATCGAGATCATCAGTGAGGCGTTGGATATCCCGGTCGACTGGTCGCTCTGGCAAGACCTTGAGGGTGTCTCAGACGACGGCACGCCCCAAGGCTATTCCCAACCGCCCAACACCTCCCACCCCGCCGAAGTCGATCCCGACACCGAACCAGTCAGAGCCTAAGTTGCTCCACCCTTGGGGGAGCTGTCACCGAAGGTGACTGAGGGGGCCGTCCGCGCAAGCGGGCGGACAACCACCTCTCCGAAACAAGCACCCGGGCTAAAGCCCGGCCCCCTCCGTCTCGACGCTACGCGCCGAGCCACCTCCGCCCTGCGGGGGAGGCATTGGCGTGTCCGAACCCGTTCGTGACGTTCGTGGACAAATCTTGCGGTCGAACGGTGAGCCGGAGGGCCTCTTCCACAATTACAAAGTCGTCATACTTCCACACATTACATTCTCTTCACACATTTACTTTCTGTAACTCTCTTACATCTGTTTCATGACCCAGACTTAACAAGACATTTGAGTATTCGACCCCTATCCAGAGAACACCGGCCGCACACCGCAGCCTCACAAACTCTAGACGGAGAGAACCCCATGTCCAAGATCACCAGCACCATCGCCGGCGTCGCCACCCTGTTCCTGGCCGCCATCCCTGCACTGGCCCTTACCGGTGCCGCCCACGCCGCGCCGGCCCACCACGTCGTCAAAATCTCTGACCTGAACCTCGCCAGCCTGGCCGGCCAACGGGTCCTGACGCAGCGCAGCGAGCGGGTCGCGGCCGATTTCTGCAAGGCCACCGGTGTCGAGCGCCTGAGCCTCAGCACGGTCCAGTCCTGCAAGGTCGCCATTCGCGCCGAGGTGGCCGAAAAAGCTGCTGCCGTCCGCCAAACCCAGATGGCCGCTCGCTAACCCAAGCCCCCGGTCGCGCGAGCCCCACGCGCCCGAGCGGTCTCCCCACCGCTCCAAAAGCCCGTTCCCCGCCCCCGGGAGCGGGCTTTTCTGTTCTGGACCCCAGGCCGCAAATGCGGTGTTGTTGGTGTCGGGAGGGCTCCAGCCATGGCCACTGTTCGATACATCGTTCACGACGTTGACGCCGCTGTTGCCTTCTACCGTGACGGCTTGGGGTTCGAGGTGAAGCAACATTTCGGACCCAATATGGCGATCTTGAGCAAGGATGATCTAACCCTATGGGCCGCAGGTCCCGGTGCCTCTGCCTCGCGACCGATGCCCGACGGCGCCCAACCCGTGCCCGGCGCTTGGAATCGGTTCGTCTTCCAGGTCGACGATCTGGAGGCTTCCATCGCCGTCCTTCGTGAACGCGGTGCCAAGTTCCGCAATGAGATCGTCTCCGGCCCCGGCGGTCGGCAGATCCTGGTGGAAGATCCTTCCGGCAATGTGGTCGAGCTATTCCAGCCCGGATAGCCTGATCACCGCGCCCAAAGCGGCGCAGGCCAAGACGACCACAATCACATTGACCTTCCAACGGATCAGGGCTGCCCCAGCCGCCATCGAAAGGACAAGCGCATAGGGATCAAGGCTGCTCAGCACAGGCAACTCGACACCATGGCCCCAGGCCAAACGCCACGGGGCGGTCTGCTGAAATAGCGCATGCACCGCGAACCACAGGGCGAGATTGGCAATAACCCCCAGCACGGCGGCCGTCACAGCGGCCAGAGCCGCCTTGGCTCGAGGATTCTGCCGCAGACGCTCCGCATAGGGTGCGCCGGCAAATATCCACAGAAAAGAGGGCGCGAAGGTCGACCAAGAGGCAATCAATGCGGCGGCGACTGCCAAGCCCAAGCCTCCGCCCGCCCCGCGCCATCCAGCCATGAAGGCCACATACTGGTTGACCAAGACCAGGGGTCCCGGCGTTGTCTCGGCAAGGCCTAATCCGTCGATCATCTGGGACGGGGTCAGCCAACCCTGAGCCGACACCGCCTGTTGCTGCAGATAGGCCAGCGCCGCATAGGCCCCGCCAAAAGTCACGGTCGAGAGGACCGAGAACAAGGTCGCCACCCGCGTCAACAGATGTTGCGGCCCCAGCGTCACCCCGAGCAGGACCAATGGGCCCAACCAGAGGCCTGCCCAGGCCGCTGCGCTGGCGAATGGGTTGTGGGTTGCTGCCGGTTTGGTCCCGGTCGCCCGGCTGACCTCCTCGGTCTTCCCGGACCGCAGATAGCCGAACAGACCCGCCCCAAGGACCACCAGGGGAAAGGGTGCGCCCAGCAGGGTCAAGGCCGCGAAGGCGACCACACCAATCAGCAAATCGACCCAGCCCTTCAGCGCCCGACGCCCAATCCGGATCAAAGCCTCGACGACCAGGGCGACGACTGCGGCCTTGATCCCGTAGAACAGCGCTGCCACCAGCGGTGTCTGACCCTGGGCGGCATAGAGCCAGGACAGCCCCAGCATCACCACCACCCCAGGCAGGACGAACAGCCAGCCGGCAATTAGTCCCCCACGAACCCCATGCAGCAGCCAACCGACATAGGTCGCCAATTGCTGCGCCTCGGGCCCCGGCAACAGCGTGCAGTAGCTCAGAGCATGCAGGTAACGCGGTTCGTCGATCCAGCGCTTCTCCTCGACGAAAACCTTGTGCATCAGGGCAATCTGGCCTGCGGGCCCGCCGAAGCCGAGCACACCGATCTTCCAGCTGGCTTTGGTGAGCTCAGATAAACTCGGTCTAGGAAGATCGTGAGACAGGCTGTGGAAGTTCTGCGGCATCCTGCGACGCTAGACCAGGCGAAGGTTCCACGCCAGGATGGACGCAATGATCCAATATCCCCTCACCGATCCGGTCGCCGCCGCGTTCGCCAAGTTCGCGCCAAAGCAACGCACAACCTTGCTGTCCCTGCGGGACATCATCTTGGAAACGGCTGCGGCCAACCCGGCAATTGGCGCGCTCGATGAGAGCTTGAAATGGGGTGAGCCCGCCTACCGGCCGGTTGGCAACCGGATCGGAACGACCCTCCGCCTCGGCGTGTCGCCCAAGTCACCAGGTGCCGGCGCGATTTTCGTCAACTGCAAGACCACGTTGCTGGCCGCCTTCCGCGACATCTATCCCGACGCCTTTGGGTTCGAGGGAGAGCGCGCGCTGATCCTTGCCGCTGAACGCGACATCCCGACTGAGGCCGTCCGCCACTGTGTGACCTTGGCCCTTACCTACCACCTCAAGGCGCGTGCCCCAGCCTAACGAACCCACTGCGCGAACCAATTCGCCAGGGATTGCGGCGGCATGTTGCGAGCATCGGCCAGAGCGGCAACCTTGCCGGGGTTCAAGAGCTTGTCGGTCTTAGGATCGACCACCAGCAAGGCCGGCACACCCTCCAGCCGCTCGGTGATGCCGTAGTGGGCCGGGACCTGCAGATTCTTATCGAACCGGCCAACGTCCACTGTGACCATGACAAAGTGCTTGGCGATGAAGCTCTTCAGCTCAGGGCGCTCAGCTGTCGCCGCCAAGATCCGACAGTCCCCACACCAGTTGCCGCCAAGATCAACAATCAAGAGCTTGCCTTGCGCCTTGGCTCTGGCTTTGGCAGCGGCGACATCTCGGTCAGCGTTTGCCGCCTCATCATAGGGATACGGCAATGGAGTCTTGAGTTGAGCATAGGAGGTGATCGCCATCCGCGGTGCCGGCGTCCGTGCCTGACAGGCCCCTGCGAGAACCACCCCTACGAGGGCGAGCGGCAAAGCAGTTTTGAACATTTGAACCCCTATTGCGAAATATGGCGCGATGCCCAGGCCTCGGCGCTATCGGCGGCAGGTCCGGCGGCATCGACTATGGACCAGTTGATCTCGCCGACGTCCAGATCAAGCTGCATTTTCAAGGTCGAGGCCGTGGCATCCGAAGCGTCGCCGAACCGTCCTCCTATACGCTGCGCCAAAAGTGCCGGATCGGCCTCCAGCCAAACCCCACGGAAAACGACACCCAATTCCTGGGCCAAACCTTGAACGCGCATACGCAGTTCCGGCTGAATGAAGGTTGCGTCCATCACCACGGCGCGACCGGCTAGGATCAGCAACCGCGCCTCGTCCATCAAAGCGTCGTAGACCTTGGCATAGTAGGCCGGTGAGTAGATTGCATTGGGCAACCGCGCATCGGCTGCCACACCCATCAGGCGCTTGCGGATCTCATCGGTGCGAAGAACCACGGCACCAGGTGCTGCCCCCAGCCCAGGCGCGATCAACCGCGCGAAGGTGGTCTTGCCGGTGCCCGAGAGACCACCCACTGCGGTGAGACTTGGTGCCGCCGGGGTCAGGTGCTCCAACGCGACCTTCAGATAGGCCGACGCTGCAACGTCATCACCACTATGGGCCTGGACGTGGGCTCGGACTGCGGCCCGCACCGACAGCATCAGCGGCAGGCAAGCCAAACCGGACCGCAGTTCATCACCCTCGCGCCGCGCTGCTTCGTCCAGATAGGCTGATTGAACCCGCACAGCCGCGTCACGCCGTCGCCGGAAATCCAGGTCCATCAGCAGAAACGCCAAGTCGTACTGAACATCGATATCGGAGAGGACATCGTTAAACTCGATGCAGTCAAACAGCACCGGCTTGCCGTGCTCCAACAAGATGTTCCCCAGATGTAAATCGGCGTGACAGTGGCGTGCGAAGCCGCGAGCCTGGCGGGCTTCCAACAAGGGTTCCTGACGTCGAAATTCACTGTGCGTCGCCGAGACCAGCGTTTCGACCAATTCCGACCCCAGTCGGGCCTTCAGCTGCGACAGCAGGCGAGCATTGGAGTCGATGGTGAACTTCAACGCCTTGGCACCACCGCCTCTGGGCCGGTGATCGGCTCCCGCGTGGAGCGCTGCAACCTCGCGGCCCAAGGCCTCCGCCAGAGCGCCGTCCACGGCCCAAGGCTGAGCGGCGAGCACGGCGGTCTCGTCAAACCTGCGCATCTCCAGAGCATATTCGACAACCGCCCCTGGCCCATCGAACTCCAGACCACCGCCGGATTGCCGCGTGACGCGCCGGACCGACCGGTAAATGTCCGATGCCGCGGCGTGATTGAAGCGCAGCTCCCGCTCCAGCGCCCAGTGCCGCAGGTCCAAGGTCGAATAATCCAGATAGCCCAAGTCCAACCGACGTTTGACCTTAAAGGCCTGAGTCCCGGCCAGATAGACTCGCGCGCAAGCCGTGCCGATCACGGTATCGGCGCGGCCGGCAAACCAGTCGGCGACTTCGTTTTCTTCCGGGTCGCTCACGGATAGAGACGTTGGGTGGTCCAGCCGTCGTCCTGGCGGTGAAACACCAATCGCTCATGAAGCCGGAACGGGCGGTCGCGCCAAAACTCGATGGACTGCGGGGCGAGCCGCCAGCCCGACCAGTGCGGCGGACGCGGCGGTTTGCTCAGCCCAAACTTCAATCCAAACTCGGCGATGCGTTTCTCGAACGCAAGACGATCCGGCAAAGGCCGAGATTGCTCCGAGGCCCAAGCCCCCAGCTGCGCAGGCCTCGCCCGGGTCGCCCAATAGGCGTCGGCCTCAAGATCGGTGACCGACGAGATGGTGCCGCGAATCCGAACTTGCCGCCGCAGCGACTTCCAGTGGAACAACAGCGCCGCCTTGGGATGGGCCGCCAGCTGCCGCCCCTTGGTGCTGCCCTGATTGGAGTAGAAGACAAAGCCCTGCGCATCAGCGTCTTTCAGCAAGACCATCCGCACATCGGGCAGGCCATCGGCGTCCACCGTGGCCAGCGACATCCCGTTCGCGTCATTGACCTCCTTGGCCACAGCCTCCGCCAACCATTCCGAGAACAGCGACATAGGATCGTGCGCAGCCAGCGGCGTCAGATCAGCAGCGGCCACTTGGCGGAGATAGTCGTCCTCACTGGGTGAGGCGGGAATGGCGAGTTTATCAGTCATCCAGGGGATATAGCGCGCCTTAGCTTGAGGCGGCAGGGGGCTTTAACCGCTCATTGACCCAAAGCAGCTCAGCCTGGGCTCCGATGACCCATCCGAATGCTCCCATGGATCGCACCCGCGCCCTGAAAATCCTTAGTCTATCTGCGGACTTCTCACCCCAGGATCTCAGTCACAACTATCGCGCTGCGGCCAAGCTGGCTCACCCCGACAGGTCGCAGGGTAATGCCGAGCGGTTTCATGCCTTGGCTCAAGCCTTCGAGGCGTTGCATGTCTTGGAACAGCCGGTGGCGGCAACTGTGCCGCCCATGCGCCGGCTCATCAGAATCTCACCTACCCTTGCGCTGCAGGGCGGCGTAGTGGAGCAGGCACTCAAAGGTGGAACCACCCTGGTCATCGAAATCCCGCCCGGCATGCGGCACGGCGAGGCGCTAAGGCAGGGGTCGGATACCGTTGAGATCGAGATTGCAAACACCCCGGTGGCCCTGATCCGTGGCGACGACGTTTGGGCAGACGCCAAACTCGATGAGCGCCAACTCTCCCAAGGTGGTCGGGTCGCGGTCGAAACGCCGATCGGTCGCCGCCTGATCTGGATTACGGCCAAGGCCAGTGCCAGAGGCCTGGTGAAATTGGTCGGCCAGGGCTTGCCGGCAAGGGGCAGCCACCGCGCAGGTGATCTGTTCCTTAGACTTGTGCCCCACCGGCGCAAGCTCGAGCATGCCACCCGCGACCTGCTGCAACGGTTCGCCGAAACCATGGTGGCCTGAGGTTTTCTCCGACATCTTGCCGCTGAACCCTTGATCCCGGCGCTCGTCTGCGGCTGATTGCTCTCCGCGTTCATCTGAAAGGAACCCGCATGGCCACGCGCGGCGAAATGATTGTGACGAAAATGTCCGACGGTGCCGAAATCGGCGTCTATTACGTTGGCCCTGTCGGCCCCCGGCGCGGCGGTTTGGTTCTGATCCAGGAGATATTTGGGGTCACCGATCACATCAAGGAGCTCTGCGACGGCTTTGCCGATGACGGCTACGAGGTGCTGGCTCCAGCGCTCTACGACCGGGTTGCGCCGAATTTCCAGGCCACCTATGAGCCCGACGGCATCGCGCAAGCCATCAAGGTCGCCCGCGAACTGCACTCATTTCCGCAGGCCCTGGACGACGTGCAAACCTGCATCGACACGCTCAAGGCCAAGGGCCCAGTCTTTATCACCGGCTATTGCTACGGCGGCACAGTCGCTTGGGCCATGGCTTGCCGGTCCCCAGATCTGGCGGCCGCGTCGGGCTACTACGGCGGCCAGATTCCGCAGATGGCCGACCAGACACCCAGATGCCCGACGATCCTCCACTTCGGACGAAACGATCACGGCATCCCGATGGAGGGCGTCGAAAAGGTCGCAGCCCTGCACCCCGAGGTCGGCGTCCACATCTATGAGGCCGGCCACGGCTTCAACTCCGACCGCCGCACTGACTACCACCCTCAAAGTGCCAAGCAGGCGCGCGAACGGACCCTGGCGCTCTTTCGGAGCCACGGCGGCTGAGCTAAGAACTTTCCATGTCGCACAACAGCTTCGGCCATCTGTTTCGAGTTACCACCTGGGGCG
Source organism: Alphaproteobacteria bacterium (assembly GCA_031367205.1). GTDB lineage: Bacteria > Pseudomonadota > Alphaproteobacteria > Caulobacterales > Caulobacteraceae > Phenylobacterium. Next base: position 7,648 of record JANLPK010000318.1, read on the forward strand.
AGAGCCATGGCCCGGCACTCGGTTGCGTGGTCGATGGCTGCCCGCCGGGTCTGAAGCTCACCGAAGCCGACATTCAGGTTTGGCTCGACAAGCGCCGCCCGGGCCAGGGGAAGTTCGTCACCCAGCGCCAGGAACCCGACACCGTAAAGATTCTGTCGGGCGTTTTCGAAGATGCCCGCACCGAAGGCCGGGTAACCACCGGCACGCCCATATCGATGATGATCGAGAATGTGGATCAGCGTAGCCGCGACTATTCAGAGATCGCCACCGCCTTCCGCCCCGGTCATGCGGACTATGCCTATTTCGCCAAATATGGGGTGCGGGACTATCGCGGTGGCGGTCGAGCCTCTGCGCGCGAAACTGCGGCGCGGGTGGCGGCCGGAGCGATAGCGCGGAAGATTCTGGGCGGCGTCACGATCCGCGGAGCCGTGATCCAAATCGGTCCTCACGCCGTTGATCGGGCCCGGTGGGACTGGGACCAAACCAGCCAAAACCCGTTCTGGTGTCCGGATTCGCAGATGGTTTCGGTTTGGGAGGAGCACCTTGAAACCGTGCGTAAGGCCGGATCCTCCACGGGCGCGATAGTCGAGGTGGAGGCGATAGGCGTTCCCGCCGGCTGGGGCGCGCCCATCTACGGCAAGCTTGATGCCGAGTTGGCAGCGGCACTGATGTCGATCAATGCCTCCAAGGGCGTAGAGATCGGCGCGGGCTTTGCGGCGGCATCCTTCTCCGGGGAGGAAAATGCCGACGAGATGCGCATGGGCAATGACGGGCCACTGTTCCTATCCAACAGCGCCGGCGGCGTGCTGGGCGGCATATCGACAGGCCAGCCGGTGGTGGCCAGGGTGGCGTTCAAACCGACCTCTTCGATCCTCTCCTTGCGTCGCAGTTTGAATGAGGCCGGAGAGGAAATTGAACTTCGCACCAAGGGTCGGCATGACCCCTGTGTCGGCCTCCGGGCCGTGCCGGTGGTTGAGGCGATGACCGCCTGTGTTCTGGCAGACGCCTTCCTCCGCCACCGCGGCCAAGTTGGCGATCCGACACCGACGGGCTTCCGGAGTTAGGCACCAATCGTCGAATTGGAGTTGACGACAATTGTGACAGCTCCATATGGGTCACGCCGCAGGGCGCAGGCGAGACCGCCGAGTCGTCGAGAACCAACGGACCCAAATCTGTGCGCCTAGATCAGATCAAGATCCTGCTGGTCGATGACAGCGCGCACATGCGCCAGATGCTCACCCGGATATTGCAATCCATTGGGTTCGACAAAATCTACGAAGCCTCTGACGGGTCCGAGGGCTTAAGCGTGCTTCGCCAAGCCGGCGCAGACATCATCCTGACCGACCTAGCTATGGAGCCTATGGACGGCATCGACTTCACCCGCCTGGTGCGCAATTCCAGTGACAGTCCCAATCCGACAGTCCCGATCATCATGGTCACCGGGCACCTGACACTGCGGCGCATTCAGGAGGCCCGGGACGCCGGGGTCAATGAATTCGTCGCCAAGCCAATTACTGTGAAGAACGTGATTGAGCGGGTTCAGGTGGTGATCGACCACCCCAGGGCTTTCGTCCGCACCGAGGATTATTTCGGGCCTGATCGGCGACGGCGGAATGACCCCAACTATCGCGGCGGCATGCGGCGCAGCACAGATGTCGTTAAGAGCCCGGCATTGATCCCTAAGTCAGATTGAGCGCGCAGGTCTCGCCAATGGTGGGCCGCGAAACGACAATGCGACAGAGCCCCGGATAGGCATCGCGCAGTCGCTCAGCGAAGTAGAGACAGAGATGCTCAAGGGTTGGACGCTCCAGACCGGGCTTTTCGTTGAGTAGGGTGTGGTCCAACTGACCCGCGACCGATCGCAAAGCCGCGTCCAGGTCGGCTAAGTCTGCAACCCAGCCGACGGGTTCCTCAGCCGGCCCTCGAACGGTCGCCTCGACGCGAAAGGAATGACCGTGCAGATTGGCATAGGGCCGGTCTTGCGGACTCTCGGCGAAGAAGTGGGCCGCATCAAAGGTTGCGGACTTGGTGATTTCGAAAATCGGCTGGCTCATCAGGGGTCGTCTTAGAGCATGTTCCGAATAGTGGGAACCGGCTTTCGGATCAAAACATGCTCTAACATTTTGAATTAGAGCTCTTTTTACCCCGTTGGACGATTTCGCCGAAAAGGCAAAGGGCTCAACGCATCCGCGCGGTGTCGGCGCTTAGGGGATGCCGAGATATTTGTGGGTTTGCACGCTTAAACGCCACTGGGGGTGGGCAAGGCAATAGGCGATAGCGGCCTCGGTATTGGCGATCCGGTCCGGCCCGTCCATTGGCTGGAGTAGAAACCGCTCAAAATCCCAAGCCTCAAAGCGCGTCGGATCGACATCGGTTTGGGGGAAAACCAGTTTGAGTTCGTGACCGGTCCTTTGAACCACAGGGGCTTGGGCTTTGGGACTGACGCACACCCAATCAATGCCGGGGGGCGCAGCGATTGTTCCATTTGTCTCGAGCGCTATGGCAAAACCCTGATCATGCAGTGCCGCGATCAAGGCCTCATCCAGTTGCAGCAAGGGCTCTCCACCGGTGCAGACAACCAGGCGATTCTCTGATCCGCCTTGCCAAGCAGCGGCGACTGCCGATGCGAGATCCGATGCGGTCGCAAACCGACCACCGCCAACTCCGTCTAAGCCCACAAAGTCGGTGTCACAGAAATTGCAAACCGCCGTGGCCCGGTCCTCCTCGCGCCCTGACCACAGATTGCAGCCGGCAAAACGACAGAAGACGGCGGGGCGCCCCGCCTGCCCACCCTCGCCCTGTAAGGTCAGGAATATCTCTTTGACGGCGTAGCTCATGGCGTCAGTACGGCTCGGCCATCAGCGATCCATTGCCGGTAACCGCGAGCGCGCAAATCACAGGCGGGGCATTCGCCGCAACCATAACCCCAGTCATGGCGATGTTCACGGTCGCCAGCATAACAGGTGTGGCTGTCCTCCAGGATGATCTCGATCAGGTCTTCTCCGGCTAGCGCCTTCGCCAATCCCCAGGTTTGCGCCTTGGTCAATGTCATGAGTGGGGTCTGGATTGTGAAGGACTGGGCCATACCAAGGTTCAGCGCAACTTCCAGAGCGTCCATGGTCTCACGCCGACAGTCCGGATATCCTGAGAAATCAGTCTCGCACATACCGCCGACCAAGGCTTTCAGCCCACGTCGGTCAGCCAACGCCGCCGCATAGGTCAAGAACACCAGATTTCTGCCGGGAACAAATGTGTTGGGCAAGCCCTGCGCATCCACCTCAAACGCCCGTGTTTGGGTCATCGCGGTCTCCGCAACGGCACCAAAACTGCGCAGGTCCATCAGATGGTCAGGACCAAGCCGATCCGCCCAGTCTGGGAATCGCTGGATCATGGCTTGGCGGACCAGATGCCGCTGGGTCAGCTCAACACTGTGACGCTGGCCATAGTCAAATCCGACCGTCTCCACATACTCATAGTGGGTCAGGGCCCAGGCTAAACAAACACTGGAGTCCTGGCCTCCGGAAAACAACAGAAGGGCGCGAGAAGGTTCACTCATCGTGGTTCTATGCCTGTTGCGAGATCAGATCGGAAGACCATGGCCCGTGATTGGCTCGGTTGCGGGCGATTTCTTCCGGGCGTGGAGATGACAATTCAATGAACAGTGATCATGTCTGCGATTGACATCGTTCCGCCGCCATCAGAGTAAAAGGGGCTGTCAGCTAATGCTGCAAGCTGAAAGCGCGAAACAAACGCGGCAGACGCAGACGTATCGAGCCACACCAGAATGCTCGGACGTCATGGGAGGCGACCAAGATGACAAATACTCTGCGACCGCAGGGCCGCTGGCTCATGGGGGTATCGGCCCTAGCGCTGTTGGCGATTCCACAAGCCGTTCACGCGCAGCAATCCTCGGGCGGCAATGTCATCGAGGAACTGGTGATCACCGCTGAGAAGCGAGAGCAGAGTCTGCAGGACGTGGCGGTCGCCGTGTCTGCCTTTACGGCAGCCAAGCGTGACCTGATCGGGATCAACTCGATCCAGGACATGACCAACTTCACGCCGGGCCTGCAGTATAACAGCTCGACCGACCGGGTGTCATTGCGCGGGGTTGGACGACTGACCAACGTGCTGTCCGCCGACGCGGCGGTCGCCAACTATTCGGACGGCGTGTTCGAAACCTTTGCCGTTCGGGCAGGCTCCTCCACCCTTTACATCGACCGGGTCGAAGTGTTGCGCGGGCCGCAGGGCACGCTCTACGGACGAAATTCGATCGGCGGTGCGCTCAACATCATCTCGAAGCGCCCGACTCAAACCCTTGGGGGTGAAGTTCGCGCTGGCTATGACAGCTATGGGGCCACATCCCTTGAAGGGACCTACAACGTTCCCCTCAATGACAAGGTTGCGATCAAGATCTCAGGGAACTGGTTCAACCAAAAGCGCGGTTGGATCGACAACGTGGTTCCCGGCCTGCCTGATGAAGGCAATGTCCGCAACGAATGGACCACCGAGTTCCAAGCCAAGATTCAGTTCAACGATAAGTTCGAGACTTGGTTGAAGGTGATCGGAACCCAATGGCGCAATGGTGCCGGTGGTCCGGGCTCGCAGTCAGCGGGATGGACGCCCTATGAATGGCCGACCTATTATTCGCCGCCGGCAGCATCCCAGCCCAGCCAGGGTTTTGGCTGCTATACCGGCCCGATCGCCACGGGTGTAACCAATGTGGTAAACCTCAACCCGGGCGGTTGTAAGAACCCTGCGGTCAACAGTCCTTGGAAGATCGCACGACAGTCCGCCTACAAGGTCACCCTGCCCGTCGCGACGACCGTCGCCAGCGAGTGGATTTACCACGCAGATAATTTCGATGTGAAGTATCTGACCGGCGGCGTCCACTATCACTACATTCTGAAGGGCACGACCGACACGAACCGTGCGGCACCTATTGCTTCTTACACGCTACCCGCCCTAGGTGCTCGCGGACCCTTGGTCATCAACCCCAGCGAGACCTTCGTATACCAGGAAGACAATGCCTTCTGGAGCCATGAGATCAACCTGATCTCGACGGGTGACGGCCCGCTGCAATGGGTCGCCGGGGCCTATTATTTCAGCCAGCACTACACCCAGCCGGTTTACACAGAGAACCCGAGACAACCTCAGTGGAACGGGCCTTTTGCTTTTGGATTCCTCTGCGCTCAAACAGGGGGCACCTGCCCCAACGCCACTGGTTTCCGTCGGTTCGACAACCGCCCGGATGTGAGGAGCAAGTCGTCTGCGGTCTTCGGACAGATCGACTGGAAACTCACCGACACCCTGAAGACTACCCTGGGCCTGCGGTACTCAACAGATACCAAGGAAGGTTCTGAGACCGTTCGTATTACGTGTTTCGCCGTCACCGGTTGTGACTTTTCTGCGGCCTTCGGCGTCCCGCCGATTATCGACCTTACCCAACTCCCTGGCGTCGTCTCCTCAGGTGACGTGCTGCTGCCCGGGGTTGTCGGCAAGACGACATTCGATCCCGCAACGGGGTTTGCAACCCGGCGTCAGAAGGCCACGTGGGATGCAGTTAGCGGAACGGCAGGTCTGGAATGGTCACCGGACGCAGACACCTTGCTCTATGGTAAGTACAGCCGCGGCTATAAGGCTGGCGGCTTCAATATCGGCATCTTTACGGTTCTGAGTTTCTTCCCGACCACCGATAAGGAAACCGTAGACTCATTTGAAATCGGTCTGAAAAAGGACTTTGGGCGGACGTTCCGGACCAATATGGCTGTGTTCCACTATGCCTATAAGAACCTGCAGATCCCGATCACCCGGATTTCTACGGGTGCGGTCCCTGCCTTCGGACCGGGACCGACCACGGCTACCGATTTCTACAATGTGCCTCAGGCCATTTCCGAAGGCTTCGAGCTGGAATCCACCTGGCAGCCGATCCAAAACCTGCAGCTGTTGTTCAATTATTCGTTCAACAATACCTCGATTGAGGCTGGCACTGCCGTCGACTCGGTCGACCCAGCAGCGCTTCAGGCGGGCGCAAGACCTGTTGGTGCCAACGGCCCCGTCGATATCTATACGGGTCTAGTAACCAGAACTCAGAGCCTGTCAGGCAATTCGCTCCCGAACGCAGCCCGCAACAAGGTTGCCTTCAATGCCAACTATGCCTGGCAGTTTGATACCGGGTCGCTCACGGGTTCGCTGAGCTACTTCTGGCGTGACAAGCAGTATGGGACGGTGTTCCAGCGCTCTTACACCGAGGCACCAGCCTGGGATCAGATCGATATGCGGTTCACTTGGAGCGACGAAAAGGGGCGCTATAAGATCATCGCCTACGGCAAGAACCTTGCGGACACCATCGGCTATGACGCCGGAGCGACGGGTACTCGGGAAGCCGGCCTAATCAAGGCTGCAACCGGTGCCGAGACCCTGGTAATCCAAGGTATTTCGAAGACCTTCTCCGTGGTTCCGCCGAGAACCTTCGGGGTTGAGTTGCAGTATAAGTTCTAGTCCCCAAACCTGAGTTTCGCCGGTCTGCTCCTCTGCAGACCGGCAGGTTCAGTCACTCTGAAGGGCGCTCCTTGTGGGCGCCCTTCTTTGTTTTTTTGCTTCGACCTAGGGGGCTAGGCGCAAGGTCGGTCTTGAGCGATGGTGAGGGATAGTCCGGAGTCCCCAATGGCCAGCCTCTATGATCGCTACATTCTGCCGCGGTTTCTGGCCTGCGCCTGTTCCTCGCCGGGCATCATGCGCCAGCGGGCCAAGGTGGTCCCCTTGGCAACGGGTCGAGTCCTGGAATTGGGTATCGGCATGGGCCTAAATCTCGGCCTCTACGACTCCAGCCAAGTCACCGAAGTGATCGGGGTCGATCCAGCCGTCGCGCTGCGGCAGATGGCCATGGCCGCACCGCGCCCGCCGGGTTTGACGGTTCGCGTCGATGAGGGCACGGCAGAGGCCCTGCCGTTTGAAGCCGCCAGCTTTGACACTGTTGTCTGCACCTTCACGCTTTGCTCGGTCCACACCCCATCAGCGGCGCTCGCCCAAGCGCGTCGAGTGCTCAAACCCGGCGGCCGCCTATTGTTCTGTGAGCACGGCAGCGCGCCGGACGCTGACGTCACCAAGTGGCAGCGCCGCATTGAGCCGATCTGGAAACGCCTAGCCGGCGGTTGCCACCTAACTCGCCCGGTTTCCACTGCGATCACCGAGGCAGGATTCAGGTTAGACTGGCTGGAAACCATGTATCTGCCCAAGACTCCGCGGTTTGCCGGGTGGGTCGAGTGGGGTGCGGCGGTGGTGAGCTAGGTGAACCTGCCCACCTTCGAGACCGAGAGGATGGTTCTCAAACCACGCGGCTTGTCGGACTTAAAAGCCGCCGTCGGGATCAACAGCGATCCCCGCGTGCTGACTTACCTGGGCACTCCTTGGCCACCTGAGCGAATGTGGGCTCACCTCGCCGCTCAGATGCTGCGGAACTATGGCCCGGGCCTGGGATACTGGTCGGTCTTCCACCGCGACGCACCAAATGACCTGCTCGGTTGGACCGGTTTGATCCCCTTGGGCGAGGGACCGGAGATCCAACTCGCCTACCGATTTAAGGTCGACACTTGGGGAAAAGGTATCGCTACGGAAGCGGCATCACGCGTGATGAGTCACGGATTTGGTACGATTCGACTGCCCCTCGTCGTGGCCTGGGTGCATCCCGACAACACCGCTTCCCACGGTGTGATGGCAAAATTGGGCTTCCAGCGAAACGGGACCTATGGTGACCCACCGCAAGATATGTATCGTTGCACCAAGGACACTTCTTCATGCTGAGGATCGGCCTTCTGGGGGCTTCAAAGATCGCGCCGACCGCGGTCATTGCTCCGGCATTCCTGCGAGACGACGTTCAAATCGTCGCTGTGGCCGCCCGCGATCCGCATCGCGCCGCGGGGTTCGCCAGGGCGCACGGCATCGCCCACGTGGCCGCCGACTATGGAGATCTTGTCGCGCGAAAAGACGTGGATCTCGTCTATAATGGCCTTCCGCCCTCCGGCCACCTGGAGTGGACCCTCGCGGCTCTGGCCGCAGGCAAGGCGGTCCTATGCGAGAAGCCGTTCGCCATGGATGCCGCGCAGGCCCAGATCATGGTCCGCGCAGCAGCCGATGCGAACTTGCCGCTAATCGAGGCGTTCCACTACCGGTTCCACAATGTGATGATCCGCGCCATCGCCTTGGTGCGGTCCGGCGTGCTGGGTGACATCCATCGAGCCCACGCCGTTTTTGAAGTCCCCATTGCGCGGACGCCCGACGAGCTTCGCTGGCACGCCGAGCTCGGCGGTGGTGGCCTGATGGATCTGGGTTGCTACCCTATCCATGCGCTCCGCAGTTTGATCGGCGAGGAGCCGCAGGTGCGGGAAGCCCGCTGCGTCTTTGAAGGCCGGGTCGACGTGACCATGAACGCCTCGCTGGCGTTTCCAAGCGGTACAAGGGCCGAGATCGCTTGCTCCATGACCCCTGAAACACCGGGCGCGCGATTGACGCTTGGCGGGTCGAGAGGACGTCTTGAGATCATCAACTTCCTGGCTCCTCAGATGGGATGCCGTTTCACCACCGTGATCGACGGTGTTACAATCGAGCATCCGGTGGACGGCCCGACAACCTATGAAGCGCAGCTGGACCACGTCGTCGCCGTGGTTCGTGATGGAGCCAAACCGATCACAGGGGGTGCCGACGCCGTGGCCAACATGGCGGTGATCGACGCGATCTACGCCGCAGCAAATCGTCCGGCCACCGGATAATTTCGCGCCATTAGGAATTTCTTGGTCTGAAGACCCTAGGCTCTCGGAATTGGAGTGGCCGAGGTTTTGATGTCCAATACAGCTGCGGTGCTGACAGAAAATGCGCCGCGCGGAGTCTCGGCAGGCAACGCGGTGCAGCCTGCACTGGCGCGCAATGCCGCCATTGTGGTGTGTCCTCGGCCAGACGGCGCTGCAGCTCTGGCCCGACTGATCAAGAATGCCCTGCCTTCCGACAACATCGTGTCCTGCCTTTCAGCGCTTGAAGCTGTCCAACAAGCAGGTCTGGTTCGTAGTCTCGGTGACCTAGTCGCCCTGTTCGCCTTGGATTTTCGCGGCAAACCACCGGGCGACCTCGCTGACGCCATTCGGCGCATTCAACATTCTCACCCTGACGCCGAATTCGTGATCTTCGCTGAGGGGCCGACTAGCCCGTCTTTTGGGACTTGTTTTGCCGTCTCCACCAATCCGGCGAAGCTCACCTTCCTGATGGCACCTGTGCGAACCCAGGAGGCCGTTCAGACCCTCCAAGACATATCCAAGCGTCACGGTGCCCTCAATAATCCGATCCGCGCTCTGGCCCTGAGCACGTCGGCCATTGGCAGTCTGGAGCTGCGGATCCAGGAACTTCAGGCGCGCCTGGACATCGCCGTCCACGCCGGTCGTCATGATGCGTTGACCGGCATCCTCAATCGGGGCGGCTTTGTCGAGGAATTGGGGGGCCGTCTTGAAAGAAGCCGCCAACCGCAAACCGTTTTGCTGATCGATCTTGATCGGTTCAAACTGGTCAACGACACCCTGGGACACGACGCCGGCGATGATCTGGTTCGCAAGATTAGTGCGGCCATGCACGCCGTGATTCCGGCCAGGGGGGTTGTCGCGCGTCTAGGGGGTGATGAGTTCGGGATCTTGCTGGAAGGCCTCTCCGAATTCGGGGTCACCGAGTTCGCCGATGTCATCCTGCGGGTTTGCGCCCAAAACCGCCGAATCTCGGGCCATGAAGTCCAAGTCAGTGCCTCCATCGGCATCGCTCAGCAGGGAACGCGGGCCACCCACGGCTCACTCATGCGGCAAGCCGACCTGGCGCTCTACGCTGCAAAGCGCGAGGGACGTAATCGGTTCCGCATCTTCGACAACGCCATCGAGAAAGCTGCCAAGCACCGATTGTCCATCGAAAATGGTCTGGAGAAGGCGCTGCGATCCAATGAATTCAGCATGGTGTATCAGCCCATCGTTGACGCAACGAATGGCCGGACCCACGGGCTTGAAGCCCTGATCCGATGGGATAGTCCCGAGCACGGCTCGATCGCGCCCAGTGATTTCATTCCCGTAGCCGAAGAAACCGGTCTGATCCTGGACATCGGCGACTGGATCATGCGTCAGGCGCTGAAAGACTGCCGCAAATGGGGCGGGCCCTATGTGTCGGTAAACCTCTCGGCCCGGCAGTTCCTCCGCCACAATGTGGGAGAGCGAGTGCTGCAGTTTGCGACCGATGCCGATATCTCGCCCGAGCTCATCCAGATTGAACTGACCGAAACCGCGATCATCGACGATGTAGAGCGGGCCGACAACAATCTGAAGATTTTGCGTGATGCCGGGGTCCGCGTGGCCCTGGATGATTTCGGCACCGGCTATTCCAGCTTGGTCTACCTCAACCAGTTTGCCATCGACTGCATCAAGATCGACAAGTCATTCGTCGACAACGTCAGCACCGACCGGCAGTCGTCGGTTATCGTCAATTCGGTGTCACGCTTGGCAGCCTCATTGGGGATGAGCGTGGTGGCTGAGGGCGTTGAGAACGAAGATCAGCGGCGGGTTCTGGTCGCCGCCGGCTGCGGGTTCCTGCAGGGCTATCACTTTGCCCGACCCATGCGAGCCCAGGAGGTTCCGGCCTTCTTGGCCCTAGGAGCCAAGGCTCTGCCTCTGGAAATGCAGGAAACCTGACGGGCTTCCAACCGCACTGGTAGCTGGGGGCGGGATCGAACCGCCGACCTGTGGGTTATGAATCCACCGCTCTAACCATCTGAGCTACCCAGCCGCCGGGCCATCGGCGAGGGGCGGGTTATAGGGTTTCAACATCGCCGCTTCAAGCGGCTTGGGTATAGCGATTTCACAAGCTAGATTGCTGATCGAAATGAGCGTGCTTCATCTTCTCGGGACGGCGGGCGAAGGCGGGGCCGAAACCTATTTCGTGGAGCTGGTCCGCGCGCTGGCCGGCGGGCAGGTCGCGACGATCAGAGGTAACGCCAATCGGGAGGCGGCCCTAGCGCAGGCGGGAGTTCCGACCCAGGTCCTGGGCTTTGGCGGGCCGCTAGATCTGCTGACCAAGCCTGCCGTGGGGCGGTTCGCCAGGCAAAACAATGTTGAGCTGATAATGGCCTGGATGAACCGGGCGGCCCGGCATTCACCTAAGGGACCGTGGGCTCGTATTGGTCGGTTGGGCGGATACTACAATCTTAAGTACTATAAGGGGTTCGACGCCTTGGTGGCCAATACTGAGGATATCGCCGATTGGGTGGTCGGTCAGGGTTGGCCGGCGGGCAAGGTTCACTACATCCCCAATTTCGCGGCGGCACAGGAAGTGGTGACGCCGGTGGATCGCGGCGACCTCAATACCCCCGAAGGCGCACCGCTCTTGCTGTCGATGGGGCGGCTGCATGAGGCCAAGGCCCATGATGTGAGCCTGGAAGCGCTGGCAACAATTCCCGATGCGTATCTGTGGATCGCCGGCGTTGGACCCATGGAGGCCAAGCTTCGGGCCTTGGCTCAGGCGCTGGAGGTGGAGAACCGGGTTCGGTTCTTGGGCTGGCGGACCGATGCCTCGGCGCTCTATCGCACCGCCGACGTTTGCGTGTTTCCCTCGCGCTATGAACCGTTGGGCAATGTAGTCATCCAGGCCTGGGCGCACGGACTGCCGGTGATCGCCGCGGCCAGCCAGGGACCCGCCGCGCTCATCAAGGATGGGCAGGATGGCTTACTAGTGCCGATAGACGACGCCCCTGCCCTAGCCGGTGGCATTCGACGCTTGCTCGATGACCCCGCACTCAGAACCAGCCTAGCCGCCGCCGGGTCGCTGCGGGTCGCTGCTGAGTTCTCCCAAGCTGCCGTGGTTGCCCAGTGGCGGGCCTTGTTCGCCGACTACGGCGCCAGCTGATGTGTGGCATAGCCGGGATCTTGCACGGGCCGGGGTCGGCCAAGGCACTGATCGAGAGCTTGGCCCATCGCGGCCCGAACGGCATTCGAGTTGAGGCTATCTCCGGCGGATCGGTGGGCCATGCTCGCCTCTCCATCATCGATCTTGAAGGCGGTTGGCAGCCGCTTCACGCCGCAGGCAGCACGATCATCGGCAATGGCGAGATCTACAATTACCTCGAGCTGACCGACGAATTCGATCTCAAGGACAAGCTCTCGACCGGCGCGGATTTTGAACCGCTGTT
>JANLPK010000007.1:0-2378 GCA_031367205.1 Alphaproteobacteria bacterium
TCGGCCTATACCTTCGTCCTGTTGCACGCCCGCAAGCTGGCACCCCAGATCTTCCGCGAGCATTTCGAGACCCTCGGTCGCCATCCCGACCACTGGCCCTGCATCTCCTTCTGCAATCACGACATCACCCGCACAGTCTCCCGGTTTGGCAACACCCCGGACATCGCCAAACTGATGTTCGCCCTGCTGATGACGCTCAAAGGCACAACCCTGATCTACCAGGGTGAAGAGCTGGGCTTGCCTCAGGCCGAGCACCTCACCCGCGACCAACTCCGCGATCCGGTGGGTGATCTCTATTGGCCGATCTCCAAGGGACGCGACGGATCGCGCACCCCGATGCCCTGGAACGAGACTGAAAACCTGGGCTTCTCCAACGCCGTCAAGCCCTGGCTACCGCTGGCCGTCGAGCACGCCGGCATCTCCGTCGCCAGCCAAGAGGCAGACACCAATTCCATGCTGGCCTTCAGCCGCGCCATGATCGCCCAGCGCAAGGCCTCAGCCGCCCTCACACATGGCGAAATCGAGATGCTGGATGCTCCAGAGCCGATCCTCGCCTTCACCCGAACCCTGGGCGATGAGCAGGTGCTGTGCCTCTTCAACATGGGCCCCGAACCCACCACCTACGGCGACCACAAGCTCGACCCCTACGCAGCCCTGATCACCTAGGTCGCTACGTAAACGCCAACTTCGCCGAGGCAATCAGCAACACCACGCCCAGCGCCTGGATCAACCGCCCGGGGGCCAGACGCGCCACGCCTAACTGGGTGCCAATCACCGCGCCAATCGCCACAGCCACCACAAAGTAGGGCAGTTCCGGCGGCAAATGGCCAACGCTCGATAGGCTCCCCAACAACCCGGAAATCGAGACGCACAAGATAAAGGCCGCCGCTGTGCCCGAGGTCTTCCGCGCACCCTCCCAGCCATTCAGCAAGATCAGCGGGCTCAAGAAGATGCCGCCACCGGTGCCGGTTAGGCCCGACAACACCCCGATCCCCGCCCCGCTCACGACCGCAACGGCCGTATTCGGCGGCTTGGTCTCCACCAAGGCCTTGACCGGACGCGGCCACAGCATCCGGATCGCGGCCAGCAACAGCACCACCGCCACAATCGGCTTATAGAAATTACCGGGCAAATGCACTCGCCCCGCCAAGAACGCCGCCGGCACCGCGCCAATCACAAAGGGGATCAACAGTTTCCCATTGAACTGCCCGGCCCGCACAAACCGAAAGGTCGCAAAGCTCGCCACCAAGATGTTCAACACCAAAGCCGTCGGCTTCATGGTGGTCGGTGCCACCGAAAACAGCGCCATGATCGCCAAATAGGCCGACGCCCCAGCGTGCCCGACCGAAGTATAGAGTGCCGCGCCAAGCATCATGAGCACAGCGATGGCGGCGATGGTGGTGGGGTCCATTTGGTTCCTAGATTAGCTTTGCCAGATGAGCGGCAATTCTCTCGCTACAAATCTTCTGTGATAATGGCCAGCTATCAGAGACCGGCAGGCACAATGGGGTTGAGGATGGGGTGTAGAGTGCAAGTTGATCTAGCGAAACACCAAAACAAGGGTTATCTTCTGGCTATGAGTGAAGTCGCTGCGAAGTCTCCCGTCGGCAAGTCATTGATCGGTCGCCCCTCGGTCAAGATCAATATCGGCAATATGACGGTTAGGGTCGCCAAGCCCAACGCTGAACAGGTCGAGGCCAACGTCGCGTTCAGCACCCTGGCTTTAGAACGTGTCGCCAAGAAACTAAGGCGTCCTGGCGTCCGGCTCAACGCGAAAAAGAACGTCCCACTCTACTCCGCCGACCCGGAGCAACCGGGGCGCTACATTCGTTCTCTCAATGGTCGTGTTGAGCGCGGCGTTTTCGAAAGCGGTGCCTTCAAGGTCGCCGATTGACGACGCTCCCTCAGGCAGTTGCCCAGGTTCTTGCCGCTCAAAAGCAGACTTCGAAGCCGCTCGCCATCATCCTGGCGGGTCACAATGGGTCGGGCAAGTCCACTATGTGGAAGCTCTCTCTCGCCGACACCCTCCAAATACCTTTGATCAACGCCGACCGCATGATGCTGTCGATCCTTCCGGAAGCCGGAAGCGATGGGCTCCTCCCCCTTTGGGCGGCTACGTTGCGGGATCAAGATCGGGGATGGATGGCCGTCGCCCAGCAGGGCGTCTTGGCCTTCGTTGCCCAGGCGATGGGGGCCAAAGTACCGTTTGCTATGGAGACCGTTTTCTCGGATTGGGAGCCCCAGGAAGACGGTTCCATTCGCTCCAAGATCCAGCTCATCCAACAGCTTCAGGCAAGCGGCTACTTCGTACTGCTATTCTTTGTGGGCCTCGCCAGCCCCGAACTCTCCGTGATGCGCGTAGAAACCCGTGTGGCCGA
>JANLPK010000014.1:0-3272 GCA_031367205.1 Alphaproteobacteria bacterium
CTGATCCTCGGACTATGCCTAACCCTCTGCGCCTGCTCCGGTGCCAAGCCGAGCCTTGCAGTCATGCCCTCTCGCGGGGCCATCGTCGCCGCGCGCGATTGTTCCGGCTGCCATGCCCTTGGAGCCACAGACCCAAGTCCACGATCTTCAGCCCCAACCTTTCGACAGCTCGCCCTGCGCTACAACGAGCTCAGCCTGGAACGGAAACTCGCCGAAATGAACGGGCACGCCCACTTCGACATGCCTGCGACCACCTTCCAAACCAGCGAGATTGCCGACCTAGCGGCCTATATTTCAAATTCGAGATAGGGCGCTGCGGGGCGCAGCCAACCCCAGAAACCGCCCCACCGCTGTCTCAACCAGCGCCAATATTTCCGGTTCCAAGCTGCCGATGACTTCACCGATCCTCGCCCTTGGCGCAGTGATCAGCTTGTCGGCCATCACCTGGGAGGGCACCCGGAGACCGTTTCCCACCGTAGGTGAAACGCTGATCCGGATCAGCGGCGCATCCTGCAATTGGCTGGTCATTGGGGCCAGGGTGACCGAACCTATTGCTTCGAAGGCGTCGGCTTGCAGAACCAAGGCTGTGCGCGGCTTGCCATAGTCGCCCGCCAGCGAGACCGTGACGATATCGCCGCGCCTCACGGTTTCCAGGCCGCGCCGAAGTCATCGGCCACCAGCATCTGGTCCAGTTCCGCAAGGACCTCAGCTTCGCCGGCACCGCCCGCCACCAAGACAGACTGCCGACGTGCCTCCCGCTCAAACTCTGCTTGAGCCTTGGCGGCTAAGTGTCGGCGCACCAAGTCGCGCACCAACTCCGCCGGTTGCCGGTTCTCCTCCTTGGCCGACCTAGATAGAGCCACCTTCAAGGCAGGATCGAGCCGGAAGGTGAAGGTCTCGGCCTGAGGGTTTTGCGTTGTGCGAGCCATGTTGTGCACAATGTAAGGCATTATGCACTCCAACTCAATATCACTACGAATTCTGACGCTCGGTCGGAAGTCCTCACCCCCCGTTGATCACCTTCACCGCCGCGTCCAGTCCCGTCGCATAGGCCTCCAGTGCCTTGCCGGTAATCACCGCGTAAGCGTCGGCATCGGCCCAACGCTCTTCCTCGATGGCCTCGCGCACGCCAGGCAGGGTCTTGGCCCCATAGCCGGTGAACCGCCCGGGCGCATAGACTAGATTCTTGTACCAAGGCCGCCCCGGCAGGCCGACCTCGGCGGTCAAGCTCTGCTCCAGCATCTTCTGCATCTCATAGAGTTTGGCCTTCGCTGTCGGGCTCAACCCCGCGCCCTTGGCGGCCAGCGCGCTGTCATAGGCCTTGGCCGCCACTTTCAAATGCGCCACCGCATTATCCAGCGCAGCCAGATTGAAGAACGGCACGGGCGCCAGCGGGCTCGGCGGGCCGTTGGTTCGCGTCGGGTCGTCGGCCAGCCGGTAGAGATTACCCGCGATCAGCTTGGCCTGGGCCACCTGGGCCTCACGCTTGCCGTCGGCCAGCTTCTTCAGCTCATCATTATAGCCGCCGACTGTCTCGGCGAAATTGCCGTAGCGCTGCAGCGGCAGATCGCTGTCGGCCAATCGCAGCACCATTCGCCCGCCCACCTTGGCCAGCGTCCCGCCATAGACCAGCCCCGGATCATCAAACCGCGTATAGTGTTCCCAGGTGTCATAGGCCGAGTGATAGACCCCACCGGACTGCCCCTCGCCGCCAAACCCGAAATTGATCGACGCGATACCCAGATGACCAATGAAACTGGAATAGTCAGAGCCTGACCCCAAGGGCCCGATCGGCAGGTCATGGCTGGGATCACTCGCCAGCTTGGCCGCTACCGCAGCACCTGGGCTGGCCCCGGCCTGCGCTCCCGCCACCTGCAAGGCACCGCGCAGCCGCTCAGCCACCGAAACCCCGGTCTCCGGATCGGTCACGTCCCCAACAACCTGATTGACGAAATGCTCATAGGCGTGGCTGCCCTGGGCACCGAACAAGCCCCGCTCATTGCCGTCGGTGTTGAGGTAGATAACACCCTTGGCTTTCAACTCATCGGCATGGGTCTCAGCCCACTCCGTAGAGCCCAGCAGCATCGGCTCTTCGGCGTCCCAGCTCAGATAGACCAGGGTCCGCTTGGGCTTGTAACCGGCCTTAGCCAGCTTGCCGATCGCCTGAGCCTCGGCCAACAGCGCCACCTCGCCGCTGAGCGGGTCGGCGGCACCAAAAACCCACCCATCCCGGTGATTGCCGCGCATCACCCACTGGTCCGGCGACTGCGACCCCTTCATCACCGCGACCACATCATAGATGGTCTTCAGGCTCCATTCCGACTGCACCGCCAGATGCACCTTGGCCTGCTCGGTCCCGCCCACGTGATAGGTGATCGGCAAGCCGCCGATCCAGTTCTCCGGCACCGTATTGCCGCCCAAGGCGCTCAGGAAATGCTGCGCATCGCCATAAGAGATCGGCAGCACCGGGATCTTGAGGATGGTCTGCGCGTCCTCCCGCTTTAGCCGCTTGGCGTCCTTGGTCGCGCCAACGCCGGGCGTCAGCGGATCGCCAGGATAGAGCGGCATGTCGGCCACAGAGCCGCGCTGGAAACTTTGCGGCGGCCGCGCCCCGCCCTTGGGATAGACATCGCCAGAACCATAACCGTCCTGCTGCGGGTCGGAATAGATGATGGCCCCAATCGCCCCATGGTCCTGCGCCAGCTTGGGCTTCAGCCCCCGCCAACCGACGCCATAGCGGGCGATGACGATCTTGCCCTTCACCGAAACGCCCATTCGCTCCAGAGCCTTATAGTCGTCGGGCATGCCGAAATTGACGTAGACCAGCGGCGCCGTGACATCCCCGTCCCCCTGAAATGCCACATAGGCCGGCAGCTGGTCCTTGGTGCGGCTGGAGCTTTCGTCGCCGGGCACGGGGGCCTCCGTCAGAGTCGCCTTGAACGGCGTGGACCCCAACAGCTCCAGCCCCTCAGACAGCGGCGTCGGATAGAGCACCTCGAAGGTCTCAATGTGGGCGTCCCATCCCCAGGCCTTGAACTGCGCCAACACCCACTCCGCATTGGCCTTATTGTGCGGTGCCCCCACATGGTTGGGCTCAGCGGCCAGCATCTTCAGCCAATCACTCATCTGGGCCGGCGCGATCAGCGCGTCAAACCGTTGCTCCAGACCGGGAGCGGCGTCCTTGGCCAGGGTCGGACCAGCGATAACAGCCGCCGCAACGAGGGCAGAGAGAGCAGAGATGGTGCGGCGCATGGGATTCCTCGGTGTTCTGA
>JANLPK010000068.1:0-12134 GCA_031367205.1 Alphaproteobacteria bacterium
TGCAGATAATAGAGGTCGATCACGTCGGTGTTCAGGCGCTTGAGACTCTCCTCGCAGGTGGCCTTCAACCGCTCCGGCCGGCCGTTCAGCTCGCGCTTGTCACCGAGGCTCAGGCCGCACTTCGACGCCAGCGTGAACTCTGACCGCCGATGGCCCAGCACCTCACCCACCAAGGTCTCATTGTGGCCAAGGCCATAGACGGCTGCGGTATCAAAGAACGTATAGCCCGCGTCTATTGCACCCTCCAGCACCGCCCGCGCCTGCTCACGCGGTGGTGGCGGGCCATAGGCATGGCTCAGGCTCATGCAGCCCAAACCCACGGCAGAGACCTCAAACGGCCCGATCTTGCGCTGTTCCATGCTCAGACCGCCAGGTCAGTCTTGAGCGTATCGCGCAGCGCCCGCTTCAAGAATTTGCCGCTCGCGTTGCGCGGGATCGCCTCGTCCAGGAACCAAACGTAACGGGGGATCTTGTGCTTGGCCATCACCCCGGCGCAGTGGGCTCGCAGCGCCTGCGGCGTCAGGCTCTCGCCAGGCCGAAGCACGATGGCCGCCCCGACCTCTTCGCCTAAACGGTCATCTGGCACGCCAAACACGCAACACTCGGCCACCGCGCCAATCTGGTGCACAACACCCTCGACCTCGGCGCAGAACACGTTCTCCCCGCCGCGCAGCACCATGTCTTTCTTGCGATCGACGATGAAGATGAAACCGTCTTCGTCGATGCGCGCCACATCGCCGGTATGCAGCCAGCCTTCCGTGATCGACTCCGCCGTGGCGTCCGGGCGATTGATATAGCCCTTAATCACCGGCGCGCCCTTGACCCACAGCTCGCCGATCTGGCCGGTTGGGACGGTGTTGCCGTCGTCATCCACGCACTTGACCTCAAAGCTCGGCATCGCCGGTCCGGCGCTGGCCGGTTTATCGACAAAGAAATCGCCGGATACCGACGTGATGATCCCGCAGGTCTCGGTCATGCCGTAGCCGGTATTCGGCCGCGCGGTTTTCACCTGGTCATCAATCTTGGCCACCAGATCGGGTAGCAGCTGCGCCCCGCCACCGCCCAGACTAACCAAGCTCGAGGTGTCGGTCGTGTGAAAATCGGGATGGGTCAGCAACTCGCGGCTCATCACCGGCACCCCGCTCATGGAGGTCACCTTCTCGCGCTCGATGATCTTCAGGGCCTCCCCGGCATCCCAGCGATACATCAGCACGATGGTCCCGCCCCCGGCGGTCAGCGCATAGGCCCCGCAGTTGTTGGCGGTCACGTGGAACAATGGGGTGGTCAGTAAGCCCACCGGGATCGGCAAAGGCGCATTGGGGTCAGGCGCAATGCCCGTTGCCTTGACCATGGCTAGCGCCGTGGCCTGGCCCGAGAACATCATGTTGAACAGGTTCGCCACACAACCGCGATGAGTCAGCTGCGCGCCCTTCGGGAACCCGGTGGTGCCGGAGGTATAGAAAATGCAGGCATCGGCATCGGGATCAACCGCCACATCGGGCATGGTCCCACCGCTGCCGATCACATCGGCCCAAGGGGTCACGCCGGCCGGCAGATCGTCGATGCGCACCGCCACCAGCTTGGATTTCGCCGCCGTCTCCGGCTTCTGGAGGATCTGAGCCAGCCGTTCCTTGTCGGCGAAGATCACCTTGGGCTCGGAGTCCTTGAGCGCATACTCCAGCTCATCAGGCACCCACCAAGCGTTCATGCCCACGACGGCAATGCCGACGCTGACGCAGGCCCAATAGATCAACATCCATTCGGGATAGTTGCGCATGGCGATGGCCACTCGGTCGCCTGGCTTCACGCCCTGAGCAAACAGCCAGCCGGCAATGGCACCAACTTGGCTGTGGGCCTGACCGTAGGTCATCCGCTCGTCTTGATAGACAAGATAGTCCCGGTCCGCATGCACGGCGGTCGAGAGCCAGACCTCGCGAATGCTTGGCGGCGCGTTCTTGAAACACTTGATCGTCTGTCCGCGAACCTGCGTCGGTGCGATCTCAAAGGTCGCGCCGGGCGCCAACAGTTCGGACCAAGCCTGTTTCAGCTCTTTGTAGTGCATGTCTCTTCCCCTGGATTTTCCCCCTTATGCAAGGGAAGACGGGGTCAGGACAACTGTTCTTCGAGGCGCTGTTCACCGTGACGCCCAAAGCGCCCTTTGCCCCAGGCCAGCATTGCCTTTTGAGCAGGCATTTCCACATGACGATAGGTCACCGATGCCACCGCCAACACCAGGGCGGTAAATGCCAAAGCCATGGCATCCCCCAGGAACGGAGCATGCAACGCCTTGGCCAACTTGGTGATGCTTCCTGCCCCCGGATAGGCTTGCGCATAGCACCACTTGATCGCGAAGATCAGCGGCCCATGCACCATATAGATTGAGTAAGACCACGCGCCGACCTTGATCATCGGCGAGGTTTTCAGCACCCGCGAAATCACCCCAGACTCAGAAGCAAACACCCACACCGCCAGCCCGAACACCGCCGGAGCCATCAGCGTCCAAGGCCCGATCCTCGCCGTAGACACGAAGGCCACCACCAACGCTATGACCGCAACCTCGCCCCAGAGCCCAAGCCGTGATGGCACCACCAACCACAGTCTTCGCACCAGATAGCCAGCAAAGAACCCTGCCGCTCCGCGCGCCAGCCCGTAGTCGTATGTCGCCCCCATGTACCGAGACGAGTTCAACCCCACGATCGTCAGGGCCGCCACGACAATCAGGATAGCCAGCCCGACCCGCGCTTTTCGTGGCACAGCCATGAAGCCGACAGCAAAGAGCCCATAGAGCGCCATCTCAACGCTAAGGCTCCAGGACGGCCAATTCCAACTCAGCCCCTTGGCCCAACCCCAGCCATGCATCAGCAGCAGGTTGGCCGGGATCTGCGACATCCGCAGGATGTTGAACCCACCCTCCAGCCACGCCCAGTGGATCGCCTCATTAGCGACCATCACCCCCAACACGAAGGCATGCAGCGGCCAAATCCGCGCCACCCGCCGCCACAGAAAGTCCACCCGTGACCCACCAGCGTCCAGTCTGTCTTCACCGGCAAAGGTGATCACAAATCCCGACAGCACAAAGAAGAAGTCGACAAACAGATAGCTGTCACGAAACATCGGCAGCACCTGGACATGCCCGCCCATCGGAAAGTGGTACAGCGCCACCAACAGCGCACAAATCCCCCGCCAGCCGTCCAAGGCCACAAATCTCTGCGACGGCTTATCTGGCACCAATGGGCCCTTTAACGATCAGACTCGAACCTCATCTATAGGGCCTCACCCCTTAAGGATTGGTGGGACGTTTGGCGCTGTTGAGGCTGGCGTATCGCTCCGCGATCGCGATGTTTTCCAATCGCAGTTTCTCGTCGCGCTCCGGTGTGGCGTCACCAAATCGAACCACCTCGACATTGATGATTGGCGGTCCCTCATCGGCCTCCATCTCCTTGGACGTCCCGTAATGCTTGGGCGCGAGTTTGGCCACCTGCCACTTCAGGGTATCCACCGCCAGCCTGGCACCCGAGACGCCCGACCAACACCGATGCTCGGCAATCTCCCAGGCCAGATCGAATTTCTGATGCGCTTGAATCTCCCGCGCGGCCCTGAACCATTCGGCAAACTCCGGCTCGTCGTGACACCAGCGATAGAGCGTCGTCTCACAGGGCATATCGTCCTGCGCACAAACCGCCTTCACGGTCATGGAGCGGCTCAGCCGATCA
The DNA here is from genome assembly GCA_031367205.1 of Alphaproteobacteria bacterium. Classification (GTDB taxonomy): domain Bacteria; phylum Pseudomonadota; class Alphaproteobacteria; order Caulobacterales; family Caulobacteraceae; genus Phenylobacterium. The sequence goes on from JANLPK010000068.1 coordinate 3,714, forward strand.
CAGAACTCTCGCCCCAACTCCGGACTATAGAGGTGATGTGTCGACCTCAACGAACGTTGCGGCACCCGCCGTTCCGACTTGGCCGCCTCATAGAGGTCATTCAGCTCCGCCGAACGGCCGACCCAGGCATGAAAGGTCGGCATTTGGGGCATCCCGCCGTCACGCAGAATGTCGATGAGCCGCTCTCCGCGCGCGATTCTGCGGCAAATCTCCCCGACGATCTCATGGCGATAGGCATGCGTAGAGGCACCCCGCCCCCGCTTTGGCTTGATTATCATTGTAATTTTTCCTGAAATCCGCGAGGCAAAGGCCTCAAACGTGCCAGGATCATCTCACATTCCTTCGAGAAACGCAAGAACAAAAATAGAACATGAAAACGCAGAGGCGCGCAGAGATTTCCAGCGGGCTCCACTTCCTCCGCGATCTCTGCCGTTAGCCCGACATCTTTCCTCTCATCCAACCCTGCAGTTGGAAGGCTTGACTCTCTATCGCCCCTGAAACACCGGCTTGCGCTTCTCGAGGAACGCCTTGCGCGCCTCCTTGCCGTCCTCACTGCCAAAGGCGATGCGGATATTCCCGACCTCGTATCGCAGCTGGCTCTCCAGATCATTGCTCTCCATCGACCGCGCCATACCGCGCTTCAGCAGCCGCAGGGTAATGGGCGACCAAGCACAAAGCTGATCGCAATATTCCTCCAGCCGCGCGGCAAACTTATCGTCATCCACCACCTCACCCGCCATACCCAGCGCCACGGCCTCCTCGCCCAGCACCGTGCGGTTCTCCATCATGAACCGCATGGCGCGCTCATAGCCCATGGTCTGCGGCAGGGTGACGGTCAGCCCGGCATCCGGCGACCCGCCGATCCGCGTATAGCCCGCCATCAGCCGTGCACTGCGGGCCACCAAACGCGTGTCACAGGCCATGGCCAGCCCCAGGCCCGCGCCCACCGCCACACCATTGACCCCACCCACCACCGGCTTATCGCACCGCTTGCGGATCGAGAGCAGAAACTCGCCCACCCAACCAATGTCGTCCAGCTGCGCAGTTTGCGCCGTCTTCGGTGACCTGAAACTCCCTTCCGGCGTCAGATCCAGCCCTGCACAGAACGCATCACCACTGCCGGTAATCGCCACCACCCAGACATTGTCGTCCGCCGCCGCCGCATCCACCGCCCCAATCACCCCCCAAGCCAGCTCCAAGCTGATGGCGTTCTTCTTCTCCGGCCGATTGAGCCTGATGGTGCGCACATGGCCCTTGTCAGAGACGGAAACGGGGTTGGTCATGGGGAATCCTTGATGGAGTGCTTCACTTGCAATTTGGCACCCCTTCACACCAGGCGCAAACCGCGATGGGCGCGCAAACAACAGCTAGTTGTTTGGTTTCCGAGCGCCGTGGCGAACGGTCAACACCTGAACCTGATCAGCCCTAACCCGATAGCGAATGAGATACGGGGCAACGATAGTGATTTCGCGCCGACCGCCAGGGATCGCGCGTCCGCGCTCGGGCTGCGAACGCAGGGCGTTTCCCGCTTCAATGAGTCTAAGCGTAAATCGCTCAGCCGCCATCGGGCTGAACTCACCAATATAGGCTCTTATCGCTTCAAGATCAGCGAGGGCGCGTCTGGTCCAGGTTACTTCACCCACGACTTAGGAACAGGTTTCTCATCATCAGTGCCCCAGGTCTTGACCCACGCCAATACGTCATCGTGCGGAACTAGCCGCCCGGCATCAGCGTCCGCCTCACCCTGAAGCAGGGCGGCTTCATCGGCATCAAGGTCAGCTTCTTCGAAAAGAACTTCTTCTCGTTTCATCAATTACCCCTAGCACAAGACGCCGAAAAAACCAGTTCCCGTCCGTGAATTCCGTGGTTCAATCTTCGAAACCCGCAGCTCCCTACTCCGCCCCCAACCCCTTCACAAACCCCGGCAACCACGGGTTCCGCTCCGGCTTCATCCGCTCGGCGCGGTAGATATGGCCCAGGTCCGCATAGGCCCGGTCGAAGTCTTTATTCACAATGAGATAGTCATACTCTGCCCAGTGGGTGATCTCTTCGCGGCCCCGATCCAGTCGCTTGTCAATCACCTCGTCGCTATCCTGAGCCCGCGCATGTAGCCGCCGCGAGAGGTCAGCCCAAGATGGCGGCAACACATAGACTGATACGCAATCGTTCGGCATCGCCGCACGGATCAAGGCCGCCCCCTGCCAATCAATATCGAACAAGACGTCATGCCCCGCCGCCAGGGCCGCCTCGACCGGAGCCTTGGGCGTGCCGTAGCGATGGTCATGCAGGCTGGCCCACTCGAGGAACGCCCCGCTCGAAATCATGTTGTCGAACTGATCTGGTGTCTTGAAGAAATACTCCCGTCCCTCCACCTCGCCCGGCCTCGGATCCCGCGTCGTCGCTGAAATCGAGAGCGTCAGGTCCGAATAGTCGGCCACCAACCGCCGCGACAGCGAGGTCTTCCCCGCCCCCGAAGGACTGGACACCAACAGCAACAGCCCTCGCCGCTGTGTCTCCCAGGGTTTGGCGTGATCGTCGGGAGTCGTCATCCCTCCCTCCCCTTCATGGGGAGGGATATGTTGCCAAAAATGCTCCCCTTTTGGGGGAGCTGTCCCGAAGGGACTGAGGGGGTGGCTCGCGCATGCCAACGGGCTTCAACCCCCTCCACCGCTTCGCGGTCCCTCTCCCCCATATCGCGCTTCGCGCTGGGGGAGGATTTGCAACTACTCCACATTTTGCACCTGCTCGCGGAATTGCTCGATGGTCGCCTTCAGATCCAGCCCCGCTGTGGTCAAGGCGGGCACCGCGGCTTTCGAGCATAGGGTATTGGCTTCACGCATGAATTCCTGCGTCAGGAAGTCCAGCTTCCGCCCTCCCGGTCCAGCTCCACCGATTAAGGTCCGCGCCGCCGCCACATGGCCGACCAGCCGGTCAAGCTCCTCGCGCACATCGGCCTTCACCGCCATGGCCGCAGCCTCCACCACAATCCGCTCAGCCAACCCTTGAGCCTCTCCAGCCATCTCGGCCATCCGCTTGGCGAAACGATCCCGGATCATTGCCGGCTGTCCCCCAGCCACGGACTCCGCCTCAGCCACCAAGCCCTCGATCCGGTCCAACAGGCCGATGAGCACGCCGCTCAACGCCGCGCCTTCTTCCAATCGATTGGCCTTGAGACCATCCAGCGCCACACCGGCGCTGGATGCCATCGCCGCTTCTACAGCCGCCAAAACCTCCGGATCATCGGCCCCCGCATCGGCCTCCACCACTCCGCGCAGGGCTAATATTCCGTCCCAATGGGGTGGCGCGACCCGCCCAGCCAGCGCTTCACCCGCCGACAGATACCGCTCAACCTGCTCAAAATTGATCCGCACCGCCCCGGCACCCTCAAGCCGCTTAGCGGTCACGCTGACATTCACACTGCCCCGCTGAAACCGCGCCTGACCCGCCTCGCGCGCGCCGCGCTCCAAGACGTCAAACCCCGGCGGACCACGAAACCGGATCTCCAGATTGCGGCCGTTCACCGAACGCGCCTCGACCGCCCAGCTCCAGTCTCCCAGCGCACCCTCGGCGCGCCCGAATCCAGTCATTCCGCTTAGCGGCATAGGCCTACCCCAACTCCGTGCATCCCCGCGAAAGCGGGGACCCAGGCGTTTTTCGTTCCTTCAACCGCTCCAGTCAAAAAAGCCTGGGTCCCCGCTTTCGCGGGGATGAGCGATGAAGTTATCATTTCCCACCCTTCGCTGCCTTGGCCCGCTCAGCCTCCACCGCCCGCCAACGCCCCACATTGCGATCATGCTCTTCCAGGGTCGCCGCAAACACGTGCCCGCCCGTGCCATCCGCCACAAAGAATAGATCCGCACTCTGCGGCGGGTCCAACACCGCCGCCAGCGCCTCGCGTCCCGGATTGGCAATCGGCCCCGGCGGCAATCCCGCATTCTGATAAGTATTATAAGGACTTGGGTTGGCCAGTTCGCTCACCCGCAACCCACGTCCCAGCGGTCGACCCCGGCTCACCGCATAGATGACGGTTGGATCGCTCTGCAGCTTCATACCCAGCCGCAACCGGTTGATGAACACCGCCGCCACCTTGGGCCGTTCATCGGCCTTGCCGGTTTCCTTCTCCACGATGGAGGCCAAGGTCACCGCCTGTTCCGGCGACAGCACCGGCAAACCCGGTTGCCGATGTTCCCACAAAACCGCCAACAGCTTGTCCTGCGCATCGACCATCCGCGACAGCACCTTGGCCCGGTCTTCGCCGCGCTGAAACTGATAGGTTTCGGGCAGGATCGTGCCCTCCGGCGGGGTCGGGGCCACGCCGGTCAGCAGCGGCTCTCGCGCCAAGATATCGACCACCATTTCAGAGGTCAGGCCTTCGGCCACCGTAATCTTGTGGCTGACCGTCTTACCGTCACGGATTTCCGCCAACACCTTGGACATTGGCAGCCGACTGGCGAACTCATATTCTCCCGCCTGCAGCCTCCGCGAAGCTCCGGTAATCTGGGCCGCCGTGGCAAACACCGAGCTCGACCTGATGACCCCGGCGCGTTTCAGGGATGAAGCCACTTCCTGCAGGCTGGCACCCTTGCGCAAATCGACTGTGGTGCGCTCGCCCGACCGTGCTGATGGCCCCGGCCCCGCATAGGCCCAAAGCCCGGCACCAACCGCCAAGACCACGAGTAGCGCGAACACACCCATCCCGCTGATCAAGCCGACCGTCACCCGCTGCAAGGGCGAAACGCGGGTCGAACCTCTGCGGGATTTGTTGCTCACGTGACCTTCTTGAATACCACCGAAGCGTTGGTCCCGCCAAAGCCGAAGCTGTTGGAGAGCGCCACTGAGATAGCCATCGGCTTGGCCCGATTCGGCACCAAATCGATCTTGGTTTCCACCGAGGGATTGTCCAAATTGATGGTCGGCGGGGCAATCTGATCGCGGATCGCCAAGCAGGCAAAGGCCGCCTCAATCGCCCCCGCGGCACCCAACAGGTGCCCCGTCGCCGACTTGGTGGAACTCATGGTCACCTTGGCCGCCGCGTCGCCCAGCAGACGGGTTACCGCGCCCAGTTCGATCTCGTCACCCAGCGGCGTAGAGGTGCCGTGCGCATTGATGTAGTCCACGTCGCCGGGCTCTACGCCAGCGTCCTTGAGCGCCGCGCGCATAGCGCGAAACCCGCCGTCGCCGTCCTCAGCCGGGGCGGTGATGTGATAGGCATCACCGGCCATGCCGTAACCTGCGACCTCGGCATAGATCTTCGCGCCGCGTGCTTTGGCGTGTTCGTATTCTTCCAGCACCAGGATCCCGGCGCCCTCGCCCATGACGAAGCCGTCGCGGTCCTTGTCATAGGGGCGGCTGGCCTTTTCTGGGGTCTCGTTGAACCCGGTCGACATGGCGCGCGCAGCGATGAAGCCGGCGATACCTACCGGGCAGATCGCAGCCTCTGCACCGCCGGCGATCATCACATCGGCATCGCCATATTTGATCATCCGGGCCGCGTCACCCACCGCGTGGGCTCCAGTCGCGCACGCTGTCACCACCGAATGGTTGGGTCCCTTGAACCCAAACCGTATGGAGACCTGTCCAGAACACAAATTGATCAGGGCCGAGGGGATGAAGAACGGGCCGATCCGCCGTGGCCCCTTCTCGTGCAGCTCGATGCTGTTGCGTTCGATAGTCGCTAGGCCGCCGATGCCCGAGCCAATGATCACGCCGGTGCGCTCGTGATCCTCATCGGTCGCCGGAACCCAGCCCGAATCCTTCACGGCTTCGTCGGCGGCAGCGATCGCATAGAGGATGAAGTCATCGACTCGACGTTGATCGCGCGGGCTCAAGGTCAGGTCAGGATCGAAGGAGCCCGGCACATCAGGTCCGCCGCCCCCGCGACCGTCGACGCGCGGCACTTCGCAGGCGATCTGACAGCCATAGACCTCCGGATCAAATGCAGTGATCCGTCCGGCCCCGGACTTGCCGGCCAGAATGGCTTTCCAGCTCAGTTCGGTCCCCTGGCCCAACGGGGTCAACAGACCAATCCCGGTGACAACAACACGACGCATGGCGGGCTCCAATACGCGAACCGCCGCGCCTCAGTTCAAGGGGCGCGGCGGAAAAAGGTTAAAGAAATCTGAGGCTTAGGCGCCCAGTTTCTCTCCGATGAACTTCACCGCGTCGCCCACCGTCTGGATGTGCTCGGCCGCATCGTCGGGGATTTCAATGTCGAACTCTTCTTCGAAGGCCATGACCAATTCAACATTGTCGAGGCTGTCAGCGCCCAGATCGTCGATAAAGCTGGCCTTCTCGGTGACCTTTTCCGGATCGGCGTCGAGGTGTTCGATGACGATCTTGCGCACGCGTTCGAGGATATCGGACATTGGTATAGGTCCCTGTTGTTCAACTGATCCATCCGTGAGCGCCGAGCAGATGTCAACCGCGCACAGACCTTGGGTTTGGGGCCGGGGCCCCTGGGTTCAGCGTCGCCGTAGCATGTTCGCTTTGGCGAGGCCAGTCGGTCAGATCATCGCCATGCCGCCGTTCACGTGCAAGGTTTGTCCCGTCATATAGGCTGCCTCATCGCTGGCCAGATAGGCGCAAGCCGCTGCCACCTCACCGCCCTGCCCCAAACGACCCGCCGGTATGGTGCTCAAGATCTGCGTCTTCTGTCCCTCCGTCAGGCCGTCGGTCATCGGACTCTCGATGAAGCCGGGGGCCACGCAGTTGACGGTGATCCCGCGGGTCGCAACTTCCTGGGCTAAAGATTTGGAAAACCCGATCATTCCGGCTTTGGAGGCCGCATAGTTCGATTGTCCCGGATTGCCCATCACGCCCACCACCGAGGTGATGCCGATGACGCGCCCGAATCGCCGCTTCATCATCCCGCGCATGGCCGCACGGCTGAGCCGGAAATAGCTCTCCAGGTTGATCTTGAGGACCTGCTCCCAGTCCTCGTCCTTCATCCGCATCAGCAAGCCGTCCTTGGTGATGCCCGCATTGGCCACCAGAATGTCCAGTTGACCGGTCGCGGCCTCAGCCCGCCCCACCAATCCGTCCACCGATTCGGCGTCACCCAGATCGGCCGCAGCAATTGAGGTTCGCTCCCCCAACTCCGCGGCCAAGGTCGCCAGCACGGCCTCGCGGGTGCCCGACAACACCACATGCGCGCCTTGCCCATGCAGGGTTCTAGCAATCGCCGCCCCGATGCCTCCTGTGGCCCCGGTCACCAGGGCCGTCTTGCCAGTCAGATCAAACATGGTGTTCCCCTCACAAACTCTTGGCGAAGGCTTCGAGATCGGCGGGACTGTTCAGCGGCGTCGCCTCGGCGTCCGGCGCGATCCGCTTGGCCATGCCCGACAGGACCTTGCCGGCCCCGGCCTCGGCAAAGCGGGTCACCCCGCCATCACCGACCAGCCATAGCATGCTCTCGCGCCATCTCACTCGACCCGTCACCTGCTCGATCAGCAACCGCCGAATTTCCTCGGGGTCCAAGGTCGGCCTCGCCAGCACATTGGTCACCACAGGCGCGCGGGGTGCCAAAATCGTGGCCGACGCCAAGGCCTGTGCCATCTCGTCGGCCGCCGGCTGCATCAGCGGGCAATGGAAGGGGGCCGACACATTCAGCAGGATCGCCCGTGCGCCCAATTCCTTGGCTTTCTCGATGGCCAAGTCCACCGCCGCCTTGGTTCCGGAGATCACCACATTTCCGGCATTGTTGTCATTGGCCACCACGCAGACGCCAACCGCCGAGCCAGCCTCCGCCGCGGCTTCCGCCAGCGCCACATCGCTCTTGGGTCCGATCAGCGAGGCCATGGCACCTTCACCCACCGGCACGGCCCGCTGCATCGCCTGTCCGCGCAGCTTCAGTAGCCGTGCGGTATCTGCCACACTGATCGCGCCTGCCGCCGCCAAGGCCGAATATTCTCCTAGCGAATGCCCCGCCACAAAGGCCGCGCGCTCAATCGCAATCCCGAATTCCTTCTCCAGGGTCCGCGCAACCGCCAAGCTGACGGCCATTAGGGCCGGTTGCGCATTCTCCGTCAGTGTCAGCTGATCTTCCGGCCCGTCCTGCATCAGAGCGAACAACTTTTGCCCCAGCGCATCGTCAATTTCCTGGAACACCTCCCGCGCCGAACTGAACGCCTTCGCCAGGTCCACGCCCATGCCGACGACCTGGCTACCCTGGCCGGGAAAGAGGAAGGCGAGACTCATGAAAAGCTCCTGATCTGATCGCGACGTGCTGCCCCGAGGGTTAGGGGATATGGCGCGCCCTCGCAACCCGCCGCACTTGCCGCTACGACACCCTGGTCATTGCGCGGCGAACCTCGCAATCTGTCGTCAATCAATAGTCGAGGGAGGCTCCCATGCGCGCCGTTATCCGCCGCAACAAAAAGTTGGTCTGCGATGAGATCGAGGAGTTAACCCCCGGCATGGGTC
>JANLPK010000087.1:0-4482 GCA_031367205.1 Alphaproteobacteria bacterium
CTCGTGGAAAAGGCCAATTGGAAGCTGGCCATGGAGAATGCCCGGGAATGCTATCATTGTCCGACCGGCCATCCCGAACTCTCAGTGGCGTTCCCGATGGGCACCTCGGCGCACTTTGACTATGGGGAAGACCAACACGCCGAGGCCTTTGATGCCCGAATGGATGCCATCGGTCTGCCACGCGGTCCGGTCGAGGGCGATTGGTGGCAGGCGGTACGCTTTCCTCTAAACGAAGGCTGCGTCTCCATGACTCTGGACGGGCAGCGTTCGGTGGCCAAACTAATGTGCCCGACCGGCAACGGTGATATCGGCTCCCTGCGTTGGGCTTTGGAGCCCAATAGTTTCTGTCATGCTACCGGAGACTTCCTATTCATGTTCAGCGCCATGCCCAATGGCGTGAACGAGACCATCATCACTAGCAAGTGGTTGGTCCACAAGGACGCGCAAGAGGGGGTCGACTACGACCTGGACAACCTCGTCGCACTCTGGGATCGCACCAATCTGCAGGACCGCGATTTGGTGGAGAACAACCAGCGGGGTGTCAATTCTATCGCCTATACGCCCGGCCCTTATTCGCAGGAGGCAGAGTCTCTGTTGGTCCGGTTCACCGACTGGTATTGCAGAACGGCGCAAGCCTTCATCGATCAAGCCAAGAGCCTAACCCCGTGAGCGATAAGCCCGGACTACACCTAGAGACGCTGGCCATCAGTCATGGCTATGACCCCGCTACCGGCCAAGGCGCGGCCAAGCCGCCGATCTATGCCACCTCCACATTCGTCTACCGCTCGGCACAGCAAGCCAAAGACATTCACGAAGCCTTTTTCGACGGTCCAGATACGGACGGCGCACGGCGGATCGCGGGTGAGCCCCAGGCCTATATCTATGGCCGCCTTGGCCACCCCAACCTCACCATGGTTGAGGCGAGGCTCTGCGCCCTGGACGGGGCGGAAGACAGTGCTGTGTTCAATTCCGGCATGGCGTCGATCACCACCACCCTGCTGACCTTCGTCCGCCCCGGCGACACCATCGTCCATTCCCAGCCGATCTATGGCGGTACGGATAATTTCTTGCACAACGTCCTGCCCGAGTTCGGCGTCACGCCCTTCGGCTTTGCAGATGGCTTGAGCGAGAATTCAATCCAAACCGCTCTAGACCGAGCCAACGCCCACGGCCCAATCGGCATCATCTGGCTGGAAAGCCCAGCCAATCCGACCGCCGCCATTGTCGACATCGCCCTGGTAACGCGCCTGGCCAAAGCGGTTGAGGCCAAGCAGGGCCGCAAGCCGATCATCGTGGTGGACAACACCTTCCTGGGTCCGCTGCTGCAGTCGCCCTTGGCGCAGGGAGCAGATCTTTGCATGACCTCGCTGACCAAGTATTGCGCGGGTCACTCCGACATGCTGGCTGGCGGTGTCTCTGGTTCCGCCGAGTTAATTGCCAAACTCAAGACCATGCGCACTCTGAAGGGCGCGCACTTAGACGCCCAGACAGCGTGGCTATTACTCCGCTCCTTCGAGACCCTACCTCTGCGCACCGAACGCGCCTGTTCCAACGCCTTGAAAATCGCGACCTACCTGCGCGATCACCCCAAGGTCGCCGGGGTCACCTATCTCGGCTTCCGGGAGGAACCCGAGGCCATCGCCCTGATGGCCCGCCAGTCGCGCGGCACCGGCTCGACCTTCTCCGTACGGCTCAAGGGCGGCGAGGCCGAGTGCTTCCGGTTCCTAGATCATCTGCGGGTCATGCGGCTGGCGGTTAGCCTGGGCGGCACTGAGACCCTGATCTGCCACTCGGCCACAACCACCCACTACAATGTGCCCAAGGAAAGCCGAGAGGCCGCCGGGATCACCGATGCCACCATGCGCCTCTCGGTCGGCCTTGAGCATCCCGACGACCTGATCGCTGATCTGGAACAGGCTCTGGAGGCGGTCTGATGCCCCAAGCCTTTGACGGCATCGACCGCGCCGCCATCAACGGAAAACTGCCGAGGCCGGAGCGCGCCGTTCAGGTCTTGATCATTGGCGCAGGCCCGGCCGGGACAGCCGTCGCTATTGCGCAGGCCAAGACTGGCGCGCAGGTGTTGCTGGTCGACGAGAACCCGGTTTCCGCCAGCCTGATGGGCCTCGACACCCCGCTCTACTACGGTGGTCGCATGACCCCAGCGGTCCAGCGTCAGGAGCGGATGGTCGAGCAGATCTTCGCCGCCAACCCGGCCCTGGAGGAAGCCCTTGAACTGGGAGTCGAGGTTGCGCTCGGCACCTATGCTTGGGGGGCCTTCGTCAATGGCCCAGGGCTCGCAGCCTTGCCCCAACCGGTGGTCGGGTTAGCTGATGAGGAGCGGGCGTGGCTGGTAGGCTTCGACAAGCTGATCCTGGCTACCGGCGCACGCGACATCCCCATGGCCTTCCCTGGTTGGGATCAGCCTGGCGTCATGGGCGCGGGCGGTTTCGCCGCGTTGGTCGAGCGCTATGACGCCTTCGCTGGGAGACGGATCGTGGTGCTGGGCTCTGGCGAGCTTGGCCTGCAGGCGGCGAGCCTCGCCCGATCAAAAGGGCTAGAGGTCGTGGCCATCATCGAGGCCTTACCCCAAGCCCAAGCTGTCATTGGCTCTGACCTCGCCAATATCCCCCTGCTGACCGCCCAGGTGATCCATCGTGCTCAGGGTGGTCTAGACGGTGTCGAGCGCATCGAGGTCGGTCCTGTCGGAGGACCCACCACCGAACTCACCTGCGATACTGTCGTGATGAGTATCGGCATGGCCCCGGCCATCGAACTCCTCAACGTCCTTGGCGGTGCGCTCACGATGGACACCCAGCGCGGCGGCCATGTGCCTGTCGTAACGGCTGACGGTGCAACGAGTCTGCCCAATGTGTTCGTTACCGGCGATTGCGCTGGCCTCACCTCTGCCCATGACAGCCAAGCCTACCAAATGGCCTGGATGCGCGCCCTGCTCAGCGTCGGCGACGATCAGGTGGTGGTCTGCCAGTGCGAAGAGGTGACCCGCGCTGACTTATTAGGTGTTCAGCCGCCGCGCTATCTGGCCCGGTCGGAGAAGCTCGCGGCCCGCGACATCCACACCCTGTTGGCCGACGGTCCAATCAATCAGGATCAGTTCAAGCGCCTGACCCGTGCCTGCATGGGGGCATGCCAAGCGCGACGGTGTCGGGAACAAGTCGCCCTGACCCTGGCCTGCGCCACCCAATCCCCGCCTATCCCCCTGGCCGGTTTCCGCGCGCCTGTGCGTCCCCTACCGCTCAAGGTCCTGGCCGACTGGGACGAGGCTGCAGCGATGACTGCCGGATGGGATGTCTGGTTCGGCATTCCCAGCCAGTGGGTGCCCTATGGCGACATCGGGACTGAGCGTGAGGCAGCCCAGATGATCACCTTCAGCGAAGACCCGGCATGACCGCCAAGGGCGCATCCGTCGTCATCGTTGGTGGCGGCGTGACGGGCCTGAGCGCCGCCTGGTGGCTGGCCCGCGCCGGTTGCGATGTACTTGTGCTCGATAAGGGCATTGTCGGCTGGGAAGCCTCAGGCCGCAACGGAGGCGGGGCATCGCACTATCACTCCCCGCTGTATGCCGAGGAGCAACGGCTCTGGCCGCTGATGGACGACCTGCTGGGCTATCCCACCGAGTACCGACGCGAGCGGGTGATCGTCGCCATGAGCCCGTCGCAGCTGGCTTCCTATCACAAGATGGCCGCGAATTTTAACGCACTCGGCTATACCGCTGACCATATCGACAGCCAGCAGGCGCTGGATCTCGCGCCCTTAGTCAGCCCACAAAACTTCGGCGGCATCCATGTGAAGTTCGGCGGCCACGCCAACCCGCAACGAACGGTCCAAGCCTATGCCTGGGCTATTCAGGATCTGGGCGGGACAATCCGTCAGAACTGCGCCGTCACCGGGTTCCAGACTGCGGGCGGCAAGGTCACCGCCGTGGAGACTGACCAGGGCACCTTCGGCTGCGATGCCGTGGTGGTCGCTGCAGGTCCCCAGACCGGAATGCTCTTGGCGCAACTCGGCATCGACCTACCCCTCGCCTCAGCCCGCGCCGAGATGATCGTCACCGAACCGGCCCCGCTAATGGCCATCGGCGGCGTCGACGGCAACGGCCTCTATGGTCGCCAGACCCTGCGCGGCAATCTCGCCTATGGCGGTGGCCCTCATGAGTGGATCGAGGTCGCTCCAACCGGCCCCGCTGCCCGCCCGACCACGCCGCTGATCCGCAACCTCGCCAAACGCGTCGCCGAACTCCTGCCCAGCGCGGCCCATCTGCGCGTAATCCGCAGTTGGGCCGGCATCGTGGAAAACACTCCTGACGGCCGCCCGGTGATCGAGCGGTTCACCAGCCCAAGTAACCTCACCGCCGCCACCATGTCGGGCGTGGGGTTCGGCCTATCGCCTGCCAGCGGGCATGCGATTGCCGATCTGGTGCTAGAGGGGCAGTGCAGTTTTGCGGAGATCGGCAAGCTCGGCCTG
>JANLPK010000119.1:0-2382 GCA_031367205.1 Alphaproteobacteria bacterium
CTACGGCGAACTGATCGGCATCGGTTCCTATGTGGTGGCCACCGACGGCGTGATGGCCCAGGTCAAGGGCGCGCCGCGCACTGGCGACGATTGGGATTGGAATAATCCGCTCACGGCCATTCATGATTTCGTCGCCGAGGATAAACGTTTCATCGTCGAAGAACCGGCCTTCCCGTTCAATGAGGGTGTGGTGACCGGTCGCGTCACCTATTGGCCCGACGCCTTCGTCAAACGGGTCGCCTGATGAAGGTTGTCCTGCTCTGCGGCGGGTTGGGCACTCGGATTTCCGAGGAGAGCCACCTCAAGCCCAAGCCGATGATCGAGATCGGCGGACGCCCGATTCTCTGGCACATCATGAAGCTGTTCAGCCACTACGGCTTCAACGAGTTCATCGTCTGCCTGGGTTACAAGGGCTATGTCATCAAGGAGTATTTCTCCAACTACGTGCTGCACAATGCCGACCTGACCGTCGATCTGGCCAAGGGTTCGGTGGAATATCACGCCACCAAGCATGAGCCCTGGAAGGTCACCCTGGTCGATACCGGGGCCGACACCATGACCGGCGGGCGTCTTAAGCGCGTGGCGCAATACCTCACCCCCGGCGAGCCGTTCTTCTTCACCTATGGCGATGGCGTTGCCGATGTGGATTTGGCGGCCCTGGCGGCCTTCCATAAAAGCCATGGCAAGCCCGCCACCGTCACCGCCGTGTCCCCGCCCGGTCGCTACGGTGCCCTCGAAATCATCGACGGCGCGGTCGAGCGCTTCATCGAGAAGCCTCCCGGCGACAACGGCCTGATCAACGGCGGCTTTTTCGTGCTCCAGCCTGAGGTGATTGCCCGGATCGAGGGCGACGACATGGCCTTTGAGGCCGCACCCCTGGAGGGTCTGGCCCGCGACAATCAGCTGATGGCCTATCACCATGACGGCTTCTGGGCCGCCATGGACACCCTGCGCGACAAGAACAACCTCGAAGCCCTCTGGGCATCGGGGCAAGCGCCGTGGCGTTTGTGGTCATGAGCCGACCCCAGGCCGGGTTCTGGTCAGGAAGACGGGTTCTGCTTACCGGCCATACCGGTTTCAAAGGATCCTGGGCGGCAATTTGGCTGTCGGGCTTGGGCGCTCGGGTCACGGGTCTGGCCTTGTCACCCGATCAAACGCCTGCTCTGCACGATCTGGCCGGGGTCGGTGGGTTGGTCGAGCCGTTGATCGTAGACCTGCGCGATTGCGCCGCCGTTGAGGCCGCCCTTGCCGACCGCAGCTTTGACCTCGTCCTGCACATGGCCGCCCAACCGATCGTTCGCACCTCCATCGAAGATCCAATCGCCACCTTTGCCGCCAACATCATGGGCACCGCCCATCTGCTCCAAGCCCTACGCACCCAGAGCGCCCTCAAGGCCGTGCTCGTGGTCACCTCTGACAAGGTCTACGCCAATGCCGAGACCGGCAGGGCCTTTGTCGAGACCGACGCCATGGGCGGCAAAGACCCATACTCCGCCTCTAAGGCCGCCGCCGAAATCGTCACGGGGAGCTTTGCCCGCAGCTATTTCGACGCCCTGGGCGTACCGGTCGCCACGGCGCGGGGCGGCAATGTCATCGGCGGCGGCGACTATTCCCGCGACCGGCTGGTGGCCGACATCGTTCGAGCGGGTCAGAGCCAAGGCCAGACCGTGCTGCGCCACCCCGAATCGACCCGTCCCTGGCAGCATGTTCTGGACTGCGTGGCGGGCTACCTCACCTATCTAGAGCATCTCGCCACCAACCCCGACACGCCGCGCGCCATGAATTTCGGGCCACGGCCCGGCGGACAAGAGGTCACCGTCGGAGAACTGGCGACCCGCGCTGTCGGTGCGCTCGGCGCTCAAGCCTGGCGACATGAGCCGGACCCCAGTTCCATCGAGGCCAAGTCGCTCGGCATCGACGCCACCTTGGCCAAGCAGTCCCTAGGTTTCGAGAGCCGCCTCGATGCGCCCTCCGCCGTCGACTGGACCATGGCGTGGTATCGCGATCAGGCCCAAGGCCGTGATGCTCTGCTGTTGTGCCACGAACAGATTGCGCGCTACGAAGCCCTGCCATGACCACGCCCAATTGCCGCTTTTGCCACGCGCCCCTGACCCAAGACTTCGTTGATCTGGGCAACCAGCCCCTGGCCAATGCCTATCTCACGCCCGCCCAATTGGCAGCGGGCGATGAGCGGAGCTATCCCCTGCGCACACGGGTTTGCGGCACCTGCTTCCTGGTCCAGGCCGATGATCCCGTCGCCGCAGACACCATCTTTGACGACGGCTACGCCTATTTCTCATCCTATTCCGACAGCTGGGTGGCCCACGCCAAGCGCTACGCGCAGGATATGACGCTGCGGTTCGGCCTAGGCCCTCAGTCCCG
>JANLPK010000167.1:0-3600 GCA_031367205.1 Alphaproteobacteria bacterium
CAAATATGGGTCGGAGGAACTGAAGGCTCGCGCCATCCCCCGGCTGATCTCGGGTGAAGACAAGATCTGCATCGGCATTACCGAGCCCGACAGCGGTCTGGACACCACCAGCCTGACCACCAAGGCCGTGCGCACCAACGACGGTTACGTCATTTCGGGCCGAAAGGTGTGGACCACCATGGCCCAGCGGGCCAACAAGATCCTGATCATAGCCCGCACCACGCCGCGCGATCAGGTGAAGAAATCCACCGAGGGCCTGTCTCTCTTTTACACCGACTTTGATCGTTCAGCGATGAGTGCCACGGTCATCCCGAAGATGGGACGCAAGGCGGTGGAGTCCAACAGCGTGTTCATCGACAACCTGCAGGTCCCCGCCGGTGATCTGATCGGTGAGGAGGGGCGGGGGTTCTATTACCTGCTGGACGGACTGAACCCCGAGCGGGTGCTGTTCGGCGCCGAGGCCGTGGGGCTGGGGCGCGCGGCCCTGGCGCGGGCCACCAGCTATGCCAAGGAGCGGGTGGTGTTTGGGCGACCCATCGGCCAAAATCAAGGCATCGCCCACCCGCTGGCCAAGGCCTGGATGGAGTTGGAGGCGGCCAACCTGATGGCGTTCAAGGCTGCGGCGATGTTTGACGCTGGGCGCGATTGCGGAGCCGAAGCCAATGCGGCGAAGTATCTAGGCGGTGAGGCCGGGTTCAACGCCTGCGAAACCGCCATCCTGACCCACGGCGGCATGGGCTATGCCAAGGAATACCACGTGGAGCGCTATTTTCGCGAGGCGATGATCGCCCGGATCGCGCCGATCAGCCGCGAGATGGTGTTCAACTATATCGCCGAGCGGGTGCTGGGGTTGGCGAAGTCGTATTGAGGGGGAGAGCGGTCGATGACTGAAGTTTGGGAGGGAGGCTGCCTTTGTGGCGCTGTGCGGTTCCGCGCCAAGGGATCGCCAAAATGGGTGATCTGGTGTCACTGCCAGAGCTGCCGCAAACACAGCGGCGCGCCAGCCGCCGCCTTTGCCGCCTTTGACGAATCCATGGTCGAAATGACCAAGGGCCAGATAACCAAGTTCGCCTCCTCTCCAGGCACTCGGCGGGGGTTCTGCGCAACCTGCGGCTCGACCCTGACCTGCCAGGGCGTTCAAGAGCCGGTCGAGCTACACTTCCATATCGGGGCCTTCGACGAGCCAGCGAAATTGCCACCGACCCGCGACTATTTTGCCGAGGAACGTCTGCCCTGGGTCCATCTCGGCGAGGCTGACTGAGCCTCGATCTTGACTCATAGTATCGAATTCGATACAGCTTTTTCTGTGAAACCCATTGTTTTCCTCGGTGACAGCCTAGCGCGGCTGCGGGACTTTCCGGAGTTGGCGCGCGCAGAAGCTGGCTACCAATTGCGGGAGGTCCAGAAGGGCCTCGAACCGAGAGATTGGAAGCCGATGAAGACGGTGGGACCCGGCGTTCGTGAAATCCGTATCCGGGAGGCGGGCGGCGCTTTTCGAGTGATCTATCTGGCCAGTGTGGGCGCTAATCTCGTCGTGCTCCACGCCTTCCAGAAGAAGACCCAGCAAACGTCGCAGCGGGATATTGATCTGGCAGCAAGTAGATTGCGAGCTTGGAAGGACTAGGAAATGGACATTCAGAAATTCGATGATGTGTTCGACGCTCTGTCCGACACCCCGGCGGAAGCCGCGAACATGAAGGCCCGCGCTGACCTGCTCAGCTTGCTTGTCACGCGCATCAGCGCATGGGACCTGACGCAGGAGGCTGCCTCAGTGCGCCTTGGTATTACCCGCCCGCGCTTGAACGATCTGATGCGCGGTAAACTCGGCAAGTTCTCGCTGGACGCCCTGGTCAATCTGGCGACGGCGGCGGGGCTGGTACTGGAGATACGGGAAGTGGCGGCGGCTTAGGCCGTTGATGGGGAGAATTGAAACCGCAGAGATCGCGGAGATGCGCGGAGGGGTCAGTGGCCCGTCGATATCTCTGCGAACCTCTGCGATCTCTGCGGTTCAATATCTGATTTGAGGAACTGGCAGGCGGCGTGAAGGACGGGTGGTGGGTGGTTATTGCGTGTAACGGCGACCTGACTTGGACCAAGACTAACTCATCGAAGGATCGATTCAGTGTCGCGCATTTTGGTTTTAGGTTGTTCGGGAACGGGAAAATCCACTTTCGCACGCCAAGTCGGGGAGCGGCTCGGGATACCGGTGATTTTCATGGACACGCTGTTTTGGAATCCGGGATGGATCCAAGCAGATCCAGTGACCTTTGTGGACCGGGTTCAAGCTGCCCACGCTGGTGATCATTGGGTGTCGGAAGGCAATTACATCAAGTCCACTCTGGACAGTAGATACGCCGCAGCCGATCAAATTCTCTGGCTAGACCAGCCGAGGGCCCTACGAGTTTGGCGTATTCTGAAACGGACACTTGGCAACTTGGGTCGAAGTCGGCCTGGAATGGTTGAGGGCTGCGTCGAACGCATCAATCGTGATTTCCTGAAGTTCCTCAAGATGACTTGGGATTTTGATCGCAGCGACCGTCCAGCTATCCAACGAACCCTCAACGAGCGATTTCCCGGCAAAGAGGTCATTGCTCTCAGGGGTGACCGGGCGATCGCCGGATGGCTTTCCGGATTGCCCATCAAATCAACAGACGAACTGCGCTAGCTATAGGGGCTCAGATCCATATCCGGATACCTCGGCGCCACATCCGCCAAGGTTTGCGCATTCCAGTAGTCCGAACTCACCGGTGGCCAGCCGATCAGGTCGCGCAGTCTTGGACGTTGGAGAGTCAGAATAGGTGGTTAAGTGCACTGTCACCAAAACGCCCCCGCCTCACCCAGACTTCCCATGGATTCCCGCCACGACCGAGGCCCACATCGCGTTTGTATCCACGCCGCCGCTCAGGAGAAAGCGCGGTGCCTGGCCTGCATTCGGCGCGGCAACGTGCAACACCAGTGGGTGCAGAAGGATCACGTCTCCAGCGCATCCAGTGTTCTCCACCACCTGAAGGGGAATGCCATCGACCACCTCCGCCCCGTTCATGAAGCGCTCGACCCGAAGATCGTGTGTGCTGAGGTCATGGAGATCGCGGATGTAGGGGTGTCGCTGCAGTGACTTCCGAGCCTCTGCTCCCCGGGCGCCCGGATGGGGGTGTTGCTTGAACCAAGCGTGGATGAGCCGGTGCGAGCCACTGAGCATCTGGGTGGCTCCACAGCCCGGTCCGACGTCGCCGAGCAGGGCATGAACCCTGACACCGGCGGGGGGAAAGAGACTGCTCGTGTAGTTCGCATCGCAGTGCCAGCCGTTCCTTGGCAGTTCCCACGGTCGGTCGGTCGGGAAGGCGATGAAGAAAGCACCCCAGTTCCTTGGTAGGTCGTAGGCTTGACCAGCCAGCACGTCGGCAATGGTCTTGAGAACCTTGGGCGACCCAACCGCGCGGAAGACTGGATCGGTTTTGAGATGTTGCAGGTGCTCAGGTCGCTCCTTTGTCCAGGTCGTAGTATCGTCCTTGCGGATGCCCTTAGTCTCGAGCGCGCGCCAGATCGCAGCGCGCATTTCCGCCGCTTCGTTGGGGCTAAAGGCACCGGGAATCCGCATCC
>JANLPK010000210.1:0-49700 GCA_031367205.1 Alphaproteobacteria bacterium
GTGAATGACCACGCCCGGTGCCGATTCAATATCCGTAAGGGCGCGCTCCAGTTGTCGGGGCGACCTCACAAGCGCGTAGATGTGTTCGATGGGCAGTACGTTGTCGAACCTGGCGCAGACGGCGCGGGCCATGGCGTTCAACGTTTCTCCGGTGGAGTCAGAGACCAGGTGAACATGAAAATAGGTGGCAAAGCGCGAAGCGGTGGTCATAGCAACGCCGTATGTCCTTTGGGTCTGTGAACCTCGGCTGGGTGCCGAGGACATAATCTTGGGGAGAAACCTGTCGAAGCCCTCTTAACGGCTTGGCATGAAATTGGGGAGACGCAGCATTGGGGAGCCCCGCCTGTGAAGATTGCGGAAAACCCGCCGACTATTGCCCAAGGCCATCCCCAGCCACCAACATTGTCCGGCCTGTTCATGTTCCTGAAGTCTGGATTAACACATCCGCCCACGATCTACCGAGGTCGCTCCCAAACCCTTAACGAAAGATTAAGGCCAGCCATAGACTTAAGCGTTCTCCCCGTTTTCCACAGGTTGGTTTCGCCCACCTGGAAGACCGGTTGAAGCCCTGGGGATCGGAGGCTGACGACCAGACTTTGCGCTAACTTCTCCCCATGATCGACAGGCCCTTACTCTGCTTCTTCCAAGAAAATAATTAGATTCTTAGACAGACAGACTTAGCCATCCGGCGGCTAGGCCTTGAGCCGAAGATCGGAAATGGGTTTAAGGAAAGGTATGTCAGACATTGAGACGCCGCGCCTCCTCCGAGCGCTTGCCGGCGAAGTCCTAGACCGTCCTCCAGTTTGGTTCATGCGCCAAGCAGGCCGGTCCTTGCCTGAATATCGTGAGCTGCGGACGCGAGCCCAGGACTTCATCGCCTTTTGTCACGACCCAGAGATGGCCGCCGAGGCGACGCTTCAGCCGATGCGGCGCTTTCCCCTGGATGCGGCCATTGTATTTGCTGACATCCTGCTGATCCCCAAAGCACTTGGCCAGCAGGTCTGGTTCGAGACGGGGGAAGGCCCAAGGCTAGGTCAATTGCCATCTGTCGAGAGCATGGCTGGTGAAGTTGAGGCTTCGACGGAGCGGCTGGCAGCGATCGGTGAGACCCTCAAGCTCGTTCGTGCCAAGCTTGAACCCGATCGCGCTCTGATAGGTTTCGCAGGTGCGCCCTGGACTGTAGCCACCTATATGATCGAAGGCCGAGGGTCCGACAGATCCGGCGCACGCAGTTTTGCCTATCTAGAGCCCGAAAAGCTAGACGCACTGCTCGCGGTCTTGGTAGATTCCACCGCACGCTACCTCGTAATGCAGGCCAAGGCAGGCGCTCAAGTCCTGAAGCTCTTCGAAAGCTGGGCTGAGGGTTTGGCGGAGGACGTCTTCGAACGCATTGTTATCAAGCCCCATTGCGCGATCATCGAAAAGGTTCGAGCTGCCGGGATCGACGTGCCATTCATCGGATTTCCACGAGGTGCCGGAGCTCTTGTGGTGAATTATGCCGCTAAGGTTCCGGTCCAGGCCGTCGCCCTGGACACCCAGGCCACCGCAGCCTTGGGCCAAGGGATCCAAGCCGGCGGTAAAACCATCCAAGGAGCCCTGGATAACTTGCTTTTGCGGGCCGGCGGGCCCGCGCTAGATGCCCGAGTCGATGCTCTGATCGACCAGTGGAATGCGGGACCCTACATCTTCAATCTTGGCCACGGTGTTTTGCCCGACACGCCCGTCGACCACATTGAGCGCACCATAGCGCGGGTCACAGGCCGTTGAGCCGGATTGCTGTTGTCCTGTTCAATCTTGGTGGACCCGATCGTTTGGCCGCGGTCCGTCCCTTCCTGTTCAATCTCTTTCGAGACAAGGCGATCATTGATTTACCGGCCTTGGCTCGATACCCGCTCGCGGCTCTGATCTCGAGCGCGCGGGCGAAGAGTGCCCAAGCCAACTACGCGCTGATGGGTGGCGCTTCACCCTTGCTGCCGGAAACCACCAAGCAGGCGGCGGCACTGGAGGCAGAGCTTCGTCGCGACCACCCAACCGATGAGATTAAGGTCTTCATCGCCATGCGCTATTGGTCACCCTTGGCCAAGCAGACCGCGAAGGCCGTGACCACCTTTGCGCCGGAAGAGTTGGTCCTTTTGCCGCTATACCCACAGTTCTCGACGACCACGACGGGATCTTCCCTGAAGGACTGGAAAGCGACCTATCGCGGGCCGGGTCGTTCGCGAGACGTTTGCTGCTATCCAACAGCCGAAGGCGTGGTTGCCGCACATGGGCGCGCGATCCAAAAGGTGTGGACCCAAGCCGGCAAACCCAAGAACGTCCGGTTGCTGTTTTCCGCCCACGGCTTGCCGGAAAAGGTAATCGCCGCAGGAGACCCCTACCAAGCCCAGGTTCTGGCGACAGCTGCAGCGGTGGCTGGGCAGCTTCCGCAACTGGCAGACTGGTCGGTTTGTTACCAAAGCCGCGTCGGGCCTATGAAGTGGTTGGGACCCTCCACAGAGGCGGAGGTTCGTCGCGCCGGGGCCGAAGGTAAGGGTGTCCTCATCTGCCCCATCGCCTTTGTCTCTGAGCATATCGAGACCCTTGTCGAGCTGGATCAGGAATACGCCGAAATCGCAAAGCATGTGGGGTGTTCGCCGTATTTGCGGGCCCCTGCGCTAGGTCCAGATTCAGGCTTTATTTCCGGGTTGGCCCAGGCTGTGTCGCGGGCCCTGACGCGACCCACAGGTTCCGCCCCCGACGGCAACTGGACCTGTCCAAGAACACACGGCCAATGCATACGCAGCCCGGCATGCACTCAATAGGACCTCAGCTATGAATCTCTACGATCTGGTTCGCGGGCTTCACATCATTGCAGTCATCGCTTGGATGGCCGGGATCATGTATCTGCCCCGGCTGTTTGCCTATCACTGTGATGCGGGGCCGGGCTCGGAAATGGACAAGACCTTCCAAACCATGGAGCTCAAGCTCTACCGGATCATCATGGGACCGGCGATGATTATAGCTCTGTTGTTGGGCCTAGGCCTCATCTGGATCGACGGGTCGGCGCGGTTAGGCTGGGGGTTTCTCTTGAAGCCCTGGATGGTCGTAAAGCTGGCCGGGGTGGTCTTTCTGATCGGCTGGCATCACTTTCTGGGTGCAGCTCGAAAGCGGTTTGCTGCCGGCAGCAATACCCGGCCCGCGCGCTTCTGGAAGATGACCAATGAGCTCCCGTTCCTGGCGGCCATCGTCATGGTCATTGCGGTGACGACGGAGTTCGGCGGCTAGGCGGTGACGTCAAAGCCCGAGCCGATGAAGGGGTCTACCGAGGTTCGCGAGCGGTCTTGGGCTTGGTTTTCGGCCATTTGGGAAGGATCATTTGCCGCCCTGACTTGATCCTGGACCGGGGTGTTGGCGGTGTCGGCCTGGGCGACCGGTTGGTAGGGACTTGTGGGATTGAAGGACGAGACGCTCAGAGACATGGGTTTCTCCCGATGAACATTTCAGTGGTCCAAGAGTATGGGTTCCGGCTTAAGGACAGGTGGGTAGACAGGGCTAAAAGCCGTTCACCCTGATGGCCCGCGACTTGACCTGGGCGCTCGGCTGTGATTGGGCTTTCATCACGCGGTCGATATGGCCGTGCCCCGCCTTTTTCCGGACCTGCGCGCTTCCATAGCCGCCGATGGTACGGCCCCAAGTACACCCGGGCGACAAGCCCAGAGCTAAATCCTGCCGCTGAGCACCCGGGCCCCTAGCCTGGGCTTTGCAGCGCTGTATGAAGAGTAACTAATGCAAGACCAAATTGCGCTCGATCCCGCTGACGTCCCAGAAGATGTCGGCATTGCGAGCCAAACCACCGACACCATCGACGGCGACCTGGAAGACGACGAACCCTCAGAGGTTTCTGTTGCCATTGCCGCCATGGGCCTCACGCGGATGAGCTTACAGGAGCTGAAGGACAAGTCGCCGGCCGATCTGATTGCCTTTGCCGAAACCCTGGAGATCGAGAACGCCAACTCCATGCGCAAGCAGGATATGATGTTCTCCATCCTTAAGGTTCTGGCCGAAGAAGGTATCGAGATCTTCGGCTCCGGCACGCTTGAGGTTGTTCAAGACGGGTTCGGGTTCCTCCGTTCCCCGGAAGCCAATTATCTGCCCGGCCCTGACGATATCTATGTTAGCCCCTCGCAGATCCGGAAATTCGGCCTTCGCACCGGCGATACGGTCGATGGTGGTGTTCGCGCACCGCGCGAAGGCGAGCGCTATTTCGCCCTGCTTAAGGTTGATCTCACCAATTTCGAGGACCCCGAAAACGTTCGCCACAAGGTACTGTTCGACAACCTGACCCCGCTTTATCCTGACGAGCGGCTGAATATGGAAATCCAAGACCCGACCCTCAAAGACCGATCGGGCCGGGTCATCGATATTGTCGCGCCTCTGGGCAAGGGTCAGCGCTGCCTGATCACCGCCCCGCCGCGGGTGGGTAAAACCGTGATGTTGCAGAACATCGCCAAATCCATTGAGACCAACCACCCGGAAATCTATCTCATCGTGCTGCTGATCGATGAGCGTCCGGAAGAAGTTACCGACATGCGGCGCACGGTGCGCGGCGAAGTGGTGTCCTCCACCTTCGACGAGCCTGCGACCCGCCACGTGCAGGTTGCCGAAATGGTTATCGAAAAGGCCAAGCGCCTGGTCGAACACAAACGCGACGTGGTGATCTTGCTGGACTCCGTCACCCGCTTGGGTCGCGCCTACAACACCGTGGTGCCGTCCTCCGGTAAGGTGCTGACCGGCGGCGTGGACGCTAACGCCCTGCAACGCCCCAAGCGCTTCTTCGGTGCCGCAAGAAACATCGAGGAGGGTGGCTCTCTGACCATTATCGCCACCGCCCTGATCGACACCGGCAGTCGGATGGACGAGGTGATCTTCGAAGAGTTCAAAGGCACCGGTAACTCCGAAATTATCCTGGACCGCAAGGTTGCTGACAAGCGGATCTACCCCGCCATCGACGTCATTAAGTCCGGCACCCGCAAGGAAGAACTCATCACACCCAAGGACCAGCTGCAGAAAGGCTTCATTCTGCGCCGCATCCTCAATCCGATGGGCGCGCAAGATGCCATCGAGTTCCTGTTGGACAAGCTCAAATCCTCGAAGAACAACGACGAGTTCTTCCAGTCGATGAACACCTAAGATGTTGTTTTAGCTGGTGTTTCACGTGAAACACCAGCGGACCATCAGAGCATGTTCCGATAAGTGGGAACCGGTTATCGGATCGAAACATGCTCTAACTCTTGGAATTAGAACCCAGTTTCTCCCTTTAGACGTAACCGTCTAAAGGGAACGGCCTCTAGGGAATGAGCAGGCTGGCACCAATGGTCGCGCGGCCCTCCAGGGCCTGGTGCGCCCTGCGAGCTTCGGTCAGCGCAAAGGTTTGGCCAATATCGATCTTCAGTCGGCCCGACGCAACGAGCGCAAACAGCATTCCAGCGCTCTCGTCCAACTCCGCCGTTGTCGCGACATAGTCGAACAGGGTGGGCCGTGTGAGATAGAGCGATCCCATCCGCGAGAGCCGGCCCGGCTCAATCGCTGGGGCCGGTCCCGACGCATTGCCGTAGCTCACCAGCATGCCCCGCCGCGCCAAGCTTGCGAGTGATCCCTCAAAGGTCGCGGCCCCGACGGAGTCATAAACCACCGGAACGCCGGCCCCGCTGGTAATCTTCCGCACCTGCGCGGCGACATCCTGCTCGCCGTAGAGGATCACGTGATCGGCACCTAGCGCCCGCGCGCGAAGGGCCTTGTCGGCGGATCCGACGGTGGCAATCACTTGGGCTCCAGCAAGCTTCGCCCATTGCACCAAGATAGAGCCGACGCCCCCGGCCGCAGCGTGGATGAGTACGGTTTGTCCGGCCTGGACCGGAAAACAACGCCGGACCAGGAACTCGGCCGTCATGCCCTTCAGCAGAGCCGCCGCGCCCAGTTCAGCGCTCACCCCCGCAGGTAGCCGCACCGCGCGCTCGGCTGCCACCACGTGAAACTCGCTATAGGCCCCGATGGGTCCCGAGGCATAAGCGATAAGATCTCCAGGTGCGAACCGGAGAACCCCCTCGCCCACCGCCTCCACCGTCCCGGCCGCCTCCATGCCCAGGCCGGAGGGCAAGCGGATCGGATAGAGCCCCGTGCGGTGATAGGTATCGATAAAGTTCACCCCGACCGCGCCGTGTCTGACCAAAATCTCCCCAGCGCCGGGGGTCGGCACCGGCAGGTCGATGACCTCTAACACCTCGGGGCCACCGTATTGACTTAAGCGAATGGCTTTCATGGCGTAGCTCCAAGAAGAGTCTAGGGTCAGGACGAATTTGACTACTAGCGCTGGGACCCCAAACCCCGCCATAACAATATGATCATAACCGAGAGGTGGCCCATGAAGATGACCATCGAGATCGACTGCAGCCCGCAGGAAGCCCGGACCTTTCTGGGCCTGCCCGATGTCAGTGCACTTAATGACAAAATGGTCGAAGAGATGCAGGCCCGGATGAGCGCCAATATGGCGGCCTTGGCGCCGGAGGAACTCATGAAAAACTGGACCGCCTTCGGAGCTGGGGCTCAGGATCAGTTCCGTAAGCTTATGACTTCTGTGGTCGATGTCGGCTTGGGTGCCACCCGACCAAAATGAGTGACACGATCTATGCGCCGGCCACAGCGGCGGGCCGTTCAGCCGTTTCGGTTGTGCGCGTGTCCGGCTCATTTGCGAGTCAGGTGGTTCGAGGTCTCGCGGGTCGCTTGCCCAAGGCAAGGCATGCTCAGGTCCGCACGCTCTTAGACAAAAACGGCCAACGCATAGACCAAGCCCTGGTTCTTTGGTTTCCGGGGCCAGGGAGCTACACCGGCGAAGACTCTGCAGAGTTTCACGTGCACGGCGGCCCAGCTGTGGTCAGCGCTCTGTTGGAAGCCTTGAGCCAAAGCGGTCTTAGACTGGCCGAACCGGGAGAATTCACCCGCCGAGCCTTCGAAAACGGCAAGCTCGACTTGGCTCAGGCTGAAGGGGTTGCCGATCTCATTGAGGCCGAGACGCAAGCTCAGCGGCGGCAGGCTCTGGACCAGTTGGATGGCGCTTTGGGTCGCGCACAGCAGGGTTGGAGAGAGGACCTCATCGCCTGTCTCTCCATGTTCGAGGCCGCTGTTGATTTCCCTGATGAAGAGGTTCCCGCCGATATTGCGGGTCGGGCCCGGCCGATTCTCGCCAAGTTGATCGACGAGCTCACCAGGGCCCGCGAAGGTGTCCGGCGCGGCGAACGGATCCGAGAGGGGTTCCGAATCGCTCTGATAGGAGCCCCCAACGCCGGAAAAAGCACCCTTCTCAACGGCCTTGTCCTGCGTGAGGCGGCGATCGTCACCGCCACGCCGGGCACCACCCGTGACATCATCGAAATACCCCTGGTGCTGGGAGGGTATAAGGCGCTCTTGGCCGACACGGCGGGCCTTCGGGAGACCCAGGACGAAATTGAGGCAGAAGGAGTTCGCCGGGCGGTGAGCTGGGCATCTACCGCCGATCTTCGGGCCTGGATTGTCGATGGATCTGAGGCCTTTCCAGGCTTGGCACCCGCGGGTCTGGTGGCGGGAGATCTCTGCGTTATCAACAAGGCCGACCTAACCCCCGGGGATGAAACGGGTGCAGCATTGGTGCTGGCCCGAGCCTTGGAGCTTGAGGTCCACCGGGTGAGTGCCAAACGTCCCGGCGATGTGGCGACCTTGAAAGCTACCCTCACTCAACGGGTTATTGACGCTTTGGCATCCGATGATCCACCCACAGCCACCCGGCTGCGGCACGGTGTGCTGCTTGGCGAAGCTGTGGCTCGGCTGGAGAGCGCCTACGCTCTGCAGGATTCTCCAGAACTGGCGGCGGAGGATGTGCGTCTCGCGGCGCGGGCCTTGGACAAGATCACCGGCCGCATCGACCCGGAAGATGTCTTGGACCGGGTATTTTCCAGCTTCTGCATTGGAAAATAAGCTGTTTCACGTGAAACACTGCGCGACAACAGCCTAGCCACCCTCAAGCCTTTTCAGGTGAAACCTGACGCTGCTTCGGCTATAGCAACCGACCGCTATTCCTCAGCGGCTGGAACCTTGCGACCGTGACCCCCTGGGATGTGATCATTATCGGCGGCGGCCATGCGGGCTGTGAAGCTGCAGCGGCCTCGGCGCGATTTGGCGCGCGCACCCTGCTACTGACCCACAAACTTGAAACCATTGGCGAAATGAGCTGCAACCCGGCAATTGGCGGCCTCGGCAAGGGTCACCTTGTCCGCGAGATTGACGCATTGGATGGCGTAATGGGGCGTCTGGCCGATGTTGCCGGGATCCAATTTCGCCTCCTAAACCGCTCTAAGGGCGCTGCGGTGCGGGGCCCGCGCGCCCAAATCGACCGCAAACTCTATCGTTTGGCAATGCAGGCGGAACTCTCCGCCACCCAAAACCTCACGGTTCGCGCGGAGGCTGTCGAGGATCTCCTGGTGATTGACGGCGTGACCGCCGGAGTCGTTGGGGCTTCGGGGAAAACCTACGTGTCGCCGCGTGTGGTCTTGACCACGGGCACCTTCCTCAAAGGCGTCATTCACCAAGGCGAGCAACGGATACCCGCCGGGCGCATCGGCGAGGCCCCGGCCATCGGCCTTTCGGACCGGCTTTACGCCATGGGCCTGAAGCTGGGGCGTCTAAAGACCGGCACACCCGCCCGCCTGGACGGCACCACCATTGCCTGGGACCGATTGGAGATGCAGGCCGGTGATGACGAGCCCTCGCCCTTCTCGTTTCTAACCAAGACCATCGCCACCCCGCAGGTTTCCTGCGGCATCACCCACACCACGGCGCAAACCCACGCCATCATTGCCGAGCGCTTGGGCGAATCGGCGGTCTATGGCGGACGCATCAAGGGACAAGGCCCCCGCTATTGTCCGTCCATCGAGGACAAGGTTGTGCGGTTTGCCGACAAGACCAGTCACCAGATCTTCTTGGAACCAGAAGGTCTCGATGACGACACGGTCTATCCCAATGGCATTTCTACCTCCGTCTCACCCCAGACCCAGGACATGTTCTTGGCGACGATCCCGGGTCTGGAGGACGTCAAGGTTAAACGCCACGGCTATGCCATCGAGTACGACTACGTCGATCCAAGGGAGTTGGATGCCACCCTTCAGGTGAAACGGCTGCCCGGCCTTTATCTAGCCGGCCAAATTAACGGGACCACCGGCTATGAAGAGGCCGCGGCTCAGGGCCTGATGGCGGGGTTAAATGCCGCTCGGGCCGCAGGCGGCTCAGGCCCCGCGATCTTTGGCCGCGACCAGGCCTATATTGGCGTCATGATTGACGATCTGGTGACGCGCGGCGTCACCGAGCCCTATCGGATGTTCACCAGCCGGGCTGAGTTCCGGCTCAGCCTACGCGCTGACAACGCCGATCAGCGGTTGACGGCGCTGGGGTTAGCTCTGGGCTGCGTCGGTGTTTCACGTGAAACAGCTTACAAATCAAAGGCTGAAGCCCTATTCGAGGCTCGCGCCGTGGCCAAGACGCTCATTCTCACACCCAATGAGGCCGACAAGGCGGGCTTGCCCGTTAAGGCCGATGGGCAACGGCGAGATCTGACCCAACTCCTGGCTTACCCCACCATCGGCTTTGATGATCTGGCGCGAGTCTGGCCGCGGATTTCGCAATGGGGTCCCGAGGTTCGCGAGCAAATTGAGATTGATGCGGCCTATTCCGGCTATCTCGAACGACAAATCGCCGATGCTCAAGCCTTTCGCCGCGACGAGAACCTTGGCCTGCCTGCCAATCTCGACTACCGGGTGGTCGGCGGTCTTTCCAACGAGGCGCGAGAGAAGCTGACCCATATCCGTCCGCTGACCCTTGGCCAAGCCGCCCGGATTGAGGGTGTGACGCCAGGCGCGCTCACCGCCCTGCTGGCTCACGTGCGCCGTCATGCCGCCTAAGCTGATGGACCGCGACGGTTTTGCGGCACGCTCCGGTGCCGGCCCTACCGCCATGTCCGACCTTGAGCGCTACCAGTCATACTTGGTCGATTGGAACCAGCGAATCAACCTCGTGGGTCCCGCCACCCTGCCCGACTTCTGGTCCCGCCACGCTTGGGACAGCGCACAGATCCTGGGGTTAGCCGGCGATGCCATGACCTTCGCCGACCTCGGGAGCGGCGCAGGATTACCCGGCATCGTCTTGGCGATCCTAGGGAAAGACCGCCCAGGCTTCCACGTGCACTTGGTCGAGAGCATGGCCAAGCGCTGCCGGTTCTTGAACGAGGTCGTCCAGGGTATGGCCCTTCCGGCGAGTGTTCACAATTCTCGTGCGGAAGACTTGTCACTGTCTGTGGATATCGTCACCGCCAGGGCTTGCGCGCCCCTGTCTCGGTTGCTTGGGTATGCCCAGCCTTACTTCCGGGCTGGGGCCACAGGTCTGTTCCTCAAGGGACAGGATGTTGCGTCTGATTTGGCAGAAGCCACAAAATATTGGGATTTTGAGGCGGATGTCGTGCCCAGCTTGAGTGACCCACGGGGTCAGATTGTTCGTGTTAGGAGGCTGGGTCGTGGTCGCTGATCAAAAGAAGCCTCGCGCCCTCCGCGTCTTGGTGGTCGCCAATCAAAAGGGTGGCGTGGGCAAAACCACGACCGCCATCAACCTCGGCACCGCCCTGGCGGCGGTGGGTGAAAAAGTCTTGCTCATAGACTCTGATCCCCAGGGAAACGCCTCCACAGGATTGGGGATCACACACGCTCAGCGCAAGATCACCCTCTACGACGTCCTGATGGGCGAAACGCCGATTCTGGACGCTGTGGTTCATACGGCCCTGCCGGGCTTAGATATTGTGGTTGCTGACCCCGATCTTTCCGGCGTCGAGCTTGAGTTGGGCCATCACCCCCGAAGGTCCTATCGCTTGCGCGACGCCCTAGAGCCCATTCGCACCTCCGGGGCTTTCAGCTATGTGCTGATCGACTGCCCGCCCTCGCTTAACTTGCTTACCGTCAATGCCATGGCCGCTGCTGACGCGGTGATGGTCCCGCTGCAGTGTGAGTTTTTCGCCCTTGAGGGCCTTACTCAACTGATGCGCACCGTTGAGCTGGTGCGCGGCAGCCTGAACACAGATCTCGAAATCCAAGGCATCGTGCTGACCATGTATGATCGCCGTAACAGCCTCTCCGAACAGGTGGCTCGCGACGTTCGTGAACACTTCGGCAAGATCGTCTACCAGACGGTGATCCCGCGTAATGTGCGGGTATCGGAGGCCCCCTCATTCGGCAAGCCGGTCTTGGTTTATGACCTCAAATGTGCGGGCAGTCAGGCCTATTTGAAACTCGCCCGAGAGGTTGTGGTGCGCGAACGGGATCGCCGCGCCATGACCCCGGCTTAAGGACACCTGAA
This sequence comes from Alphaproteobacteria bacterium, assembly GCA_031367205.1. Classification (GTDB taxonomy): domain Bacteria; phylum Pseudomonadota; class Alphaproteobacteria; order Caulobacterales; family Caulobacteraceae; genus Phenylobacterium. The sequence goes on from JANLPK010000210.1 coordinate 11,404, forward strand.
ATGGCGGAAAAGCGCGGACTTGGCCGAGGGCTTTTGGCACTGCTGGGCGAGGTCGAAGATGCCAATGCCGCCGTTCCCGGCACACCGGGGCTGCGCGACATCCCTATCGAGCTCATCCACCGCAATGCCAATCAGCCCCGCTCGGTGTTTTCTGAGGCCGATTTGGCGGAGCTGGCGGTCTCGATCGCGGAAAAGGGCGTACTTCAGCCCATCTTGGTGCGCCCTGCCCCTGACCTTAGCGGCCATTTCGAGATTGTCGCCGGTGAGCGCCGCTGGCGTGCGGCCCAGAGGGTCGCCTTACTGACCATCCCGGCCTTGGTCCGTGACCTGGATGACCTACAAGTTCTCGAGATCGCCATCATCGAGAATGTTCAACGCGCGGCACTCAACCCTGTCGAGGAGGCCAACGCCTATCACCAATTGGTCGAGGGTCACGGCCGGACCCAGAGCCAGGTTGCCGAGGCGGTGGGCAAGAGCCGCGCCCATGTCGCCAATATGATCCGGTTGTTGGATCTGCCGCCGCCGATTCTTAACCACCTGCTCGCCGGAGAAATATCTACCGGTCATGCCCGGGCCCTACTTTCAGCACCCGGCGCTCAGGGCCTCGTCGCAGAGATTATCGCCGGGGGACTTTCGGTGCGGGAAACGGAACGCTTGGTCAGGCGCGCCCAGGATGCCAAGGTAGCTCCAGTCGTCGCAAAGCTAAGGCCAGCACCGAAGAGCTCCGATACAGAGGCTCTTGAGGGCGACCTTTCCGAGGTCTTAGGGCTGGATGTCGCGATCCTCGACCGCAACGGCGTTGGCGAGCTCAAGATCCGCTACAAGACCCTGGAGCAACTGGACGAGGTTTGTCGGCGACTGACGCGGGCCTAATGGCGAGCCGCCATCACCGCGACGTCCCGGACGGCGGCAACCACCGCGACCGGATCATCCCTAGGGATCAGGTGCCCACTGCCGCGCACCAGTCGGTTAGAACCCCGGCGAGAAAGTTGCGCGGTCTCATTGTGCATCTCGTTCCAAAGGTCTGAGAGAAAATCCTGATAAGCTTCAGGAATCCCCGTACGATAGGTGTTCTCGGCAGTCAGGATGATCAGCGGCATTTCGCCAAAGCTGTGCTTGGCGGCTTCAATCTGCTGGGAGTCGACGACCGCCAGGCTCTCAAACTCCGAAACTTGGGTTTGGTGATAGGCTGGGCTTCGCTTCATGATCTCCATCGCGCCGTTGAGGGCCTTGGGCCAGGCCGGGCGAGGTGCACCGACGCACCTGTCATACTCCGCCGACCCGACTTTGAATCCCGCCTGGGCAGCCTTCAGGCAGGCCCGCCGCCCAACATTCCCCTCGGGTGGAAGGCGCCCCATCGCCCCATAGATCCTGGCGTCCTGGAATTCGCTGGATGGATCGACCAATACCAATCCCGCCACCTCCTTGGGGTGCAACGAGGCATAGAGCCGCACAGTCAGCCCGCCGAGCGAGTGTCCCACGAGGATATAGGGGCCGGGGAGCTTGGCGGCCTTGGCCAGAGCCCGCAGGTCTTGGGCCATATGGCGAGTGTCGCGGGGCATAGGACCCGGGTCGCTGAAGCCGGTGCCTGCGCGGTCATAGGCGCAGGCCTGAAAGTCTCGCGCCAGCCGAACCTGGACTTTTTCCCAGGCCATGGTGGTGCCCCCCAGCCCGGCGTCAAGCATTACGACAGGCCCGCGATCGCCTTGACAGTAGAGGTTCATCCGGCGTCCGTCCGGCAACCGCACAATGCGCTGCGGTTTGGCATAGATCTCCATGGGGTCGGCGGCGCAAGCCGCACCGGCCAAGGCCAAGATCCCGAGGAGCGCTGCCATTCCAAGCCGGCCCACGGGACTACAGTCCCAGCCGACGGGCGCGCGCCGCGATTTGCAGAGCCAACCGCTCGGCGATCAGCTGGTCGGGGGAGCCTGTTGTCTTACAGGCACGATCTGCGTTGAGAATCTCAGGTTGTAAGCGGTCAAGGTCGGCCAGCGTCCAGCTCCTGGCTTGCCGCAGAAACTCCCGCTCGCTTTTCCAAAAGACACCCGAAGCCTTAGCGGCTTCTGTCAGGCCCGACCCGGCTTGAGCTAGGGTCAGGGTCCGTCGAAGCTTACCAAGATACATTCCCAAGGCGCGAACCGCGGCTGGACCCGCCTCCCCCTCCTGTGCAGCCCTACGTAATCCGCTCTGGGCCTGGGCAAGCCGCCCGCCAAACGCATCGGCGGCTGCCTCGGCAAGGGATGCCTCGGGCTCTACCCCCAAAAAGTCTTCCAAATCCTTCGGAGTCGCCGAAGCGCCTGATCCCGGCCCTAAGAATAACGCCAACCGCTCTATCTCTTGGCGCGCCACACCCCGCTCCTTGGGCATCCGGCCGACAAACAGCGCTAAAGCATCGACCGTCAAGCTGACCCCATCCTTGGCCAAGTTGTCGCGCACCATCCGCGCCACATCTCCCGGTTCGTCCTCGTAGCAGGGGATGACCGCGCAGCCGGCAGCCTTTTCCGCGACCCTGCGCAGGGCTGAATCACGCCCGAGGTTTCCGGCCTCAATCAGGAAAAACGCCGCCGAATTCAGCTCCCCCGCCACGTGCCGGGTCATGGCCTCCGCCGCAATCTTGTCAGCCGGTACTTTCTCGGTGGTGAGCTTCAGGCGAACCAGTCGCCGACCCCCCATCAGCGACTGTGCCGCCAGTTCGCCCTCAAGCCGACTAGCGTCCCCCTCCAGATCCCCATCCGTCAGGAGGGCAACATCAAAGGGGTCGTCCGGCCGGGCAGTGACTTTGGCCGCCAGCTGCGTGGCGCGGTCACGCACGACCCCGATGTCGCGACCATAGATAACCGCAGCGCAGATCGCGGCATCCGGCGCGCCAAGAAACCGCTCAAGATCGGGGCGGCGGCTAAGGATCATCGGCCTAGATCTTGGGTCGACTGGCTAGCCACGCTGCAAGCTCGAGCTCGATCCGCCGCGCGGCCTCACCGGCGGCCCGGTCCTGGGCGTCTTGCTGCGCCGCAACCGAGGCATAGGGCTGATCGGCCGAGTCATAGGTGACCTCTACACGAACCTTGCCGCTCTTCGCGGTCGCACCGGAGCTTGCCTCCGTCAGGGTGTAAGCGGCCACCAACACATACTCATAGCGAGTGGCTACATTGTCGACACGCACCCCGCGTGGATAGCGCTGCTCGCCCAGGGCTAGGCTCATTCGGTAACGCGGTGACGCGCTACCATTGTGGGCAAGTGCGTCGTCAAGGTGTTCGCGGATCAGCTCACCGATCCGGCCCTGCGGCGTGCTGACTTCGATCTCCGCCAATGACGCACTGACGCTGCGGTCGGCATAGAGCGGCGTAAACCCGCAGCCGCTCAACAAACTGCCTGCGAACAGCATGGAACATACAACGAAACTACATCTCATTTTCATGCTGAGGCTACGATATTGACGATGCGATCCTTCACCACGATCACCTTGCGAATGGTCAGGCCCTCAAGACGCTTGGTGATCTCGTGATCGTCAAGCACCATCTTCTCCACCACCGCCGGTTCGGCACCGGCAGGTACCTGGATTTCACCACGCCGCTTGCCGTTCACCTGGACGGCAAGGGTGACGACCGCGTCCTGGGTTAGGCTAAGATCATAGTCCGGCCAAGGCGCGGAGACCACCATTCCCTCTCCGCCAATATGGGCCCAGCACTCCTCGGCCAAATGCGGTGTGAACGGGGAAATCAGCCGGGCAAAGGCCGACAGCGCCTCGGCCCGAGCTGCCAACACCGAATCGCTAGCGCCTTCGGCCCTGTGAATCTTCAACAAATTCAAGAACTCATAAAGCTTCGCGATGCCCGAGTTGAAACGGAATCCCTCGATCGCCTCAGTCAACGCCTTCACCGTCCGATGGGTCCCGATCCTGAGCGCCAAGGCCGACGCGTCGTCGGTCAAACCCGCCTTCTCGGTCACCGCAGGTTGACTCTCAAATTCCGCCCAGACCCGATTTACGAACCGCCAAGCCCCCTCAACGCCCGATGTCGACCAAATAGAGTCACGTTCCGGCGGCGAATCCGACAGCACGAAAAGACGCGCAGAATCAACGCCGTAAACATCAAAAATGTCGCCCGGCGCTACAGTGTTGCGTTTGGACTTTGACATCTTCTCGATGTCACCGATCACCACCGGCTGTCCGTCGGCTAGTCGGATGGCTCGGCGGGTATTGCCCTCCAGCACAATCTCCAGCTCCTTGGGTTCGACCCAATCGCCATTCTGAAGTCGGTAGGTTTCATGGGTGACCATGCCCTGGGTGAACAACCCTGCAAACGGCTCCTTAGCCTCCAGCATCCCGGCATCGGAAAGCGCCCGGTTTACGAACCGCGCATAGAGCAGATGCAGCACTGCGTGCTCGATCCCGCCGACATACTGATCCACCGGCATCCAATAGTCCGCTGCGGCCTTGTTGATCGGGCCGACGCTCTTGGGGTCGGTGAACCGTGAGAAGTACCAGGACGAATCGACAAACGTATCTAGGGTGTCCGTTTCCCGGGTTGCTGCGCCACCGCAGGTTGGACAGGTCGTTGACTTCCAGGTGGGGTGCCGAGCTAAGGCATTGCCCGGCTTAGAGAAATCCAAATCCTCCGGCAGAGCGACCGGTAGCTGGTTCTTCGGAACCGCAACCGCGCCGCAAGCATCACAATGCACCACCGGCACCGGACAGCCCCATCCCCGTTGTCGGGCCACGCCCCAGTCGCGCAGGCGGTAGACCGTTGCGCCCCTGCCCAGACCCAAGGCCTCAATGCGCGCGATCGCGGCGGCTTTGGCGGGCTCGATCTCCAGGCCGTCCAGAAAGTCGGACTGGTAGACTCGCCCCGGTCCGGTATAGGCCTCAGAGGTAATTTCATAGGTCGCCGGGGACTCTCCCGGGGGCAGTACGACCGGCTTTACCGGCAGGTCATACTTGCGAGCGAAATCCAGGTCGCGCTGATCATGAGCCGGGCAGGCAAAGATCGCGCCGGTGCCATAGTCCATGAGAATGAAGTTGGCGATCCAGACCGGCAGGTGCCGGTCGGGGTCGAACGGATGGGTCACGGTAAGGCCAGTGTCCATCCCGATCTTCTCGGCCGTCTCGACCTCGGCCTCGGAGGCACCACCCTTGCGGCAGGCGTCGATGAACGCCGCCACAGCGGGATTTGTCGCCGCGAGTTGCTGCGCCAGGGGATGGTCCGGTGCCACCCCGACAAAGGAGGCCCCAAACAGCGTGTCGGGTCGGGTGGTATAGACTTCGAGTCCTGGTTCCAGCCCCTGAGGTGCCGAGCCATCCCACTGAAAGGCGAACTTCAAGCCCTTGGACCGCCCGATCCAATTCTCCTGCATCAGGCGAACCTTTTCCGGCCAGCGATCTAAGCTCTTCAGACCCTCCAGCAAGGCATCGGCGTAGTCGGTGATTCGCAAGAACCACTGGTTCAGCTTGCGCTTTTCGATGACAGCGCCGGATCGCCAGCCCCGACCATCCACCACTTGCTCATTGGCTAAGACGGTTTGGTCCACCGGGTCCCAATTGACCACGCCTTCGCGGCGATAGACCAGCCCGCGCGCCATCAAGTCGATGAACCAAGCCTGCTGCTGCCCGTAATAGGCCGGGTCACAGGTGGCAAATTCTCGGCTCCAATCGATAGAAAGGCCTAGCTGCTGCAGCTCTGCGCGCATCTTGTCGATATTGGCATAGGTCCAGGCGCGGGGATCGACCCCGCGCTCCATGGCGGCGTTCTCCGCCGGCAGGCCAAACCCATCCCAGCCCATAGGGTGCAAGACATTAAAGCCACGCGCGCGCTTAAAGCGGGCATTGGCATCGCCCAGGGTATAGTTGCGCACATGGCCCATATGCAGGCTGCCCGACGGGTAGGGGAACATCTCCAGGGCATAGTATTTCGGCCGCGCGTGATCGATTTCTGCGCGGAAGACGCCCGCCTCCGCCCAGGCAGCGCGCCATTTCGGTTCGGTCTCTTTGGGATTGTAACGGGCCATGGTGCGGGCTTAGCTTGGTTTTCAGAACAAGGGGAGACGCCAGCCACGACAAAACACGCCAACCTCGGGTTTTGAGGGGCGCATTAAGCCGAGCTGGGGCCTCAAATTTTCGACCGAACGCTCGGGCTAGCCCCGGATATTCGAAAGTCGAAGCTGACGTGCCTTTGTCAGGATCGCGTTTTCGATGTCGGTCTCGGTCTGCCCAGCAGATGGCGAGTCAGACCAACCACCGGCACCATCCCGCGCCTGCTTGAAGACCGCCACATTCAGACCGTCCGCCCGAAGCCGCGAGTCGAGAATATAGACCGTGCACTTGAAGCGCTCTTCCGGGCGCTCTGGGTTGACATACCAGTCGGTGATGATCACGCCGCCATAGGGGTCAGCCGAAGCCAAAGGCATGAAGGAGAGCGTGTCTAAGCTCGCCCGCCAAAGATAGCCGTTTACCCCAATCGAGGGCTGGTCACTCGTCGCCTTGGAGGCGCTACCGCGACCAAACAATTTGAAGGGATTTGCCCCCCCCGATTCTTGGGTTTGGAAGGTTTTCGGAGCCCCAGACGAGCAAGCCGAAAGAGAGAACACCCCAAGGCTCGCTGCCGCGATCACAGCACACCGCATCAAAACTCCGCGCTCAAACGGCATTAGCATCCGCTCCTCATGAATGATCCGCAGCGCCATTGGCTCTGCGGCGCCGCCCCGCGCCGGTGCCCTCTATAACAACGTGAGGCCTTGCGCCAAACAGGAATCGCGTGACCCGGTCGCCACAATATCAATCAGAATCGACATTTTGACTGTGCCGAGCGACCTTGACGGTTGACCTCAAGTTCCAAGCGCTCTTAATCGCGCCACAAAGGCCTTGCAGGATTGATGCTTGGGCGTTGAGAGCCAATTTGGTGAGATATGTTGAATAGGGTGATCATGTCGTTGTTCGCTTCGGGGCTCATACTGAGCGCCGGATCGATGGCGCACGCCCAAACCCTCAAGAAAATCACTGATTTCACGGTGAGAGCCGAAACCACAACCAATCTGGCCTCAGGACAAAAGTCCCTGACTTGGGACGCTCGTCAGGGTCGGTGGGGCATGACGTTCAACGTTGCCGAGCCCACCGAACGGCAGACCCAACTCAACGACTTGCAGGCCGGGGCCTACTTCAAGGTCACACCTTCGCTTCGGATAGGTGGTGCAGTGGCACTGGGCGACCAGCGATTTGTGCCGTCGTATAAACGAACTGAACCGCAGAGCAGTTCGCCAAGGGTCCGTCTAGAGACCGCGTTCAAGTTTTAGACACGTCCACCGCCGCCAGTCCGATCACGCCCGTTCCGTTGAGGCGAGCCGCCGTCGCGTCGTTGACGCCACCCAACGCATAGATAAGCGCACCGGACGCTCGCGCAATATTTGCGAGGCGGACTGGCCCAAGAGGCGGGCCCGCAGAGCGGCTTGTCGAATGAAAAACGGCTGACACCACAACGGCATCTACGCCCGAAACGCGAGCGGCCCGCACCGAGTGCGCCGCCGCTGTGATCCACCAGCCAAAGCGTCGAATTCTATGGGCATGGTGTGCCAATCGCTCGGGTAGGTGGACACCATCTGCGCCGACTCTGGCCGCAAGGCGGGCATCGGCCCCAATTAGCAAAAGGAAACCACGGCGCCGTGCGATGTCTCTAAGCTTCCGAGCAACCAAATCGGCGTCCGCCGCGCCGAACGCCCGATAGACCAAGGCCACCCCTCTCGGTAGGCGGGCGGCGAGGGCAATTGGGTCAGGTGTGCGGGCTGGATCAGTAAAGACCAATTGCGATGGCCACGCCTTTCGCAACCCTCCCCGCCGCTTTAAGCAGGCAGCCACCCGCCTTACAGTCCAGAAACCAGAAATGCTCACTCCACCCGCTCTTGCCGCCGTCGAACATCAGATCACTCGCGCGGTTATCGCTGCGGGTCGATCTCGAGCTGATGTGACCCTAGTCGCGGTGTCCAAGCAACAGCCCTGGGAGGCTGTCGCGCCGATCTTGGCAGCGGGACAGCGTGTGTTTGGTGAAAATCGCCTTCAAGAAGCCCAAGAACGCTGGAGCCGGGATCGAGACAAGATCGAGCTGCGCATGATCGGGCCGTTGCAGAGTAACAAGGCGTTCGATGCTGTGGCGTTCTTCGACGTGATCGAAACACTGGATCGGGAAAAAATTGTCCAGACCGTGGCCCAGGCTATCCAAAGCCAGGCTAGGTCACCGCGGCTCTATGTCCAGGTCAATACGGGAGAGGAGCTCCAAAAAGCCGGGATATTGCCTGGCCAAGCCGACGCCTTCATTGCCGGTTGTCGCCAGACTTATGGCCTAACGCTGGACGGGTTAATGTGTATTCCACCGCTCGGCCAACCCGCTGGGCCTCATTTCGCGCTTCTGGCGAAAATCGCTGCACGGAATGGCCTCGCCAAACTCTCCATGGGTATGAGCGATGACTTCGAGCTGGCAATTCGGCTGGGTGCCACCAGTGTCAGGGTTGGGTCGGCAATTTTTGGTGCCCGCCGCTAAACCTGGAAGATAGCCACGGAATCAGTTGGTGCGGCCTTGTCCAGGAACGTCGCCATATCGCTACGAGCCAAAGCGACACAGCCCTGAGTCGGCGAATAGTCGCCCCGCGCCAAGTGCAGGAATATCGCTGATCCAAAGCCGGCGCGGGGCGGGTCGTCGTTGTGTCCGAGAACAACCAAAAGGTCATAGACATCATCGTCCCGCCACAGATGCTCGGCGCTGGCCGGGTAGGGAAGTCGAACGGGGCTATTGTAAGCGGGATCGTCAGGCGCATCACACCAACCGTCTGCCGGGCTGATTTGCCGAACGGTCAACGCGGTTTTCGGCACCGGCCCACGGTCAGGACGGTAAAGAACTCTGCGAATCGGCCAGACCCCGAGCGGAGACGCGCCGTCACCTTCGCGCTTCTCGCGAGCCGGTTTCACCCCGCCCCGGCCGAGGGCGCAGCGGACGATCTGCCCGCCCAAATCGAAACGTCCATCTGACATCGCCGTGAAGATCACCGTTTATACCTCGGGAGGGATTGGCGGGAAGGCGCGATAGGGTGCATGTTCCAGCTTATGGCTCAACGCAAAACTCTGCTAATCGTCGACGATAACGATGACCTTCGTGGCGAACTTGCCGACCAACTGGGTATGGACGGCGAATTTCAGATCGCTCAGGCTGCAACCGGTGGGGACGGTGTTCGTCAAGCGATCGATCTTCACCCCGACATCATCCTGCTCGATGTTGACCTCCCCGACATGAATGGCCGCGAGGCTTGTCGCCAAATGCGCGAGAAGTCAGTTGCGTCTCCAATCATCATGTTGACGGCCGCAGATACCGACGATGACACCGTCCGCGGCCTCGACGCCGGGGCCAATGACTATGTCACAAAACCCTTCAAGCTGGCGGTCTTGCTGGCTCGAATTCGGGCTCAACTGCGGAGCCACGAACACTCCGAAGGGGCGGTGTTTCATTTGGGAGCCTACGAGTTCCGCCCGTCGTCGAAGTTGTTGATCGACGGTGCCCAAAAGAAAATCCGGTTGACCGAGAAAGAGACCAACATTCTGAAGTACCTCTACCGGGCCGGCGAGAAGCCGATTAGTCGCGAAGAGCTTTTGGCGGAAGTTTGGGGCTACAACGCCGGCGTCACCACCCACACCCTGGAAACCCACGTTTATCGCCTGCGCCAGAAGATCGAACCGGATCCCTCAAATGCGACCCTATTGCTGACGGAGGCGGGGGGCTATCGGTTGGCACCTTAATCGGTGACGACTTAGATCACCAAGTCAGCGCTCACCGGTGCGTGATCACTGGGGCGTTCCCAGGCCCGGACGTCATCGTGGACACGTGACAGCGCTTCTCCAGTCGAGAACGCGGCCTTCCGTAGTCCGGGTGTGATCCAAATGTGGTCTAGCCTTAAGCCGCGATTGGACGCGCGGAAGTCTGCAGCTCTGTAGCTCCACCAAGAAAACATCTTAGTCGGGTCGGGCGTGGCGGCCCTGGGGAGATCGATGAACCCCAGGCTGGCGCGCAGAGCCTCCATGGCCTCGATCTCGATGGGGGTGTGACTGACAATTTTCGACATTTGACGGTGGCTCCAGACATCAAACTCGCCCGGCGCAACATTCATGTCGCCGACAATGGCCAAGGGGGCCTTGGGGTCTCGCCGGACCATCTGGGTCGTTAGTTGTTCGTAGAAGTCGAGCTTGTGATCAAACTTCGCATTGCGCAACCGATCAGGCTCATCACCGCCCGCCGGGATATAGAAATTCTGTACTTCAATGCCCGCGACCATCGCCCCGACCACGCGCGCGTGACCTTCCCGGCAGATGGCCAGCTTTGGAGCGTCGTCAAGGGGTAGGCGCGAAGCGATCGCCACTCCATGCCATCCCTTTTGCCCGGCAATCTTGATATGCGGCATGCCGGCCGCCTCAAAGGCGGCGCGCGGAAACTCTGCCTCCTGGCACTTAATCTCTTGCAGGCACAAGACATCGGGGGCCGCCTCTGCAATGAATTTGGCGATCTGTTCGGCTCGAAGGCGAACAGAGTTGACGTTCCAGGTGCAAATTCGAAGGCGCATTGAGCGCTGATAGGCCTCTTGCGACCAAAAAGAAACGCCCGGACCCCTAGGGCCCAGGCGTAGTGGTATTTCACGAACCGCAACCGGGAGGGGATTAGAACCGTTGCGGAGAACGTCCGCATGCGCGGATGTCGTGGTGATATTAATGCCACGTTTTACAACAAACGTCAATCTAAAATGCGATAAATCTTGCCTGTTGCGCGCATGTCACATTCGCGCCCGGCCCGGCGACTTAGGGCGGGGGTCCGTCAAGAGGAATAGCGACGCGGGCAAGCTGCTTGCGCGCGACAGACCCGACAACGCAATGCGCACCGACTGACCCTGGGCGTCCGTTACGGTCCAGCCGACAAGAGCAACAGGGCTCTCGGAGAAGCTGAGCGTAATCTGACCCTCAGCCTCATGCCGCCCATCACGAGCCGTTAAGCTAAAGCCGCCTGAGGTTCGGCTGACGCTCGTGACGATCACGCGCCGATCCAGCCGAATTTGGCGAGCCAGGAAGATGGATAAAGGGGTCGCCATGAGAGGATAGCGGTCGAAGGTCTTGAGTTGCGAATTGGCGATGGTGACATTTGCGCCATCGGCCACCACCAAAAGGTGGGACGGCGCATCATAAGCGAAGCGCGCGCGGCCAGGACGTTTCAGATAAAGGTCACCTTGGGTGACATTGCCTCGGGCATCAGTCTGCGCAAACCGGCCCTGGGCCTCAGTCAAGCCCTGGAGATAAGCGCCCGCCTGATCGACCAAGGCTTTATCTTCGGCTGTCAGGACGGACATCTTGGGCCGCGCCGCCCAAGCCGAATTTGCCAATAGGGCAGTTGACAAAGAGAGGCCAAATTTACGTCGATCAAGGGTCATGGTGGGGACTTTAGGCAAGCGGTGCGGCGAGAGCATGGCCCTTATGGCAGGATAACGTGCGGGATAAAGCGAGAGGTGTTTCGGGTGACCCGGCTGCGGTCCTCACGGATGCCAAGGCCGGCCGGCTCATCGCCGACCATCCAGACCCCCATGATCGGGTAGTGACCCCCGAACGAGGTGAGCGGGTGCAGCGCCTGGCGAATGTGACCCTCGGCTCCATAGCCCAAGTCCAACACCTTGGCGCGGCGACCACGCTCCACCAGTTCAATATTTGCGCCCTCCCGCGAAAATAGCGGTTTGCGGACGTAAGACCGACCCAGGTCGGCACAGCGCGGGTCGTCCTCGAAGTAGGCCGGCAGGAGGTTTGGATGGCCTGCGTTGCGGGCCCAAAGCAGGGGCAACAAGCCCTTATTGGATAGGATGGCCTTCCAGGCCGGCTCCAGGAATTGTGTCTTTGAGGCTGTTAGGTTGGCGGCGAAGGGCTCTCGCAGCATATCTTCCCAGGGGTAGAGCTTGAAGATTGCCCCGATAATATAGTTGTCTTGATCGATGAACCGACCATCAGCGTCCAGGCCGATGTCCAATAAGGGTGCAAACTTGGGATCAAGACCAGCTTGGCGGGCGATATCCTCCAGATATCGAACGTTCTGCCGATCCTCGACCAGATCAGGGTCGCTTGAAAAATGCACAAACCCGCCGCCAGGAAATAGCGCGGCGAAACGCGCTTTGAGCTTTTCATGAAGGCTGTTGAATTGGTCGCTCCCGGCGGGCAGTGTGCCCGACGCCAGCAAGTCTTCAAGCCAGACCCATTGAAAGATGCCTGTCTCATAAATGCTGGTCGGCGTGTCGGCGTTGTATTCAAACAGCTTGGCGGGCCCGTGGCCGTCAAAGGCGAAATCGAACCGCCCATATAACGACGGTGCCTTGTCCATCCAGCTCTGAGCCACGTAGTCACGGGTCGCCTCCGGGATCGCCAAGCGCGCCATGAGCGCCTCGCTCTTGATCACCTCACCAACCAGATCCAGACAGAGTTGGTGAACCTCACTCGCTGGCGTTTCTAGACCATCCTCGATTTCTCTGAGATCGAAGGCATAGGCCGCCCGCTCGTCCCAATACCGCCCGCCGTCCAAGTGATGATAGGTGAAGCCAAGCGCCTCTGCCCGCGCCTTCCAACCCGGACGCTCCTTCAGCCGCCATCGCTGCACGTGAGGCTAGGCTCCAGCCAACGGCTTTGGAGCTTCAATCTTGAGCGCGGGCGCTTCGATTTGAAGGGGTGCTTCGGCCGGCGCTGACAGGCGGGCCAGTATGTCATCGGCTGAGCTCTGGCCCGGCAGAATTCCGGCGCTTCGCAGCTTCGCATCCAGGTCAGCCCCGGTGCGATGATCCTCCAGTTCCCCGGCTGCTTTGAACTGTTCTTCGCGGATCGCTTGACGTTCCTTGATGCGCTTTAGGCTGTCGGCGGCCGACCCTAGAGCGGCGTTGGCCCCGGTTCCGCTAGCTGCAACGGAGGCTTGGGCACGCTGGACCGACTCATTGACCTTTACGACGTCAATCTCGCGCCGAAGTGTCTCGACCTTCTGCTGGGTTGTCGCGATCACCCGCTGCATGGCCTCCTCCGCGCTACGCATCTCAGACAACTGAGGGGCCTTGAGTGTGGCCTCCTGCTCCAGATCAGCAATCCGCTGGGCAACTTCTCGCGCCAAGTCTTGATCGCCTTTGGCCAAGGCCGCGCGAGCCGAACCCTCATATCGCTTTGCTTGATCGCTCAGGTTTTGAAGATCCTTCTCCAAGATCCGACGACGAGCCACCAAAGCCGACAGGTCATCTCGCGCCTTGCCAAGCGCACCGTCAGCATCGCGGATCTCTTGATCCAAGATCCGCAGGGCATTGGCATCGACGACGGAGGCACCTGCATCGTGCGCAGTGCCGCGGAGGAGGGCGAAAAGTTTGGTCCAGACTGACATTATTGTGTTTCTCCGACAGGCTAGTTCGCGTGGTTGAAATTGTCCCGCAGGTCGCTGGCCGCGCGGATCGCGTTTTCCGCCAACATGCGCAGCTCGATAAGCACGGTTTGCAAGGTCGTCTTGCAGGTCAATTCGCCGAACAATTCATAGTAGTCGCGGCCGGCCACGGTGGTGATCCCAAAATTCGAAAGCGGCACGATCTTTTGAGCCTTGAGCAGGAATTCATTGAAGGCGTGGCGATCAGATTGCTCATCCACCGGCCAGAGCAGAGCTGAGACCACGATTTGATCGGCACCGACGCTCAGATAGATGGGTAGGTCGCCATGTTCCCGCATTGTGATCAGGAGCACCGGCTCGGTACCCTGAAGAACGCGCAGGCTCATTTCATCGGCTCTGGGCAGTGCAGACGCGTTTAGCGCTTCAGATAGACTTGTCACGGTCCAATCCGTGTCGATCACCTGGTCCATGTCGGGGCGTCCTTGGGCAATGGAGGGTTGAGGTTGCGTATTACGCCTAAGCGCGGGACCGCGACTTGAGGCGATTACAATCGCCCGCGCTGCGGCCTGAATGTCCTCTCGGGCCGCCGAGGGAATCCAAAGCTCGAGCTTCACCAAACCGAGCTGCCGACGTTGATCCCGCCAAGCCCGGGTGCGTTGGGCGGCGGCAAATGCAGCGGAAGGCGTGGTGGCATTGGGCATCGTTCACGTATTCATACATGTATGCTTGACAGGAAGCAATCAAGAGCCATTTTGTAAATTATGCCGCGACGCCAATCGGGGTGATGGAGACGTGATGTTGAGGCGGCTCTTTGGGAGAAATGAAGACCCGGTGCCCCCGACATTGCCGGTGGTCCGCAATCTTACCATTGGGCGGAGCCTGCGCATTGACCCGCTGGCCTGGCGGCGGCTGGGAGGGGAGGCGCGATTTGCGCTGGACCGTGATGTCTTGGAAATTACGGCCCAGGGGCTGATCGATCTTGGCGTCGACGGCTTCGTGCATCGTTTCTACACAGATGACGATCTAATGTTTCAGGTGGTCTCTGCCGATCGTGAAGGCACAAGGGCCGAGGATCACACGCTCTTCATGCCCTGGACAAGCGCTTGGCCTCCCAACCCGGCAGCGCGACGCGTTTGGCTAGACCGGCTGCGCGCGCCGATGTTCTCTGCTGAGGGGCTAAGCGAATATCGTCGGTTCTGGTTTTCCTCCGGTGATGAGTTGCAGGATCCGGTAAGCTTCTGGGAAAATGTCTATGAGGATCGTGCTGCCGCGAATGCGCGGCGCATCTATCAAACCAGCATGCTGTTTGCGCGGGAGCTACCCGGCGATGGCAAAGAGCTTTTGCTCGCTATCGAAGTGGAACCCGCCGGCGGGGATGTAACCCACGAAGTTATGATCGGGATTCCGCTCGATATCGCAGAGTTTCAAGCCTGAGGAGGCGGCACGATGATTGATCTGACGAGTTTCGCGAGCGGGGCGTTAGCCTTCCTGTTGGCTTTTCTAACTGCGGCCCTCTTCACTGTGGGGTTCATGGCGCTTTACCGATTGGTGACTCCCCACGACGAGGGGAAGCTGATCCGAGAGGGCAATGTTGCTGCTGCCGTAGCCTTGGGTGGTGCAGTTCTTGGCTACGTGATCCCCCTCGGCTCAGCCCTGACCCAGACCCACAGTCTGGCGGAATTCGCGGCCTGGGCTGCCCTGGCGGCGATAATTCAGATCGCCGTATTTTGGGGAGTCCGACGGCTGGCTCTACCGGATGTTTCGGCGCGAATCGAACGCGGTGAAACCGCTAGTGCCATCTATTTGATGCTGATCTCCGTTGCCGTCGGGATCATCAATGCCGCCAGCATGACGGCCTGAACCATGACCCTAATGTCGAAATCCTCACCCACTAGGTCCAAACGCTCCCGTCACATTGGCATGACCAGTCTGATGTGCGGCACGAGCGTGTCGCTATTGGCCTGCGATGGTTCAGGGTCAGCTCAGCTCAGTCAATGGCAGACCCCCCCCGCTCAAGTGGAACAGGGCCAACAAGTCGCGGCCTTCGCCTATCCGACGGTGGAAGCCTGCTTCACCGCCAACGACATGTCCGACGATGCTTGCCGCGACGCCGCGCTAGCGGCCATCAAGGATCATGAAACCACAGCGCCCCGATACGATGCTCGCGACACCTGTGAAGACGTATATGGCGCCGGACAATGCGTGCCGCGAAGCGCCCAGGGCGGTAGCTTCTTCTCTCCGCTCCTCACTGGGTTCGTGGTTGGCCAGATGCTGAACGGTGGGTTTCGCGGCACCGGTCTTTATCGCGATCAAAGAGACGGTGGCTACTACACAGGATATGGCGGCAAGCTTGGCTCCGACTATCGGACGGGTCGCACTCAAATCGGCATGCGCGGCTTGGACCCGCCGGATTCTATAAAGTCAGTGCCGCCCAAAGTGCAGACCCGAACATCGGTTGTGTCGCGCGGCGGTTTCGGCGGCAGAATGAGTTCGTCGGGATATGGCGGCGGGCACTGGGGCGGCTAGAGGACGCTCCGACGTGGGCACCGGCTATCGGATCCAGCCCATCAAAGTCCGGGACCAAACACCTAGAGCCCATTCCCTTTGGACGGAACCGTCTAAGAGGAGAACCTGGGCTCTAATTCAAAGCGTTAGAGCATGTTTAGATCCGATAACCGGTTCCCACTCATCGGAACAGGCTCTAGCCAGCGATGGAATTCTGCTCAGACAGACCCTGCTCGCGGCCTCTGGACCACCGCGATAGCGCGCCAAGCAGTTCGGCCGGCGAAATTGGTTTGCCGATGTGATCATCCATACCAGCGGCGAGGCACTTTCCGATTTGTTCCGGCAGGATATTGGCAGTCATAGCCACAATGGGTGTGTGACGTCCGGCGGCATCAGGTAAGGCTCGGATCGCGCGTGTCGCGGAGAGGCCGTCCATCACAGGCATTTGCACATCCATCAGGACCAAGTCGAAAGACCCCGCGACCATCGCGTCGACCGCTTGGGCGCCATTCTCAGCTGTTTCAATAACCACGTCAAAAGGTGCCAGTAGAGCTGTGACCAGCTCTCGATTGACCGCAACATCCTCGACCAACAACAACCGCAGTGGGCGGTCCGGCTCGATCGAGTCGGCCCCCCGGACCTCAAGCGCCTCAGCAGCGGCTCGCGGTAACTCTACCTCAAACCAGAACGTGGAACCCTGACCTGGTGAGCTGGTGGCTCCAATCTTCCCCTCCATCAAATCCACGGTGCGCTTACAGATCGCTAGACCAAGCCCCGTTCCGCCATACTCCCGATTGATGGAGGCATCGGCTTGCGTGAACCGCTCAAATAACGTCTCGATTTGAGCCTGAGGGATACCAATACCCGTGTCGGTGACCTCCACCCGGAGTCGGCCCCTTGCGTCTCCGGCGGGATCTTGTCGAACAAGGATCGTCACGCCACCGTGTTCCGTAAATTTCAGGGCGTTCGAAGTGAAGTTCAACAAGACCTGACGAAGCCGCGCCGGATCGCCTGAGAGGGGCGATATCTCCCCTTGAGTCTTCAAATCCAGACTCAAACCCTTCTCCGTTGCCGTTTGCGCCAGCAGGGCGACGATCGCTCGGGGAAGTTCGACGGGATCAAATGTCCGGGCCTCCAACTCTACGCCACCCGCCTCCAGCCGTGAAAAATCCAACACCGTGTTCACCAGCTCCAAGAGGAATTTGCTGGCATCATCAATCAGCCCCACGTGACGAGCGTCGCGCTCGATCAAGTCAGCTGAGGTTCTCAAGAGGCCGGAAAAGCCAATAATCGCGTTGAGTGGCGTACGGAGTTCGTGAGTCATATTGGCAAGGAAGTCCGACTTCGCCGCGTCTGCGGCTTCCGCGCGCTCGCGGGCCCCAACCAGTTCTGACTCCATGGCTTTTCGCCCGTCAATATTGCGCGACACCGACAATATGCGCCCCGGTGCGTTGGGGCCGACAGCCGGGATTCGTCCGAAGGTCGTCTCGACCCAAACCACGGAACGATCCTTACGAAGGACGCGATACTGCAGCACCTTTTCGGCACCACCGAAGGCGATCGAGCGGGTTTCGGATAGGACCCAAACTTTGTCCTCGGGGTGCAGGTATTCGTCGTGAGAACTCGCAAGGAATTCCTCCGGCAGATATCCCATCATTCCAAACACCGAGGGAGACGCATACACATTACGTCCCTCGAGTTCATGGACGGCAATCACGTCGGTGATGTTGTCGGCCAGAACGCGGTATTCTGTCAGTGATGCCGCCAACTTGGCTTGGGCTTCATTTAGCTTTTGCCGGGCGGAAAGCGCGCGCATTGAGCCGTCTGCGGCGAATGCCAAGGCCAGAACGAACAGCCCGCCAATCGGCAACAGAGGTAAACCCAATGGATTGGGTCCAAGGACCGCAAAACCCAGCATGCCCAATCCGGGCAACGCCCCCCCGATTACAAAACCGGCGGGAGAGTGATAGGCATTGGTCTGGGTGAACATAATCACGGACAGCCAAATCAGCACGCCTGACACAGCGCCCTCAGGCGTCCCGACGGACCACAGCAAGCCGCCGAGCACCGTCCACACCGAGCAGCCGAAGCCCAAGGTCGCGAGTTGAACGGCCCGTCGGCGGGGTCCGGCCTCGATTCCAAAAAATTGTGGTCTCGTGGCGAGCCAGGAAATGGATTCCGAGAGCGTCTGGACACAAAGCCAAGCGACGCAGAGCCAAGTCGGCAACATGGTCGACGCTAGGCCGATGGTGACGAAAGTTACGAGCATCCGGAGCGCAAACCCCTCGTGCGTTCGCGCCGCGAGCTCGTCCAATCCATCGTCGAGAATTTTATGCAATGTCCGCAGCCCCAATTCCTCAGTGCTCGACAATGGACCGACAACCTTGAAATGCGGTTACCAAGTCTCCTAGACCCAGGTTGCGAAGAAAACCCGGTGGTTCGGTTCTAAGGGGGCGCCCCTGCAAAGACCTCCCGCTTGCCCGCATGATTGGCCGCGCTGACCACACCCTCCTGCTCCATCCTCTCGATCAAAGAGGCCGCGCGATTGTAGCCGATCTGCAAACGACGCTGGACGTAGGACGTCGAGGCTTTGCGGTCGCGCGTGACCACAGCCAC
This sequence comes from Alphaproteobacteria bacterium, assembly GCA_031367205.1. GTDB lineage: Bacteria > Pseudomonadota > Alphaproteobacteria > Caulobacterales > Caulobacteraceae > Phenylobacterium. The sequence continues at coordinate 29,925 of JANLPK010000210.1, forward strand.
GGCGCGATCATAGAGGTCATTGCCAGACCCGTTGCTATCCTCGAACTCGGAGTCACCCTCCTCACCCTCCTCGTCACCGCCTGCCGTGACCTCGTCCAGGTACTGCGGCTGACCTTGGTCTCGCAGGAACTTTGCGACGGCCTCGACCTCCTGATCGGAGACAAAAGGACCATGCAGACGGGTGATGCGCCCGCCGCCGGCCATGTAGAGCATATCGCCTTGACCCAACAGTTGCTCCGCGCCCTGTTCCCCAAGGATGGTCCGGCTATCAATCTTGGAAGTGACCTGGAAGGATATCCGCGTCGGGAAATTGGCCTTGATTGTGCCGGTGATCACGTCAACCGAGGGTCTTTGCGTTGCCATGACCAAGTGAATTCCCGCCGCCCGCGCCATCTGAGCCAGACGCTGAACCGCGCTCTCGACGTCTTTGCCTGCCACCATCATGAGGTCGGCGACTTCGTCGATGACCACCACAAGATAGGGCATGGCCTTGGGATCGATCCGCTCGCTCTCATACATGGGCCGCCCCGCCTCGTCGAAGCCGATTTGGACAGTGCGTTCAAAGTGCTCGCCCTTGGCGACGGCCTCCTTGGCCCGTTCGTTGTAGGAGGCGACGTTGCGCACGCCGATCTTGGACATCAGGCGATAGCGATCCTCCATCTCCCGAACTGTCCACTTCAGCGCCACAATGGCTTTCTTCGGATCGGTAACCACCGGTGCCAACAGGTGCGGAATGCCGTCATAGACACTGAGCTCCAGCATCTTGGGGTCGATCATGATGAACCGACATTGCTCAGGAGACAGCCGGTAGAGAATTGATAGGATCATAGCATTGACCCCGACGGACTTGCCCGAACCCGTCGTGCCGGCGATCAACAGGTGCGGCATTTTTGACAGGTCTGCGATATAGGGCTCACCGCCGATGTTTTCACCGAGCGCCATCGGCAGAGCTTGGCTCGACTTTTCGTACTCAGCGCTCGCCAACAGGTCACGCAGATAGACCGTCTCCCGTCGTGCGTTGGGGAGCTCGATGCCGATGGCATTGCGGCCCGGCACGACAGCAACCCGACATGCCGCCACGCTCATTGACCGCGCAATGTCGTCCGAAAGCGCCACCACCCGCGCCGACTTCACCCCTGGTGCCGGCACCAATTCATAGAGCGTTACTACTGGTCCGGGGCGAATCTGGTCAATCTGACCCCGCACACCAAACTCAGCCAAAACACTTTCCAACAATTGCGCGTTTTGACGCAGGGCACCTTCATCAAAGGAGGCCGCGCGCGGCTTCGGTTTCGCCAACATGGAAAGCTCTGGCAACGCAAACCCGCCGGGGCGCGCGAAGTCAAAGGCACCCTGGGCCTCTCGAAGCTCTCTGCCGGACTCGCGCGTTACGGCCTTGGGAGTTCTGATCGCAACCGGGGTCGCGTCGTCCGAAATCACATCGGCTCCGGGTTCACTCACTTGAGCGCTCTCTTGAGGGCTTTCCCGTCGGAGAAGTGCTGCTGAAGGTGTGGGTCGGGAAATCTCAACGGACTCAGCCAGGGATCCCCGACGCCGATCCAGTGCCTGCAATGCCCACTTCGCGGCCGCTGTGAGGCCGGCCACCCGCATCCCCAAGGCGTATCCGAGACACCATCCGGCAGCTACCGACAAGAACGCGACCGCGATCCAAAGACCAAATGGCACGCCTGCATAGGCAATGAGATGCGCGAACCCGTGCAGAATCCCGTCACCCCAGAGGCCACCCAAACCCTCTGCCAATGGCCAAATCATGGGAGGCCTGGCTGCGGCGAGCAGGCCGGCCAGTGCCAGAATACCGCCGGCACCGACCAAGGCGCGGAGTCTTAGCGAATCGCGACTTTGATCCGGTTGAACGGAGAAAACACGGTAGAGCCCGAGAAGCAGCATGAAGAGCGCTATTGGCCCCGCCGCAAGTCCAAGGGATTGGAACCCGATGTCGGCAAACGCCGCCCCGGCAGATCCCAAAGCGTTTGAAGGCGGTCGACTAGAGGCGGCGTTGAGACTCGGGTCACTGACATTGTATGTGATGAGCGAGACGGCGAATATGAAGCCAAAGGTCGCCACCATTCCGCCGCGCATGCGCGCCATTGTCGGATGGTTCCAGGCCATGCTGGCGATTTGAAGACCAAGCTCCAAACCCTTCTTCCGCGCCACTCGCGCCATACCGACATTCCCCGCCACAACAGACCCATAGGTCTAGCGGTGGGAGGGTTAAGAGGCGTTTACCAAGACACTGGTCAAGCGGCACGCCGAACAAGATCGGGGTGGTTCCGCCGCCATCGAATGCAACCCGGAGCCTGGACGTCCACCAAGAAGCGGGGAACGCGGTTTGGCGAAGGACGGACGGGGCCGGTCAGGCGTCTCAGAAGGTCAGACGCAGCGAGATAAAGCGGTTGCAGCAGCTGAGGCGTGAGATTGGAGGCTGGATTCAGGCCCAATGCGCGTCGAAGGAAGCTATTGGTATAGATAACGCCGTTGCTCTGGCGAGTTCTTGGGGAGGCGAACATCACCGAGAGGGACACGTTCAATCCCTCCCCCGTCACGGTGCGATGAGGCGAGTGAAGCGGCCACCACGCAGCATCACCTCCCACGAGCGGGATAGGCGTGGCACCATATCGCAAGGCGAAGTCAGTCGACAGATCGGCCGAGGCCCCCTGACACACAATGGCTTCGAGCTGGGCTTCCTCAAGTTGGGGACTTTGAGGCGCATGTACCTGCACCATCTCATGCCCCCTCACCTGCAGGACCATGGTCTCGGACGCATCCACATGGAACATAGCGTTCATATTGGGACTGGCGATCACCACGCGGGCATCAGCCTCCAGCAGTTTCAACCCGATGCCACTGGCGAACTCATCCATCAACCGGTCAAATACCCTCGCATATCGAATGTTCTGCACCGCGGGGATCTCGATCCAGAGGTGGCCCCGCCTCGCTGCGGCGAGGAGCTCGAAGCCCTTCGACAATCCAGCTTCGCCAATGACCCAGGGCTCGACCGAGCGCCTCCCCGGCGTTCGGATCAGTATTTGTTCGCTTGGTGTTTCGTCGATGAGGCGTCCCAACGCCACGTCTGAGAATAGGCCGGTCTCATCCAATCGATGCCGAAATGTCAGAATATCCCGCCCCGCGCGGCACCGTTGATCGGGCGTCAGTTCGGGAATGAGTACGGCGGTCATCGTCCAAGTCTCAATTCGATCCAGGCAGACTCCAGCGCTGCAAAGTTGATTCCAACACACTGGACCTTCCCCTGGCGCGCTCGGGGCACTAGTGGTTTTAGAATGTGGAGCATGCCGCGAATTGTCTTGAGGGTTGTGGCCATCCTGATCGGCCTTTGCGCCGTCGGCGGGCTGGTGCTTGGTGTCTTGGGAACCCCGGCGAAAAGCCACTTGCCGGGGGAAACTCCCGGCAACGTGCCCGCAGCGCCGCTTACCGCGTCTGAACTCTTGCCCTTGGATGAGGAGGCGGCCCCCCCGCCACCGGAGCCGCAGAAGCCGAAAGCCGACGAAGCCACGAAACCCGAAGAGGCTCCTGCAGAAGCAGCGCCACCTGTAACGCCGCCACCCGCAAACCCCGTGGTTGCAAAGCCGTCGGTGACTGAGGATAGAGTTGGAGACTTGCTGGACGGCGTTACCCCGCCGGAAGCAGAAGATCCCCCGCACTAAATATATAAATCGCCCCACCCTAAGCGGCGGGCTCTGGCGAAAGCCGTCTTGTCGCGCTTGCGAATAGTTTCGAGTTGGAGGTCGCCTGCAGGTGTGCAGAGCTTCAGCTGGATTGCAGGTTTTGGGTGGTTAGGGCGCGCCAGGATCCTGGCCGAAGACGATCGTATTTTCACCGAGTCGCGGGCCACAACTAAATAGACGAATTTCTCATCTTCGAAAGGCGCGTCAGCGGCCTTGATCCTGCGGTGGTCCCGGCTCCGAGCGAGGCGTTGGCTGAAATGACACCAGTCTCCGGGCTCAGCGATTGGGCATGTTTGGCTATGTGGGCAGGGTGCGACGAGAGCCGCGCCGGCTTCCAGCAGCAGAGTTCGCGCGCCCAACAATCTGCGCCAACCATCGGGCGTGCCGGGCTCAATCAACACCATAAGACCTTCGCAGATCGACCAAAGCGCAGCTACCGTGTTGTTCAGTTCTGTGACGGGGATTTCGGCCAAGGCATAGCTGGCGACAACAAGATCAGCCCGCGGCCAACCATCCGGGCGAGTAAGATCTGCTTTGATGCGTGTCGCTGCATGTAGCGGCAGATCTGCCTCCTTAGCCAAGTCTGCCGAGAGGGCCAGGAAAACCGGATTGGAGTCCAGAAGGTGGATAGTCTCCAGACTTGGCCAAGCCTCCCGTGCTGCCCATGCCGAACCAGCAGGTCCACAGCCGGCGTCAAGCAGGCTTTTCGGCGCAAAGTCAGGGACCTGGATCGCGGCCTCGAGGAACGCACGGGTGCAGGCGGCAAAGGTGGCCGGCAGTCGCGCTAGAGCATAGGCCATCGCATCGGAAGGATCGACAATAACGCCCGCCGAGGGTTTGCCTGCACGGTAGGTCCGGGAAATCTTGTCGGCGCGATTCACCAAGCCAGACCGCGAGACTCCCACTAAGAGACGGTCTATCGCCAAGCGTAGGGCCGTTGGAATATCCGAGGTCATGGAATAGGTCTGCTATTGCGAGCCAAGGATTCCCGGCGCAGCGCTGCAAGGCCTTCTGCCATCTGGTCGCGCAATACCAGGCGCACAATTGGACCCGGCGCCGCAAAGGGCGCTGCGGCTCGACCTTCGTACAGCGCTCGGGTTCCGGTGCCGTGGTTCAGGGGTATCAGTAGCCACTGGCCCTCCAGAACCGGGAAATCTCCGCCGGATTGATGAATAGAAATGCCGTGGGGTGGGTCATAGTCAGACCGGAAGACATTGCGGATCGGCGGGAAGAACAAGATGGGCTTCGAAACGTGCTCGCGAATGTCAAATCGCCCCTGAGGGTCGCGTTCGAGAATGCGGCAGGAGTTGAGATTGGGCACCATTCGCGTTGCCAAATTGCAATCGACCAGCACCGCCCAGACCACGTCAGGGGTTGCAGCAATCTCAATGCCGGCCTGGATCGCGCCGGAAACGTGGTCGGGCGCCGACTTCACCACCAGGACCAGATCGCCGCGCTTCAGCGTCTTGGCCTGATCCGGGTTTGGCGACCATGCCTGGGCGGTACGGCTGAACAAGGCCAGACCAAGACCTAGCAGGGTCAGGGTTAACCGCACGGTGTCACCTCAACCAATTCGGTTTTGAACCAAGTCATCAACGACGGATGGGTCAGCCAGAGTGGTAATGTCGCCAAGGTTGGAGAGATCGTTTTCGGCGATCTTCCGCAAAATCCGCCGCATGATCTTGCCGGATCGGGTCTTCGGCAGGCTCGGCGCGAACTGCACCACGTCGGGGGCCGCGAAGGGTCCGATCTCACGGCGCACCCATCCTTTGAGCTCGGCCTGGAGGATGTCGGTGGGCATAACGTCGGCCTTCAAGGTAACGAAGCAATAGATGCCTTGGCCCTTAATATCGTGGGGGTAACCGACAACGGCGGCTTCGGCGACATTTTCGTTGCCTACCAGCGCGCTCTCGATCTCGGCGGTCCCCAGTCGGTGCCCTGACACATTGATCACGTCATCGACGCGCCCTGTAATCCAGTAGTAGCCGTCCTCATCACGTCGGCAGCCGTCACCCGTAAAGTACTTGCCGGCATAGGCGGCGAAATAGGTGTTGAAGAAACGCTCGTGATCCCCGTAGACGGTTCGCATCTGACCGGGCCAAGAGTCGGTGATGCAGAGATTTCCGCTCGCCGCACCGTGAAGGGTCTTCCCCTCTACATCCACCAATTCAAACTTCACACCGGGCAAGGGCTTGGCGCAGGAGCCGGGCTTCAGGGGTGTGGCACCTGGGAGTGGGGTGGCCAGGCACGCCCCTGTCTCGGTTTGCCAGTAAGTGTCGACGATCGGACAGCGCCCCTCACCCACCACGCGATGATACCAGAGCCACGCCTCCGGATTGATGGGCTCCCCCACCGTTCCCAATAGGCGAAGGGACTTGCGCGACGTGCGGGTAACCGGCGCATCACCATCCCGCATCAGCGCACGAATAGCCGTCGGTGCTGTGTAAAAGATCTCCACTTGGTGTTTGTCGATCACCTCCCAGAACCGGGAGTTGGTCGGATAGTTGGGGACGCCCTCGAACATAACGCTGGTCGCAGCATTCGCCAGCGGCCCGTAGACGACGTAGCTGTGCCCGGTCACCCAGCCCACATCAGCTGTGCACCAGAACACTTCGCCGGGACGATAGTCGAAAACCAGCTCGTGAGTATGTGCCGCCCAGGTCAGATAACCGCCCGTCGTGTGAAGCACGCCCTTGGGCTTTCCGGTGGAGCCGGACGTATAGAGGATAAACAGCGGGTCCTCGGCGTTCATCGGCTCGGGATCGCAGATGTCCGAGACGGTGGTCTTAAGGTCAGAGAAATAAGCGTCACGACCTTCCACCATGGGCACATCGGCCTGGGTGCGCCGCACCACGATAACATCGGTAACGTCTGGGCAGCTCTTCAACGCCTCATCGACATTGCGCTTCAGGGGCACGACTTTGCCGCCCCGCAAACCCTCGTCAGCGGTGATGACAATACGAGAGTCGCAATCCTGGATTCGACCGGAAATGCTGTCTGGTGAGAAACCGCCGAAGATCACAGAATGGATCGCTCCGATTCGGGCGCAGGCCAGCATGGCAATCGCTGCCTGGGGAATCATCGGCAGGTAAATGGTGACGCGGTCGCCCTTCTTTACACCCTTGGCCTTCAGCACATTGGCCATTCGGCAGGTCTCGGTGTGCAGCTCACGGTAGGTGAGGCTGCTATTTATGTCGCCCTCATCGCTTTCCCAAATGATCGCGACCTGATCGCCACGGGCTGTAAGGTGCCGGTCTAAGCAATTGACTGAAACGTTCAACACGCCGTCAGCATACCAGCGGATATGGAAAGGGTGTTTGTGAAAGGAAGTGTCTTTGATCTGAGTTGGGTTTTTGATCCAATCCAGCCGACGAGCGACGTCGCGCCAGTAGCCTTCCGGATCAGCCTCCACCCGAACCAGTGCGGCATCATAGGCCCGCGCATCCATGTGGGTCTTCTTGGCCCAGGCCTCCGGCACCGGGAAAATCTCACTCTCGCTCACGGCGCGCACTCCTCTTTGACTTCAGAAGGGAGTTATGCGGAGAGGGTGGGTTGGCGCAATGGTTCCAATGAGGAATTGGCCAAGGAGTAGTCAGCATCTGAGAACGCCAACTATGACACACCCATCTCTTGATCATACTCCTGATAGGCATTCTCAACCGCTGGGATGATATCGAGCACGTCGAAATAGGGCAGTCCGAAGAAAGCTTCGTCACGCAAGGCGTCAATGAGGAAGTAGTAGGCGCGCAGGTCGGCAGTCTCGAACACGGCCACATCGGTGCATCGCCCCGTAAAGGCTTCGGCGTCGTAGAAGCGGAGTTTCACCTGAGCGTACCTCGCCAGGTGCGGGCGCACAGAGGCGTCAAGATAGTCGCTGCGCTGTTGTCGAGACAGGGCCAGCCAAGCCGGTTGAGACCGCAGCGACATGAAAAAGGTGAACACAGGATCGCCCATGAGATTTCCTTGTTTGAAAATGACATGCCCATAATATGAGTCTTTATTCACAATCGAAACTCACCTTCAAATGACGACCCTGAGAAGCACGCAACCCCGAAAAGTCCCGCGCCAAGCCCGGGCTGCCGTCACAGTCGCAGCTGTCATAGAGGCCGCGGCTCGCATTCTGGAGGCGGAGGGATTGGTTGGCCTCAACACCAATGCCATCGCGTCGAAGGCGGGGGTGAGTGTGGGATCGCTCTATCAGTACTTCCCAAGCAAGGATGCGATCCTGGTCGCTCTGATCTCCCGGGAGGCTGAGGCCTTCCATGTCGCGCTGGATCAAACCCTGGGTGAGATCGCCAGCCTTGGGCTTACCACGGCGGTAGCGCGACTCGCTGGGGCAGCCGTCCGGCATCAGGCGAGCCGACCGGGCTTGTCGCGGATCCTCGACTTGGAGGAGCAGCGCCTTGGTCTTGACGCGGAAGTCGGCGAGGCCAGCGCGCGAACCGGCGTGTTGATCGAACGGTTTCTGGCGGGTCGAAATCTCGGTGGATCTCAGGCGGCGTGGGATATCATGGGCCTAGCGCGCGGTCTCATCGATGCGGCGCTGGATCGAAAAGACACCCTGGGTTTGGAGCAAAGGCTTAGCTGGGCAATCTTGGGATATCTGGCCCTATCGCGTCCATCAGATCCTAGCTCCAACAACTAGTTTGACGGCGGCAGGGGGTATTCCTGCTGCTCGCACGAAGGACAGCCCTCGACCTTTACCTCGTTCACCGCCCTATTCCGCGGCTTGGACATGGCGGCCCATTCGCTCTTCTTGTGGCAAATCTTGCGACCAGGGATGCGCGAGCCGGTCTCCGCAGTCTGACGACAAATCACCGGATCTTCGGGCGGCGGGGGTGTCCCAATCACTGTGACAGCCTCTACCGTAGTCGGGGGTGGAGGTTCAGCCGCCGCGGCGGTGGTGCCGATCATAAAAAGGAGTAGAATTGGAGCAAGCTGCCGCATTGTGTTGGTCCGTTGCTGCGTGATGGCCGTTCGATCATCACCCGGAAATCGGAATACCGACAAGGCCTTTTGATCTCGCACCAAGCTGGTAAGACCATCGGGCAATCCGGGAATCCTTACATGCTGCTCCATCTCTCCACATGGCAAGAAACCGAGGCGTTTCTCGTCCGCTCCAAGACTATCGTTATCCCAATAGGCTCGAACGAGCAGCACGGCCCAACCGGGCTGCTGGGTACCGACTGGCTCTGTCCGGAGATCATCGCTCATGAGGCCCAGAAAACCGGCGACATTCTGGTGGGGCCCACCTTCAATATTGGGATGGCCCAGCATCACCTGGGTTTTCCGGGAACCATATCCCTGCGCCCTTCGACCTTCATTGCTGCAATCGGCGACTGGACCCGGTCACTCGCCGGTCACGGTTTTGAGAAGATCTATTTCTTGAACGGTCACGGGGGCAATGTCGCGACGATTGAGGCGGCCTTCTCTGAACTCTATGCCGAAGCCAGCTTCAGCGGGCGCGCGCGCGGATTTTCGCTGAAGCTCAAGAATTGGTGGGACCTTAAGGGGGTGATGGGTCTGGCTGGTCGTCAATTCCCCACGGGTCACGGCAGCCATGCGACACCTTCTGAGATTGCGGTAACACAGTGGGCCTTTCCCGACGCCATCAAGCATGTCGCCTATTCGCCGCAAATTGCGCCCACCGGTCCAATCCGCGAGGCTATGGATTTTCGAGCCCGGTTTGCAGACGGGAGAATGGGGTCCGATCCGGCCCAAGCCTCCCCAGAGAAGGGCGGCGAGTTGGTGCGTCAAGCTGCAGACAGTCTATTGATTGACGTCACGGACTTTTCGAACGAGGTCAGGCCGTAAAGACCTCGCCGTCGCGCACGACCACCGGCCAGGGTGCCAGCCGCTCGTCTATGCAGGGCCCGGCAACGCAAATCCCGTCGTGCGGGCGGAACATAGCGCCATGAGCGGCACAAATAACTCGCTGGCCGTCCCTTGTCAGATAGCGATCATCCATAAGCGCAAGCGGCCATCCATTGTGGGGGCAGCTGTCCACATAGCCCGAGACAGACTCACCCTGCCGGACCAAGAAGCCGGCAAATAGGGATCGGTCCTGTCGGAATCGAAACCCCTTGGCACCAGGATCGGGCAATTCTTCCAGCGCACAAAGCCTGACGTCAGCCACGGGCCGCGCGGGATTGTTGAGTTCGGGTTGGGTCACACAAGGTTCTGAACAGACATTCGAAAGGCTAGCACCTGGGACTGGACGAATAAACCCGCCTTCATGTAGGGGTCGTTGGCGCTGAAATTCCGGGCCTCCTCGATGGTCTCGGCCTCGAATAAGATCACGCTGCCAGCCATATCGCCGTTGTCGTCGAGCACGGGCCCTCCCAGTTTTACCTGGTCTCCAAAGCCACCAACATAGGCAAGGTGCGCCGCCCGCGTGGCCATCCGGAGGGCAAGGCCATTAGGTTTGTCGTTGTTGATCAGGACAAAAAGCGCCATCGAATTGGTTCCTCAATGCTCAGAACGAAGGGGCCGCGAGAGCAGATCGGCAATCGCCGTGTCAATCTCCTCACGCCCGGCCAATATGTCGGCCACGGCGGCACAGATCGGCATCTCGATGTGCAGCTTTAGCGCCAATTGCGCTACAGCCGGGGCTGATGCCACGCCCTCCGCCACCGAGGATTTCCCAGCGAGGGACTGGACCAGACTCTCGCCCCTACCGAGGGCCAGTCCGACGCTCATGTTCCGCGATTGGGAGCTGGAACAGGTCAAAACCAAGTCTCCTAATCCGCAGAGACCCGCCACCGTCTCAGCTTCGCCGCCCAACGCCACGGCCAGCCGGCTGAGTTCTGCGAACCCACGGGTGATAAGCGCCGCATGGGCACTGCGGCCCAGACCGCGACCCTCGACGATGCCGCAGGCAATAGCCAACACGTTCTTGACCGAACCACCCACCTCAGCACCGATCATGTCGGTCGCCAAATAGGGGCGGAAACTTGATGTCGCCAGACTCTGGACAATGCGCAGACCAAGTTCGTGATCGGGGCAGGCCAGGGTCACGGCCGTTGGCAAGCCACGTGCCACTTCACCGGCAAAACTCGGTCCGGACAGTACGGCAGCCGGAGCCTTAGGAAGGGTCTCTGCAAGCACGGTTGTCATGAGCTTCAAGGTGGATTGCTCGATGCCCTTGGCGCACAGGACAATCGGCACTCTCTGTCGCCAATAAGGTGCGAACTCGATCAAGCTAGCCCTTAGATACTGCGAAGGCGTCACGTTCAGGATCAAGTCGCTGGTCGATAGGTCCTCTAAACTTCGCGACGCGATGATCGCCGGATCGAGTTTTATCCCAGGTAGGAAGGTTGTGTTCTCCCTGGCGACCTCAATCGAGGCGACCACTTCGGGTTCACGAGCATAGAGCAAGACCTTCGCGCCGACCCGAGCACAGACCTGAGCGAGCGCCGTACCCCAGGCACCAGCCCCGATTACCCCCACCGTCCCAAATCCTGTCGTCACGCCTTGGCCCCCTTGCGGCCCGCCGGATGGGTCGGGTTGGCGCTGGCAGCCACATGGTCCAGCGGCCATCGCGGACGAGCGGGCGCATCGAGCGTATCGGTCAAGCCTAACGCCAGTCGCTCAGCTCCCGCTAGAGCAATCATGGCGGCATTGTCGGTGCAATAGACTAAGGGCGGGGCGTCGAAACTGAAGCCGTGCCGGATTGCTGAAAGGGCCAGGCCGTCTCGCACGGCGCGGTTGGCCGCAACACCCCCGGCTACCACGAATCTAAGTCCCAGCGCGCCATATCGCGCAGCGTAAGACTTCATTGCTCGTTCGGTGCGATCCACCAACTGGCGGGTGATCGCGGCTTGAGCACAAGCCGCTAGGTCGCGCCGCTGGGTCTCCGTGGTCGCGGTGTCCGCTAGGCGGGCCGCAGCAGTCTTCAGGCCCGAAAAGGAAAAGTCACAACCGCTTCGGCCGAGGAGCGCGCGGGGCAGTGCAAAGGCTGATGGGTCACCACCGATCGCCATTCGCTCGAGCGCTGGGCCGCCGGGATAGGGCAAACCCAGGCTCTTGGCGATCTTGTCAAAAGCCTCTCCAGCCGCGTCGTCGATGGTTGTCCCAAGACGCCGACAAGCGCCGACCCCCTCAACAGCCAACAACTGGCAATGACCGCCGGAGACCAACAGTAACAGGAAAGGATAGGGGACATCGACGCCAAGCCGGGCGGAAAGCGCGTGGCCCTCCAAGTGATTCACAGCGATCAAGGGTAGTCCTCGCGCCAAGGCGACAGCCTTGCCAAAGGCTAGACCCACCATGACGCCCCCGACAAGCCCAGGACCAGCCGTCGCCGCCACGCCCGAGAGGTCGCCATAAGTCATGGAAGCTGCATCAAGTGCCTGTGCAACGACGGCATCAATGGATTCAACATGTGCTCTAGCTGCAATCTCAGGCACCACGCCGCCATATGGCGCGTGCTCTACAATTTGCGACGCGATGGTCGACGACAAGACCTCCACCTGACCATCGCTCCGGCGGCGCACGACAGCTGCCGCTGTCTCGTCGCAGCTGGTTTCGATGCCAAGGACGGTCAGTGAATTCATGCTGGGACTGTCCGAGTGTCCTTCGGGGAATAGCGCTTCTGTGGGGGTAGCGGGCATGTGGCCGCGGCGCAACCGGATCGGATCGCGCCGGCTGGCTTGTGGTGGAGGTTGAATCCGGTTTCGTTGAACACAAAACAGGTCAAAGGTAGGAATTTCAGCACGTGCCGAGCGCTTATGAACCCGACGGCCAAGACAATTTGGATTACGCGCGCCCAGCCCGGTGCTGATGCGACCGCCAAGCGGGTCAAGGCGCTCGGCCACAATGCCATCGTCGCGCCTCTGTTGGAGGTTCGACCCCTCGATTCCTCGGCACTGGACCTCTCCGATGTGGGTGGACTAGCCTTCACCAGCGCAAATGGCGTTAGAGCCTTCTGCGCACTTTCCCCGGCTCGAGACCTGAAGGTCTTTGCGGTCGGCGCATCGACGGCAGCAGCGGCTCGGGCCGAAGGTTTTGCCCAGGTGCTTTCGGCCGATGGAGATGTGCGGGCCCTGGCTGCCGGCATCGCTTCGCGGCATACGAAGTCCGACGGTGCGATTCTTCATCCGGGCGCGGTTGAGCCGGCGGGAGATTTGGTGGGAGACTTGGGTGCCAGAGGTGTCCGGGCGCGGCGGTTGGATCTATACGATACGTTGGCCACCAGGATTTCTGCCGAATTCCTGGAAATAGTGTCCGGTGCCCAGGTTACCTTGTTGCACTCGCCCAAGGCGGCGACCGCCCTGGCCAAGCTGTTAAGGCGGGCACCGGCACCGGCCCTTATTGCCTTGGGACTGTCCAAAGCGGTCTTGGCACCGCTCTCGCGGACGAAACTAGCCTACAAGACGTTCGCCCCCTTCCCTCTGGAGGCAGCTCTGCTAAATCTTATTGACCGCATCCCATGACCGTCACCCCCACGCCCACCGACCCAGAGACATCCCAGCCGCCCCAGCGGTTGCTTGGCTTTAGGTTCTGGGTATCGATCGCATTTGCGATCCTGTGCGTTGCGGCGGGCGCCGCCATCGCTGTCTATGCGCCGAGGCTGCTTCCGAAGTCGCAAAACCACGACAAACCCTTCGGTCTCAACACGGCCAAAAGATTGATCGGTGGTTCCTTTCCGCCGGTTCCGGATGCAACACCGATTGTGCCCGTAAGTCCTGACCAGCTGCACGTTACCGTTACCGCCCGACAGGCGCTAACCGCAGCGCAGTTGTTGCAAAGCGGGCGCACGACGCGACCATTCCGGGCCGATTGGGTCCGTCTGGACGCCATGGCGCCAGGAAACCCTGACATTGCGGCTTTGCGTGATCTTGCGAGTGTCGGCGCGCCGAGCCCCACGGCTCTGGCCCAAGAGTTCCCCAGCTACGCGTCGAAGGCCGTGGCCGCAGCGCGGGCGGCGGGCCCCGGCGCCAATGTATGGAGCCGGATTCGAGCGTTATTCCTTAGGCTCGTGACAGTTCGCCGCATTGACGATCTAAACGGCAATGGCCTTGACGCAGCCTTAGCTCGCGCCGAGAGCGGACTTAAGGACGGGAATGTTGAGGAAGCCCTTCATGCCCTTGAGGTGCTGGATTCAAGAGCGCGATCGGCCCTGGAGCCCTGGCTATCTCGCGCACGGGCGAGAACCGAGATTGATCGTCGCGTGGCCGCGCTCCAGGGCCGAGCGCTCCAGGATGTCAGTCATATCCCTGGAAGCGTCCAATGATTCGCGTCTTTATGGCCTTTCTGTTCGTCGTTGCAATTGGGCTCGCCGTGCTTGCAGCAAGCCATGAGGCGGGTCAGGCGAGCATTGAATGGCTGGGATGGCGAGCGGATATGACCGCGACGACGCTCATTCTTTTGACCCTACTTACCGCTCTGCTTGCCGTCATAGTCTTGCGTCTGCTGCTCTGGGTCATTGAGGCCCCCCGGCGTGCGGCCCGATCCAGGGCCGAGGCGCGTCGACGGCAAGCAAACGACGTTCTGACTCGGGGGTTTCTGGCTGCGGCAGCCGGGGATGGCCTTGAGGCCAAGCGATTGGCCGCCAAGGCCGCTGAGCTTGCGCAGGACTTGCCGGGTTTGGTTCGGGTGCTCGCAGCTCAAGCCGCCGAGGCCGGTGGAGATACCGCAGCGTCTCACGCAGCCTATTCGGCAATGCTGAGTTTCCCAGATATGCGTTTGGCCGGGCATCGCGGGTTGATGTTGATGGCGCATAGTCAGGGAGACCGCGCAGCGGCGCTCGATCATGCTGAACAGGCCTATGGTCAAGCCAGAACAGCGCTTTGGGCTTGGCGCGCCCTGCTGGAGGCGCGGCTAGAGGATGGCGACTGGCAGGCGGCACGGGCCCTTCTCAAAGGTGCCCTGGATCGAAAGATTGTGTCGCCCATTGTAGCCGAACGCGGCCGCGCAGCACTGTTGGCAGCGTCAGCAGCTCAGTTGGAACTTGCCGATCAACCCAAGGGTCGAGCCCAGGCCGTTGAGTTTGCGCTTGACGCCGCAAAGCTTCAACCGGGCTTTGCCCCAGGCGTTGTCATGGCGACGCGCTTGTTGGCGGCAGACGGCAAGGTGGCGCGGGCGGCTCAAATTGTCGAAACGGCTTGGAAGGTTGCACCTCATCCGGCCCTTTGGTTGGCCTATCGTGACTTGCGAACCGATGAGACTCCCAAGCAGCGCGCTGGGCGGCTTATGGACCTTGCGGACTTGAATCGCACAGCGCGCGAGAGCCGCATTCTCCGGGTTGAGGCCGCATTGATCGGCAGCGAGGGTGCCAAGGCATGGAGTCTGGCCAAGGACCTGAGTTCAGAGCCGCCAACGGCCCGAATCTGCGGCCTTATCGCGCGCGCGGCTTTTGCGGCGGGCCAGCCTGACGAAGCCCGAATGTGGCTGGCCCGGGGCGTCGGCGCTCCGAGCGAGGCCGATTGGTCAGATTTGGATCCTGAGGGTCGGGCATTTTCATACCTGCCGTCTGATTGGGCACGATTAGTGACAAGCTTTGCGGAAACTGGGGAGCTTACCCATCCCCGGCATGAACGACGTGAGCTGGGCCTAAGCGAGCTTCCGGACCTGCCGATTTCCTATGCGGATCAAGCCCCGTTCATGCCTCAAGACGGCTTGTTGGCACCATTTGCAATAGACGAAGGTGCCTACGAAGATGATGGAGACCTCAGTTCAGCGATGTCACCGCCTCGAGACAGGCCACCTTTGGCGCGACGCCGCTTGGCGAGAGCGTCGAGACTCGCTAAGTAGCTCGCCTCCGGAAGCGAATTGCATTCCAGGCCGCTTTAGCTCAGCTGGTAGAGCACATCATTCGTAATGATGGGGTCAGGTGTTCGAGTCACCTAAGCGGCACCACAATCCCCGACCCCATATGCGATCAAGGCTTGGTTGGCGGCGCGGGGGGTTTGGCTGGTGGCGGCGCATTGAGCGGATGTGCGGGCTTGAAGGCGGCATTGTATTGGATCTTGTCCGCATTCACCTTGACGAGGTTCTCCACGCCCTTGCTGACCGTTTCTTGGAGCTTCTGATTCCGAACCAAGCCCATTGCGTAGTTGTTGGCAGCATCTCCGATGAAAGGTGCCGACTTGGTTTCCCGGATATCGTTGATCAGCAGCATATTGCCCGCCGGCAAGATGAAAGGTTCGCCAGGTGGAAGTTTGTCCAACTGCGCGATCATGTTGGGATCTGCGCCCGCTGTATCCAACACGCTTGCTGCGCGCTGGTAGGAGATGCCCTTGCTGGTCAATAGGGCTTCGATCTCCGTGAGCGTGTGCAGCGGCTCGAGGTCCTTCAGATCCGCAGGGTTGGCCGGCATCGGCATCCGGATTTGATCAACATTCATGATCTTACGGTTGGCGAACATGCCAGGGTGAGATGCCACGAAAGCCTCAGCCTCTGATCGTGAGGGCGCGGCGACACTGGATGCGAGTTGCTTCTGAAGGGCTTGAGCAAGGAGAGCCTGATTGGCTCGCGCCTTCTGAACGGCAAACTCGGGAGATTTCCCGAGGCCCTGCTTCTCGGCGGCCTGGGCCATTAACTTGCGGATGATGATTTGCTGGATGGCATTTTCCTGCATCGCCTTTGCAGCCTGGGGGTTTTGCGGTGGCGCAGCTCCGGCCATTTCGGCCCTTACCTCAGTTAGCGTGATCTCTTCCCCGCCGACAGTCGCCACAACCTGACCCGTCGGGGCCTTTTTGCTACCAGCAAGGCCGGGAACGCTACACGCCACCAGTGCTAAACAAGCGAACGGCGCGAGGGTCTGCGTGAATTTGAGTTTCATTGTTTCGTTTCCCAAAGCCACGTATTGCGTGGCCCCCGTCAAGGGTGTCAGAGGTCAAGATGCGCATTGCCCAGTATACTAGGCAGGGCTTGAACGCATAAACAGTGAAACTTATTAAGCAGTCGCGAAGGCGAAGTTATTTCCGACGCTGCTTCCGCGCTGCGTAGCGCGCGTCTCGCGCGGCTTTTTGATCGGCGCGCAGGGCGAGTTCACGGGCTTCCATATCAATCAACTCTTCTTCGCGTCGGATGGCTTCTGCTGCGGCGGAAGCAACACGTCGGACATCGCGCTCCTTGCGTCGCTCTTCGCGGAGAATTTCCAGCTCAAGCTCTCGCTCAGCCTTCCGTTGCTCAATGTGTGGATCAATTACCGCCGCTTTCGGCTTCAGTTTGGCGAGCAGAGCTTTCTTGGCGGCGACGGAAGCCGCCTGGCGATCATTGAAGGTGGAGTTCTTAGGATGGATCATGGCGAAGCCACATAGTGTCTTTGAGAGCAGTTGCGAAGCCCCCAAGGTGAGAAAATACCAAGAATCAGTCGATAATCTCGCTCAAAGCGGGGCCAAGTTCATCGTGCAAGACCAAATCGGCATATTGGTCCTGGTCGGTCGGCTCGCGATTGATGATCACCAGTGCGGCACCGTTGCGTTTCGCAAGTCGCGGGAATTCGGCGGCCGGATAGACCACAAGCGAGCTACCCAAAACCAGAAAGAGGTCGCAATTTAGGGTTTGAGCCTCGGCTTGTGCCATGCGACCGGCCGGCATCTGCTGACCAAAGGATATTGTTGCCGACTTCACTAAGCCGCCGCAATCCACACAAACCGGCGGCTCCCTGGTCTTCAGGAAGGCGTCCTGCAAGTCCGCAAATTCATAGCGTCTGACGCAGACGAGGCAGTTAGCGTAGCCGGCATTGCCGTGCAGTTCGATCACGTCATGTGACGCAAGGCCTGCGGCTTGATGGAGGTTATCGACATTCTGGGTGATCACACTTCCGAGGTTCGCCAAGCGCCCTAACGCCCTGTGCCCCGCATTCGGCTCACGACCCGTCCACCCCGCTCGGCCGGAGAAGACCCGGTCCCAAGCCTCGCGCCGGCGCTCGATATCACCCACAAATTCTTGAAAGCTGATCGGCTTCATCTGACTCCAGACGCCACCGGGAGATCGAAAATCTGGAATGCCGGATTCGGTAGAGATGCCTGCACCGGTGAATGCGACGACCCGGCGCGCACGCACTATGAGATCAGCGACATCCTGGCGAGTCGGCATGGATAGCAGTTTGAGACGGCTGAGATCGAGCCGCAAGTCTATCATCGCTAACCTAGTCGATCTCACGGTTTGAGTCGGCTTGCGATATAGTCCGGGCCGTCGAAGAGCTCTTCCAGCCCGCGCTGGCTCGATCACATTCTAATGCTGCATGAAGCGGTCGCGGCTTGGGGCTCAATGCTCAGAAAACCATCATGTCCCGCATTTTTTGCCTGCCAATGCGGCAAGTGATCCTGTAGCCATTACCGCAAGAGACCGGCGAAGCGCCGGAACTAGGGGAGGTCAAATCTTGGCTAGGTTGAAACTGTGGCCGCTTGGCCTATCTGGTGCCTTTGTTTGCTGGGCTGGGACGGCGAGGGCGCAGGCTGCAGTGCCGACGCTGGACCATGGTGACACCGCCTGGATCCTGGCATCGACGGCCTTGGTGCTGTTCATGACCTTGCCAGGATTGGCGCTGTTTTACGCCGGACTGGTGCGCACGAAGAACGTCCTTTCGGTGATGATGCATTGTATGTCCATTGCATGTTTGGTGTCTGTTCTATGGCTGTTGGGCGGCTATAGCTTGGCCTTCTCTGGAGCGGCTCCCCTATTGGGCGATCTGGCTAAGCTTGGCCTGTTGAGCGTCCAACGAGCCAGCCTCGTCGGCACGTTGCCTGAAGGCGTGTTCTTTGCCTTCCAAATGGCTTTTGCGATCATCACCCCGGCTTTGATCATCGGGGCCTTCGTTGAGCGCATCAAGTTCAGCGCGGTGATGCTCTTCTCGGGCATGTGGCTCCTGGTGGTCTACGCGCCGGTCTGCCACTGGGTTTGGGGCGGGGGATGGCTACAGGCTCGCCACGTCATGGACTATGCCGGGGGCTTGGTGGTGCATGCCACGGCGGGGGTCTCAGCGTTGTTGATCGCCTGGCGGCTTGGCCCGCGCGACGGCTATCCCCGCGATCTGTCACCGCCGCACAATCCAGGCATGACGATGATGGGCGCAGGCATGCTGTGGGTCGGGTGGTACGGATTCAACGCGGGTAGCGCGCTGGCGGCCAATGGGGATGCGGGCTCGGCCTTAGTGGCCACCCACATGGCGGCGGCGACGGCGGGGCTGGTTTGGGCCCTGATCGAGCGCATCCGATTCAAGCGTTCCAGCATGGTCGGTTTGGTGACGGGTGTTGTTGCGGGCTTGGCGACGGTGACACCGGCCTCCGGCTTTGTCGGGCCGCTGGGCGGCATGGCGCTGGGTGCGGCGGGCAGCCTGATCTGCTATCAAGCGGTGGATGTGGTGAAGTCTCGTCTGAAGATCGACGACAGCCTGGATGTCTTCGCCGTTCACGGGGTCGGTGGGATCCTTGGCACCATTTTGGTAGCAGTCTTGGCCAGCCCGGTGTTTGGCGGGATCGGCTATGCCGAGGGCGTAGATATGGGTGGCCAAGCGCTTACCCAGATCATCGGCGTGGCGGCGGTTTGCGCTTGGTCGGCGATTGCGACCCTGGTCCTGGTGTTCGTCGTGCGCCGCACCGTGGGTCTGCGCGCCAGTGATGAAGCCATCGACGACGGCATGGACCTCTCGGCCCACGGGGAGCGGGCCTACAACAACTAGAGCCTTTAGCCGGATATGGCGATCAGGGGCCGAAAGAGGATCGGTAGCAGATAATGCTGCGCGCCCTGGATAACCAACAGGGCGATGATCGGGGTGATGTCCACGCCGCCTAGGGGCGGGATGAACCTCTGAATTGGCCGAAGGATGGGGCGCGTCACCGCGTCCAAGAACCGCGCGACATTGGCCACGAAGGGGTTGCGCAAGTTGATCACGTCAAAGGCGACCAACCATGACATCACCGCGCTAATGATGATGGCCCAGATCAGAGCGGACAGAAGCCCGCTGACGACAAAGAGAATAAAGCTACCCATGAGCACGCTTTAGAGCGCGCGCTGCTGTTCTGGCAAGGGCTCGAAGATTCCCTGACTTGACAGGGGCCTACTGAAAACGCTTATTCCGCGCCTCCTGGGGCCGTAGCTCAGTTGGTAGAGCGCCTCGTTC
>JANLPK010000213.1:0-15755 GCA_031367205.1 Alphaproteobacteria bacterium
GGAAATCCCTACCACCCGGTTGGTGGGCATATAGGCCACATAGGCCTTGCCGAGGAACGGAGCCATGTGGTGCTCACAATGGCTCTCCACCTCGATCTCGCGCAGCATGACGATGTCGTCATAGCCCTGCACGTCCTCAAAGGTGCGGCTGAGTTCCTTGGCGGGGTCGAGATTATAGCCCTCGAACCATTCGCCGTAAGCATCCACCACCCGCTTGGGCGTGTCGATGACGCCTTCGCGGCGCGGATCATCTCCGGCCCAAGCAATCAGCGTGCGCACCGCCGCCATCGCTTCTTCGCGGGTCGGGCGCTTCACGGCTTCAAGTTCAACGCCAGGGGTTCCGACGAGGGTTCGGTCGCGGCTAGGAGCATCCATGATGAAATGAGCGGTCTTTCCAGGGCTGAGTTGCGGCTGAGACGAAGGTCCCAGACATGACGCGTGGCTTCCCTAAGCAATGGCGCAAGTGGGGTGTTATCCCCCGTAGTCTCTTGGCCTACGGAACTGTATATGGGGCCAAGGCCTTTCCCGGCAAGCGGTTACCCAGCGTTAGATTGTAAAAGAATTCATGAGTCTCAGCCTTTACGACACCATGGCCCGCGCCAAGCGACCCTTCGTTCCCGCCGATCCGAAGCGGGTGACGATGTATGTCTGCGGGCCGACGGTCTATAATTTCAGCCATATCGGCAATTTTCGGCCGGTCGTGGTGTTCGACCTGCTGTTCCGCGTTTTGCGCCGCGCCTACGGCGAAAACGCTGTGATCTATGCCGCCAACGTCACCGACGTGGATGACAAGATCAATCAGAAGGCCGCGACAGAGGGCGTGCCGATCGCCACCATCACCGATCGATATCTGGCGGCCTACAACGCCGATATGGCATCGCTGGGTGCCTTGCCACCCACTTTCCAACCGCGGGTGACGCAGACCATGGAGGCGATCATCGCGATGATTGCCCGGCTTGTTCATAACAACTCGGCCTATGCCGCTGAGGGTCACGTGCTCTTCAATACCCAGGCCTATGGCGACTACGGCAAGCTCTCGCGCCATCCCATGGACGATATGATCGCCGGGGCGCGGGTAGATGTGGCTCCCTACAAGCAGCACGCCGCCGACTTCGTGTTGTGGAAACCCTCCAAGCCTGGTGAACCGGTCTGGGACAGTCCCTGGGGACCAGGTCGTCCCGGATGGCACATCGAGTGCTCCGCGATGATTGAGCAGAGTCTGGGCCTGCCCATCGACATCCACGGCGGTGGCATCGACCTGCTGTTTCCACACCATGAGAACGAGATGGCCCAGGGCATCTGCGCCCACGGCGATCGCAACGTTGGCTATTCGAACTACTGGCTGCACAATGGGTTTCTGAACTTCGGCGACGAGAAGATGTCCAAGAGCTTGGGCAATGTCGCCCTGGCCCAAGACCTAGTGAAACGGGCCCCCGGCGAGGCTCTGCGCTGGGCGCTGTTGGTGGGCCACTATCGTGCGCCCCTGGAGTGGACCGGCGACCTGATCGAACAGTCGAAAAAGGCGCTGGACCGCCTCTATGGAGCCCTTCGCCGGGCCGGCGATGTGGTCGCTGAATCGACGGGGCCATCAGTTGAGTTTCTGGAAGCCCTGGACGATGACCTGAATACCCCCGCCGCCATGGCCGAGTTGTTTGCTATGGCCACAGCCCTGGAGACCGCCAAAGGCGAAGACCGCGAGTATGCCAAGGGAGAGCTTTTGGCCTCAGCCAATCTGATGGGCTTCCTGTTTGGCGATCCTGAGGCCTGGTTCCAAGGCGGGGTCGATGATGGCCTACGCGCCAAGATCGATGGCCTGATCGCCGATCGGGTCACCGCGCGTGCCACCAAGGACTTTGCAGCCGCAGACCGCATCCGCGCTGAACTCACCGCGCTCAAAGTCGAGGTGATGGACAATCCCACAGGTGCCACTTGGCGGATCAAGGAGGGTGGGTAGATGGCGATAAAACCCCCCGCCATGTTTACACCCGCCGCCGGCTTCACCTTCGGCAAGGGCCAGGCCGGATCAGGCCCGCCCAAGATCGAACACCGGATTGGCGTTCAGGCTCCAGCCGAGGTGATCTGGGAGATCATGGCCGATATCCCTCGGTGGGCCGAATGGAACCCACTCTATCCCAAGGCCGAGGGTGTCTTGCGCATCGGTCAAACCCTGACCCTGACGCTCGCCCTCCCGGGGGAACCGCCTCAGACCATCCAGCCGGAGATCGTCGATTGGGTGCCCAATGATCAGATCCATTGGAAGCTCAGCCTGATGCGCGGTCTCATCCGCACCGTCCGGTTCATTGAGATCGAGGTCCTAGGCCCTACAAATTGCATTATTTCCAACGGCGAAATATTTCAGGGCTGGCTAGGGCCCTCGGTGGCCCAGTCCAAGCGCCGCGCCATACGCCAAGGTTTCACGCAAATGGGCGAGGCGCTGGCCGCGCGGGCCGAGGCGGCCTGGCAAGCCAAGACCGCCGCACTGTCGTCCCCGCCATGATCGACGCGCTCTATTCAACCAGACTCCTGAAGCTGGCAGCCAACCTACGCCACCTTGGGCGGCTGGTTGATCCTCAGGGAACTTCCACCAAAGTCGCCAAGCTCTGCGGCAGCACCGTGGTGGTCGATATCGATCTCAAGGACGGTGTAGTTTCCGCGTTTGCCCAAGACGTGAAGGCCTGCGCCCTGGGCCAAGCCTCGGCGGCCGTGCTTGGGGCCCATGTGCTTGGTGCAAGCCTTTCAGAGCTGGAGTTGGCCAAGGATCAGTTTCGCGCTATGCTAAAAGACGGTGGTTCCCCGCCGAACGGACGTTTCTCGGATCTCTCCATGTTGGCCCTAGTCAAAGACTATCCCGCGCGACATGCCTCAACCCTGCTGGCGTTTGAGGCGGCGGTCGATGCTGCCCGTCAGGCCACCACCCGAACTAGCCGCGCCGGCGCGGCTTGATCCCTAAGTCCCCGCAGGCTAATCGCTGCGATTGATCGCCAAGTCTGCGAGCCGGCATGACCCTTTATGAACGCAGCGTCAGAGGTGCCCTTCGCGCCTATAAGCTGACGCTATCACCCCTGATCGGACGCCAATGTCGCTATCTTCCGAGCTGTTCGGAATATGCGGCGCAAGCGCTGATCCGGCATGGTCCCTGGCGCGGCTCTTGGCTTAGCGCCGGGAGACTGTGTCGTTGTAATCCCTGGGGAGGCTCGGGCTATGACCCGGTTCCCCCACCGCGCGGCAAGGGCTCAGAGCCGTCCGCCCGGATCTGGAAATGTGAAACATGATCGACCTGATTTTCCCTGACGGTTCGCAGCGCCAATATGACGACGGCGTATCTGGGCGTGATGTCGCGGCCTCCATTGCCAAGTCCCTGGAAAGACGCGCCCTACTGATCAAGCTGGACGGCGCGCTCTATGACTTGGACCGGGTGCTTCCCGGCGGTGGCAAGTTCGAGATCCTGACCCGCGACAGTGCCGAGGCGCTAGACACCATCCGCCACGACGCCAGTCACGTCATGGCCCAGGCGGTGCAGGAACTGTTCCCCGGCACCCAGGTGACCATCGGCCCAGCCATCGAAGATGGCTTCTATTACGATTTCGCCCGCAATGCGCCTTTCAGCCTGGATGATCTGGTAACGATCGAGCAACGCATGAAGGAGATCGTCGACCGCGACCTCAAGATCGTCCGCGAGGTTTGGGACCGCGACGAAGCCATCGCCCACTTCACCTCAATCGGTGAGGCCTACAAGGCCGAAATCATCACCGATCTGCCGACGACTGAGGCCATCACAGTCTACCGTCAGGGCGACTGGAAGGATCTGTGCCTTGGCCCGCACCTGCCCTCCACCAAACATGTGGGCAAGGCCTTCAAGCTGACCAAGCTGGCCGGGGCCTATTGGCGCGGGGATCATCGCAATCCGATGCTCCAGCGAATCTATGGCACGGCCTGGGCCTCGGAAGCCGATCTAGAAGCGCACCTCATGCGCATCGAGGAAGCTGAGCGCCGCGACCACCGCAAGATCGGCCGCGCGATGGACCTCTTCCACCTGCAGGAAGAGGCCAAAGGCATGATCTTTTGGCACCCCAAGGGCTGGACCCTTTATCGTACGGTCGAGGCCTATATGCGCCGCCGCCTGGACGCGGACGGCTATGTGGAGGTCAAGGCCCCTCAGATCATGGACCGAGCGATGTGGGAGCGGTCTGGCCACTGGGACAAGTTTGGCGCTGCCATGTTCACTTGCGAAACCGCCGAAGATGAGGTGTTGGCCGTCAAGCCGATGAATTGCCCAGGCCACGTGCAGATCTTCAACTACGGCCAAAAGAGCTATCGCGATCTGCCGCTGCGCATGGCTGAGTTTGGGGCCTGTCATCGCTATGAACCCTCCGGGGCTCTGCACGGGATCATGCGACTGCGCGCCTTCACCCAGGACGATGCGCACATCTTTTGTCGGGAAGACCAGATCGAGGACGAGACGACCAAGTTCGTTAGGTTATTGAACTCCATCTATGCCGACTTCGACATGAACCTACACAGCGTCAAGCTGGCGCTGCGGCCTGAACTGCGGTTCGGCACCGATGCGGTGTGGGATGTCGCTGAGTCCAAACTCGACCGGGCGGCGCGACAGGCGGTAAACATGCCGGTCGACCCTCTCCCAGGCGAAGGAGCTTTCTACGGTCCCAAGCTCGAATTTCATTTGAGCGACGCCATTGGTCGCACATGGCAGTGCGGCACCCTGCAACTGGACTATGTGCTGCCCGAGCGCCTGGACGCCGAATACACCGCCGAGGACGGCTCAAAGCAACGCCCGGTCATGCTGCACCGTGCCGTTTGCGGCTCCATGGAACGGTTCATGGGGGTTATGATCGAGAACTATGCCGGGGCTTTCCCGCTCTGGCTGGCACCCACACAAGTTGTGGTCGCCACGATCACCTCCGACGCCGACGACTATGCCCGCCAAGTGGTTGTTGCACTCAAGGCTCAGGGTCTCCGGGTCGAACTCGACCTGCGCAATGAGAAGATCAACTATAAGATCCGCGAGCATAGCCTAGCCAAAACGCCGGTCATTGCAGTGATCGGTCGCCGGGAGGCAGAGGAGGGCAAGCTCGCCCTGCGCCGCTTTGGCTCCGACGGCCAGACCGTGCTTTCGCTGGCTGAGGCTGTGAAGACCCTTGCCAGCGAAGCCATACCACCCGATGTTGCGCGGAGCACTGCAGGCGCGGTGGCTGCGCCGACCGGGGTCGGCGCTGAGGAGGCTGGATGAACGGCATCGCCGCACCGCTGGTGGCCTATGAGCCCGCGCCGGACTCTATAGCTGTAAGAGCTCTCGCCAAGGTCTCGGTCGTGGTGGTCGTTTATATGACCGGCGAGGCCTTGGATCAGAGCCTGCGTTGCGTGTTGGCTGATCCTGCTGTGGATGAATTGGTCATTGTCGACAATGGCTCCTCGTTCACCGAGGCCGCCCGCTTGCGCGGGGTGCTGGAGGGTGACAACCGCGTGGTGTTGGTCACCGGCCAGGGCAATGTCGGTTTTGCCAAAGGAGCCAATCTCGGGGCGCGCCGGGCAACCGGCGATGTCTTGGTCTTCCTGAACCCCGACGCCTTTCTGCAGCCCGGTTGCGTCAGCGAGCTGGCACAGGCGATTGCCGGACGACCGGTGCCCTGCATTGTCGGTGGTCGAGTCCTGAACGCCGACCGCAGCGAACAGCGCGGTGCCCGGCGCGGCGACATCACCCTGGTCAATGCCCTGCTGAGCCTCAGCCACCTCGCCCGCCGCA
The DNA here is from genome assembly GCA_031367205.1 of Alphaproteobacteria bacterium. Taxonomy (GTDB): domain Bacteria; phylum Pseudomonadota; class Alphaproteobacteria; order Caulobacterales; family Caulobacteraceae; genus Phenylobacterium. The sequence continues at coordinate 5,762 of JANLPK010000213.1, forward strand.
TCCCTGGCCTATCGCGCTTCGATGTCCATTGGGAAAAACAAGCCACCCCCGACGGCGTCGCGGTCATCCCCACCATCTCCGGAGCCTGCTTCTGCATGCGGCGTCAGGATTTCGATGCCTTGAACGGTTTCGACGAGGGCTACTTCCTGCATGTGGAGGATGTCGATCTCTGCTGGCGGGTACGCCAGGCCGGGGGCCAAGTCCTGTTTCAGCCCAAGGCCGAGGTGATCCACATCGGCCACACCAGCCGGGCCAGCCCGATCAGGGTCGAGTTCCATAAGGGTGTGGGCTTAGCTCGCTTCTTCCGCAAACGCGCCGCCACCTTCGGCCAGAGCCTCGCCGCCTGGCTGCTTTCCCCACTCATCGTCTGCACGGCCGTGGCCCGACCAGTCATGCGCCGGATGCAGGGTCGGGTAGTTTGAGCTCAAACTACCCCGGAAACACCCCGGCCCGGCTGACCGAGGCTGCGGGCGGTTTGCCCAGGATCTCCGCCATCCACTTGGCCGTGGTGATCAATCCACCCAGGTCATAGCTGGTCTCAAATCCCGCCCGTTCCAGCATATAGACTAGGTCCTCAGTGCCGATATTGCCCGTGGCGTCTGGCGCGAAGGGGCAACCGCCGAGGCCGCCGCAGCTGGCATCCAGCACATCAACCCCGGCCTCGACCCCGGCGTAGGCATTGGCTAGCCCGGTGTTGCGGGTGTCATGAAAGTGCAGCCGGAGTGTCTTATCGCCGATTACCGCGCGCACCGCCTCCACCCTGGCTCGCACCGTCCAAGGGTCAGCCACCCCGATGGTGTCGGCCAGCGCGATCTCCGCGATGTTCAAGCTAGCCGCCTCACGTGTCAGGGCCACCAGATGCTCCTGCGCCACCTCTCCGTCAAAGGGGCAACCGAAAGCCACCGAAAATGTCGCGCTGATCGGCGGCCCACCTTCCGCGTCTCGCCTTGCAGCGATCTCCGCCAAGGCTGCCATCTGCTCAACCGTCGAAGCCCCCTGGTTGCGAATCCCAAACCCGTCTGTGGCGCAGACCACCACATTGGCCTCATCGCACTTGGCTGCCACTGCCCGCTCCCAGCCGCGCATGTTGAGCACCAGCCCAATCCGCGAATGCGCCCGGCTCGGGGTCAAGTCCGCCATCACCTCTTCGGCCCCGGCCATCTGCGGCACCCGCTTGGGATTGACGAAGGACACCACCTCCATCCGCCGCGCACCCACCGCGTCCAGCTTGGCAATGAACGCCAGCTTTTGATCCACACTCAGGCTGGTCTTCTCATTCTGCAGGCCGTCGCGTGGTCCGACCTCGACGATCTCGATGAAGCGGCTCATGGCGTGACCTCCGGGCTTGGCATAGGCGGCGCATAGACCGACAGCGTCATCTCGTCACCATTCGAATAATCTAGGCCTTTGACTATGCCGATCAGTCGCGGCGCGACCTTTAGAGGCTGTAGAGCGGCACGGAATGCACTCTGCTCTCGGGATTCCACCACGGCGGGGCGATTGTCGGCTAGGGCGGCGGCGGCGGCGGCATCTCCCAAATCCGTCTCGGTGCCAACCGCGAACACCAGACTAGGCTCGGCATAGCCGGCCACCGCCACCGGACCGGGCGCGATCCCCTGGCGGGGCAACAGCTGCGCGCGGGCCAAGACGGCAGCCACCCGCTGCGACAACAAAAGCGGCGGCAGGTTCGGGATCATCAGCCCCACCAAGGCTGCATGCCCCAGCACCGCCAGCGGCAACGCCCAGGCCAGGGCCCGCAGCGGCGCATTTCGAACGAGGTAGGTCGCCCCAACCAAACCCGCCGCGCCGAACGCCAAGGCAGTCAACACGGTGACCACCAAGGTTCCGGCGTTACCAAATCGCTGATCCAAAGCAATCGATACACCGGCTAACAGCAGGCCGACGACCGCTTGCAATACGGCCCCGGTCCACCGCACACCGGCCCCCAAGGGCACACGTAGTGCCGCCGCAGCCAGCCAAGCCAGGGCTCCGTAGCAGGGCAGCCCGTAGTGCGAGAGCTTGGTCGGGGTTAGCTCAAACACCATCCAGGTGGGCACCAGCCAGCAGAGCGCAAACCGTACCCCAGGCTCTGTTCTGTTGCGCCACCCCAGCACCAGGCCCGCCGGCAACAGCAGGGTCGCCGGGAAGGTCTGCACGATCGCCGCGAGCGTGTGATAACCGAAAGGTGCCCCATGGCTCTCCTGATTGCCCGCAAGTTTGGGCACCAAGTCCCCGACAAATGCCGCGCGCCAAAACCCGCCGTCGGTGGCCACCGTCACCGCCCAGGCCCAGGGCCCGACGATGGCGGCAAATAGGATAACCCCCCAACCCCAGCCGAGTGTCCTTAGCCACGCCCCCTTCCGATCCCAGATCGACAGGCTCAGCGCGGTGAAGGTAACCGTCATAGGGCCGATCGGGCCTTTGACTAGGGTCGCCACCGAAATCGCCAACCAGAAAGTCAGCCGCACCAACCGCCCAGCAACCGCCCCCCCTCGGCTGCTCGCATAGATCCTGCCCAAGCAGGCCAACGCCAGGGTGACGGCCCCGCACAACACCCCGTCAGTCTTGGCGATGAAGGCCTCGGTGGAAAGCAACAGGCTCGCCCCCAAGATCGCCCCGGCCAATAACCCTGTGGCTGACCCGAAAAAAATCTCTGCCCCCCAGGCACAGGCCCCGGCCGCCATCATCGCACCGAGCAGCGACGGCAAGCGGTAAGCCCAGATCTCGCGCGCCTCCGGCGTCGATAAGGTCGCGACACTGGCCGCCTGCAGCCAATGAATTCCCACCGGCTTCTTAAACCTCGGCTGGTCCTGGAAGCGGATGACCACGTAGTCATCCTGTTCCAGCATCTGTGCCGTCGCCTGGGTAAATCGGGACTCGTCACGGTCCAGCGGCGGCATGGCCAACAAGCCCGGCAGCCCGGCCACCAGGGCGAGTAGTGCGGCTAGGACTGGCCCCCGCCAACCCTGACCCCAGCCCGCCAAACGGCCGGCCAATGCCTGCTCTCCAAGTGTGGAATCAAAACTCATGGCCTAGATGTTAGCACGATCCTTCCGTCAGCCCAGGATTGCGCTATTAGGAGCCATGGCCAAATCGCCCAACGCAACAGCACCCGACATTTCAGTTGTCGTCCCGGTCTTCAATGAAGAGGGTGCGGCAGGCGACTTGGCGAGGGAGATTGCCAACGCATTCGCCGGGCGCAATTTCGAGATGCTGTTCGTCGATGATTGCAGTCGCGACGCCACCGCAAACGCACTCATCGCCCTGCGCGCCGAGATACCGGAGCTTCGCGTCCTGGCCCATCGTCGCAACTGCGGTCAAAGTCGCGCCATTCGCTCAGGCATACTTGCGGCGCGCGGCGGTATCATCGTCACCCTTGACGGTGACGGCCAAAATGACCCCGCCGACGGGCCTAAGCTGGTGGACGCTTTGGTCGCCGGTCCGCAGCAACTGGCCCTCGTCGGCGGCGAGCGGGTCAAACGCCAGGACAGCCAAGCCAAGAAGTTGGCCTCCCGTTTCGGCAACGGTGTGCGCAAACGCCTGCTGCGCGATACGGCCAGCGATACCGGTTGCGGTCTCAAAGCCTTCCGGCGTGAGGCCTTCCTTAGGCTCCCCTATTTCGACCACATCCACCGTTACATCCCCGCCCTGATGCTGCGGGAGGGTTACGACCTAGCCTTTCTGCCGGTCAATCACCGTCATCGCCAAACCGGTCAGTCGAAGTACACTAATTTGGGCCGGCTTTGGGCCTCCCTGTCAGACCTGTTAGGCGTCATGTGGTTGCAGACCCGCTCGCAGTTGCCCGGCGGGGTCGACGAGCTTTGATGAGCGGTTGCGGATTCGCGCAGAGCCGCTAACCCTAGTCACGCTATTGGAGGCTTTGACCCATGTTCGCCGCCATTCCGCTGCTGGCCTTGCCGGTGCTGGCCTATAATCTGATCGCGTTGACCTTTGTCGGCGGCTTCAAGAGCCTGGAAGCCAGCCCCCGCCTAACCCAGCCGATGTTCTCGGTGCCGATGACCAGTCACGCGCCTTGGCCGGTCAGCCTCGGTGATATCCTGCTGACCGCAGCTCTGGTGGTGCTTTTTATCGAACTCTTGAAATCCACCACCAGCCGTAGCGCGGCGATCATCAATCACTCGCTCTCGATGGTGCTGTTTATCATGTGCCTGGTGGAGTTCCTGTTGGCCCCGGCTTTCGCGACCTCGACCTTCTTCCTGATCACCGTGATGGTGTTACTCGACGTCTTGGCCGGTTTCATCATGACCATTGCCTCAGCACGGCGCGACATCGACTTCGGGCCACATGACTAAAGCGATCCGGGCAGCTAGGTGAACGCCGTGAAGATCAGCGTGACCACAAACACATCGATAAATCGGGTGGCAAAGGCAAACATGCCAAGGGCCCAGCAAGTCCTGGGCCACTAATGGCGCTGTTCTTCGACGCTGCCTGGTTTGACGGAAAACTGACAGAACGCGGCCTATCGCGCCGCGTCATGGCCGCCGCTGCCGGGCTATCAGACGCTGATCTGGCCCTTATCTTCAAAGACCAAAAGGAACTCACCGCCCAGGACGTCGCCGTCTTCGCCGACCTATTAGCCGCCACCCCGGCAGAAATCGCCCAACAAGCGGGGATTTCGACGCCCGTGCCGGGGCGGGGCCTTGAGGAGAGGATTGCGGCGCTGGAGGCGAGGGTGGAGGCATTGGAGACGGAGGCGCGGGCCCAGCGAGATAAGCCTTCCCGGCTGCCGCCCAGGTCTGCCTAGCCCTATATCTCTAGACTTGCCCCCAGGACACCGGCGGCTCGCAACGCTGCCAACCGACCGAAGGCGATCATCAAGGCTTTCCGGCGGGCCCCGGCCAGGGGAGCATGAGGCGCTTCACGCAGGACCGCGCCACCGAAGCCGTCGCAGATCATCAGGCCCGGCTCATCCGGCAGGATATGTTGCGGAAACTCTGGTGCCACCGCGAAGGCAAAATGGTCGCAATAGGGGGCGTATTCATGCCACTTTTGATCGACGCGGAAATCATCGGGGCTGGATTTCACCTCTATGATGATCAGCTGACCCTTGGGCGACAGGGCCATCAGGTCAGCGCGGCGACCGTTGGGCAGGGTTACCTCGGCCAGTGGCGCATATCCCAGCGCGATCAGCAATCGCGCCGCCCCGCGGGTGACAGCAGCGGTAATCTCAGGGCGGGTAACGGCAACGTCCATGCCGCAATCTTGTTCCGGCTTCGTTCGCAGCGCAAGAGGATTTAGCGCGCAGCCGGTGTCGGGAATTCGAGAGACGCGACATCATAGCCCAGGGCCCTGATGCGGGCGACGGCCTGGGCCTTGGCGGGCGCGGCGAGGTTAGGCCGTTGCGACATCAGCCACAGGCCGTGACCACTCGGCGTCGCCAGGACCAACCAGCCTTGATCGACGCGGTCGGCGACAACCCAGTATTCCTGGCTGAGCATGCCGCCGAAGAAGGTCATCTTGATGCGGGCATTGGTGACGGGATCGACGACCTTGGCCTTGGCCTTCCACAGGGTCGGCGGGGCAGTGAGCGCGCCTTTATGGCAGGTCTGCAGGACAGCAAAACCTTCGGCTGTCTTGGCCCAATCTGAGGTGCCGCCGGTGCAACCCTTCTGGATCTTATTGGGCAGACGCGCGACCTCATACCAACGACCCAGCATCTTGGCGGGCTCGATATGCTCGGCCGGCGGCGTTGGGGTGACGGCCATGCCTACCTGCGGCGCGAGCAGGGCCGTGGCGAACACCGCCGACGAAACGAGACGAAGCAATAGAGGCATCAGGGTCCTGTAAGGGAAACTCAGATGCCACTCAATGCCTGCCGAGCAAGGCTATTCCGCGGCGATAGAGATCGCCTGCAAGGCCCGGTCCTTGAAGTTGATTTCCTGCAAGTACTTGATGCCGTCTTCAGCGATGGCGTCGCCGACCATGCCTTCGCCCTCACCGCGCAGTTCATCGAGGTCCACATAGGTGGCGTAGAAAGCCTTGGTGCGATCGGTGATGATCCCGGCATTGAGCAGGGTCTTGACCAGAACGCGGAAGATATTGGTCTGCTCGCGCATGTTTTCCCGGCGGGTTTCGTCGGTGACCATGGCGGCCATTTCGGCAATCACCTTGTCGGGGTCGAGGCCAAACTCTTCGTAGAGATCGCGCTGTTGGCTAGGCGACACCAGATTGAACAGCAGGGTTTGGAAGCAGTGGGCGGCCCAATCCTCGATGATGGCGTGCTCATCGGGGCTGAGCTTGGGGATGGTGCGGTCAGCCCAGATCTTGCCGAACTTGTGGTGGAAGGCCTCGTCGGTCATCACCAACTGCATCAACTTCTTGCCGAGCGGATCATTGATATTGTTGAAGAAGGTGGCGAAGGCGCCCATGGCTAAGCCCTCAACCAGCATCTGCATGCCAATGATCTTCTTGTAGACCTCCGGCGAGCTGATGATGTCGACCAGCAGGTTCTTCAGGATCGGGCCGGCTTCCACCGGGCGGCCCCAACGGGCCTTGATGTATTTGGCGAAGGCCGTGACGTGGCGGGCTTCTTCGCGGGTCTGGTTGGCGGCATATTCTTGCGCGCCTTGATCCAGCAACACGTGGCAGAGGCTAGCCGACAGATTCAACGCGCCCTGCTCGCCGTGCAGGATCGAAGAGAACGAGCGCAGAGCCTGTTGGTTGGCAAACCGGATGCGGGTCTCGGGATCGGAGAGGTGGTTCGACACATAGTCGGTGCCCAGCGAGATGATCATCTCCTCCGGCAGCAGCATCTGGTTTTCCATGTCAAAGGGCTCGTCGAAGTCGATGTACTTCTTGTCGAGCGGATCCCAGAAATGGTCGTGGGTAGCCGAGATGATCTTATCAAACGCCGTGGAGCGGGCGTTGTAGCGATCAAGGTCCAGCATGGATTCGAAGTCGTCAGGCGCGACGGCTTCATAGATCATGTCTTTGGTGATGTTGCCGTCGGCGGCCATGCTGAGCACTCCCTGATCTTAGCAGCAGCAAGATCAACACCAGAAACGCCTCAAGTCAAATGAAAATGACGGGAGTGTCAGGTTTGTAATGTGCGTTGCCAAATCCTTACCCTGCTGTCCCCAGACCCCATGGTGGTTAGGAGCCATGCAGGATGTCATCCCGGCCGACCCGGCCCAGCTCAATGACAGCGGTTGCGATCAGGTGAGGATCCTGGTCCTCCCGCCGGGCCGGGCGGATTTTCCCAATTGGTGCCAGGACCACCGCCCGGGCCGGGAGGATTATCGTCATGGTCGGGCAGGAACCAGCACTTGGCACCCGGGTTCCAGTAATAGTTGCGACCGCTCCAGGCGTAATAGTGCCAACCGCGATAGTGCGGCGACGCGCCAGGTCCACCCATTGGTCCGGGTGGGTTGTTCCAATTGGTGCCGGGGCCGCCAATCGGACCTGGAGGATTATGGTGGTGGCGGGCGTCGGCGGGGGCTGCCAGGGTCAGGGCAGCAAGGGCCGCGAACAAGGCCTGGTTTGTGAAACGGTTCATGGGCACTCTCCCGGTGTGAGTGGGGTGGAATGCGATTTGAACGGTGACTGGCGCTATGCTCCGTCGAAACGGGGCTTATTATTCGCATCAGAGCCCGTTCCCCTTAGACGGTCACGTCTAAAGGGAGAAACTGGGCTCTAATTCCAAGAGTTAGAGCATACTTTCGTCCTATGGGCGGTTCCCACTTATCGGAACATGCTCTCGATACCCTGGTTTCGAACCCCGACGCCCAACGCCTCGAAAGCTGGACCGAGGCGTTGGGGCGCTGTTATGCCGTGGCGGCTGGGCGCATCGCCGAACGACGCCGCAAGGCTGTGCCCATCAAGCCGAAGCCCAAGAGCATCATGGCCCAGGTAGCGGGTTCGGGGACGCCGCCCTGGACGATTTCGTTGAGGCCGTTGATTGTAACTGTGAAACTGCCTGTGTTATTCTTCCATCCGAACCCGTCGACGGAACCGAGAAACAGACGGGTTGCCCCGGTTGGAATGAAGAACTGTTGAGTTGCGCCAGTCCCTGTGCCGGTGAGGCCGTCGCCAATCCAGAAGATTTGGCGCAAGCCCGGCGAGAGCGACGCAAAGCTCAGACTGGCGAAGTTAAGCGGCACTGGTGCGATGGTGCCGGGGTCATTGGCATCAAGAAAAACCCCCACAAGGCCGTTCGCATGGACCGACCCCGCTCCCGCTATGCCGGTGCCATAGGTTGAGTTCATCGTGAACAGAAATGAGCCGTCGGGATTGCCCACTGGCATGGGATCCTCTGAGTAACTCACAGCCCCCGTAGCGCTGAAGGTCAAAATGTTGCCGTCGGTAAGGCCTCCGAGGACCTGTGCTGGGCTTTGGGCCGGCGCGGAGTCGATCACGCAACACGGCGTTCCCGGTGCCTTGCCAGCCAAAAACGGATTATCATCCCCAAAGACCGTTATGATTTCGGTTGCCGCGCTTGCCGGTACCGCGAAGACTAAGCCGCTAGTCAGCAGCATTGCCTGAATCATTTTACGCATGTCATTACCCCTTGTTGAGTGAACACCCTGAGATCATGCCGGACTGAGATTTTCCGACCCTCAAAAGTTCAAGCGGGGAAACCGGCAAAAACGGGTCAAGGGATTCTTAACTTTCTTGGATAGGCCTCTTCGCTCGGGAGAAAGACCTTGCGCGCTGACGAACCGGCTCATAGCTTTTCCGCCGATACGGAGGCTCATGAACAGCGAGCGATCAAACGATAGCCTGCTTTCGGCGTGGCACGAGGGCGATCATCGGGCGCGTGACGCGTTGGTCGCGCGCCTGCATCCTGAGCTTTCGCAGATTGCGGCGGCCCGGCTGCGGGCGGAACCGAACTCTTCGCTATCGACCGGCGACCTGATCAATGATGCGATCATCCGGTTGATGGGCTTGGACCGTATCGATTTTGCCAACCGCGCGCACTTCATTGCGTTGTCGTCCACACTGATGCGGCAGATCTTGGTCGACTATGCGCGGGGCAAGGCAACCGACAAGCGCCATCACCAAAAGGTCGAGCTCAATACCCAGTTCGAGGGCGAACAAAAGGTTGACCTACATTCCCTGGATTCCGCGCTTATAAGGTTAGGAGTCATCGACATGGATTTGGCCGAGTTGGTCGATATGCGCTATTTCGGCGGGATGACGCTCGCCGACATTGCGGTGGTCAGCAATGTGTCCGAAGCGACCGTCAAGCGCCGCTGGCAAACCGCCCGTGCCTGGCTGACCGATGCGCTGGCCCATCCCATTGACGGCCTCTGACCCAAAGCTTGAGCGCCGGGTCCTTGACCTATTTCAGGTGATGCTGGAGCTGCCTGCCGACGAGCGGGTGGCGTGGATCGAAGCCCGTAGTGACGCCGATAGTCCGCTTCGCCAGAGGTTAATGGCGCTGCTGGCCGGCGATCGGCTGGCCAATCTGCGGACCGGCGGCGCTGGCGAAATACTGGACGACGAACGCCTGCCGACCAGAATAGGTGCCTATCGGATCACCGGCTTGATCGGCCAGGGCGGCATGGGGGCCGTCTATCGTGGTGAGCGCGCGGCAGGCGATTTTGATCATGTTGCGGCGGTAAAGGTCATCCGTCCAGGTGCGCTTTCTGATGCGTTGGTCGAGCGTTTCCAACATGAGCGGCAGACGCTGGCCAACCTGTCACACCCCAATATTGCCCGATTGTTCGATGGCGGATCCACGGAAAATGGCGACCCTTATATCGTCATGGAATTTGTGGACGGGGTGCCGCTGGGAACCTGGATCGAAACTCAGGCCGCGTCTGTCGCGGAGCGGACAGCGCTGTTTCTCGACATCTGTTCGGCAGTGGGTTTTGCCCACCAGAATCTGATCATCCACCGCGATATCACGCCCTCCAATATCCTTGTGGCTAAGGACGGCACCGCCAAGCTGATTGATTTCGGGATTGCCCGCCCACCCGTCGCCGACCCTGAAGGACCGATTTCCACCAAACGGTCGCTGGCCGGGATGAGC
>JANLPK010000299.1:0-6598 GCA_031367205.1 Alphaproteobacteria bacterium
CTCGATGATGCCATCGCCGCCGGAGCGTCAACCGTGGACGCCATCAGCGCCGCCACAGGAGCCGGCACCAATTGCGGCTCCTGCCGCCCTGAGATTGCAGCGCGGTTGGCGATGGTTAGGGAAACAATGCCGGAACCTGATACTGGATCTCTCAACTAAGGTGCCGCTGATAGAAGATCCGCGAACATGATCTGTCCAGCGTCATCGACCTCTGCCACGTGGTTCACCAAGCTGACGGTGGCGTTACCTCGCCGCGTGATGGCTTCGATCACTGATAACAACATGGCCCACGACCTCTCTCGACCAGCTGCGGGCAGGATGATCAATCCTGGGTGCAACACTTCCCGTCGCACCAATTTGCGGAAGTCACGGGCATTCTGCGTCACAATCACGCGGTCCTCATCCAGGCAGCGGCGTAACACCAGATGGTCAGGTTCTCCCAAGCGGCCATAGTCACGGGGATGAATGGCGTCGTGGATGCCCGTCTCATTCAGGCGCCTCGCTAACTCCGGCGACAAGCATTCGTCGATGAACAGTCTCACGCCAGGGCCGTCCAGGGCCGCCCACCCGGCCGCCCTACCAAGGGGTGGGTGGCGGCGTAGATCGCGGCAGCTTCAAAAGCCTCGCGTGACAGGGTGGGATAGTCCGCGATCAGGTCTTCGACACTTTCACCGTCCGCCAGTCTTGCACTGACGGCATAGACGCTCAGCCGAGTACCGCGCAGCACCGCAGTCCCGCCCAGCACATCGGGGTCTTCCACGATCAACCGATCCCGCGCCGCGCCATAGGCCTGGGCTCGGACCATCGCGTCACCCACCAATCGCCCGACATCCATCTCAACGGCGGGTTCCAGTTCAAACCGCAGATTGGCTAGATCAGCGACCTCCGTCCTCAGGAGTTTAGACGCCAACCGACGCTTCATGGGGAGGTCCATGCGGTACTTTACGCTGCCGATGATCTTCGAGTAGGCCACCGCAAAGGCAGGCAAAACCCGCCGCTCCCGTCCGCCGCGTCGAGCCCGGTGCGGAGCCAGCACCTTCTCCTCAATCGCCTTCTCCACCGAGGCCTTAGTGGCTCCGGAAAGTGCAGCAACTTCTCGGGGGGTGAAGACGGTGAGCATAATTCGTTCCTAGTGAGGAGCGAATTATGCTCCGAGGATTGGCTTCTGGCAATGTCACCTATGTAGGAGATCAAACTCGGACACAGCTTCGATTCAATTCAGAGCGTCTTCCTCCACGCCAGGATTGAGCCGAGCGACTTGAGCCGCCACCCGAGCTCGGACGGCTGCAGTGCGGGCGTCCGGTACGTTTAAGCGCACTTTGCGGAGGTCGCCGAACAACTGTCGCCCGTGCTTGGTCTTCATTGGTTCGTTTGGCTTAGGCATGCTCTACCCCAACTCAAAGTGCTTCCCGATCTCCCCGCGCACTGCCGTCAGATGATCAAAATACTGGGCGAAGCCGCCGTTATAGTTCCCGTCCTGGCGCCGGTTGAACTCGCCTTCGAAGTTGTAATAGCCCGGCGTGCAGTCGGTGTTGCGGCTGGTCTTGCCCCGGTGTTTGATCACCTCCTGCACCCACCACTCCTCCGACTCCGGTGAGACATCGATGGCGGCATGGTCGTTGTCGCGGGCATGGGCGATGCAGGCGGCGATATGGTCGCCCTGGGTCTGCAGCATGAAGGTCAGGTTGAACTGAAAGCTGGCCTGGTAGCCGCCCATGATGAACAGGTTGGGATAGCCGTGGGTGTGCACGCCAAACAGGGTGCGCAAGCCGTCGGCATAGGTCTCATTGATCTCGCGCCCGTCCTTGCCGCGGATCTGGTTGTAGATGCCGGTCTTCTGCACCTCGAAGCCGGTGGCATAGATCAGCACATCGACGGGATAGGTTTGACCGTCGAACACCGGCCCCTGCGGCTGGATCTCGGTGATCCCCTGACCCTTGGTGTCAACAAGGTGCACATTGGGTTGGTTATAGGCCGGTAGGTACATGTCATCGAAGCAGGGCCGCTTACACATGAACATGTACCAGGGCTTCAGCGCCTGGGCGGTGGCGGGGTCTTCGACAATCTCGTCGATGCGCCGGTGAATGCGCATCATGTAATCGATATTGTCGTTCTCCTGCTTTTGGATCTTCTCCTCGCGGGTCAGGGCGGCCAGTTCGGCCTTCTTCTCCGGCGGCAGTTCACGACCACGCAGGTTCTTCTCGCGGCGCTTGGCCTGCCAGCCCGGCTGTAGCTTGGCCTCCCACTCCGGATCGGTGGGCCGATCATTGCGCAGATCGATGGAGGAGGGCGTGCGTTGGAATACGTAGAGCGCCTTGGCGGCCTTGGCCAAGCGGGGGATCGCTTGCACGGCCGACGCCCCGGTGCCGATGATGCCCACGGTCTTGTCGGCCAAACCTGAGAGATCCTGACCGGTGTAGCCATAGTCCCAGCGCGAGGTGTGGAACGAATGGCCTTGGTAGCTCCGCATGCCCTCGATCTTCGACAGCTTGGGCTTGGATAGCGTGCCGTTGGCGCAGATCACGAACCGGGCGCGCATGGTGTCGCCCTTGTCAGTGCCGATCCGCCACAGCTTGGCGTCATTGTCCCAAGTCGTCGTGGTCACCGTGGTGCGGAACACCGCCAGATCATACAAATCATAGCGCTTGGCGATGGCCTGACAGTGGGCGAAAATTTCCGGGCCCTTGGCATAGAGATGGCTCGGCACCACCCCCATCTCGTCCAACAGCGGCAAGTAATCATAGGACGGGACATCGCAGGCCGCGCCCGGATAGCGATTCCAATACCAGGTGCCGCCCACATCGGCCCCGCGCTCAACAATGCGGATGCTGGTCACACCGCGCTCACGCAGCCGGGCAGCCGTCAGCAGGGCTGAGAACCCGCCGCCGATGAACAGCACCTCGACCTCATCATTGATCGGCGCACGCGCGGCACTGTCGTCGGCATAGGGATCGATTTCGTACTTGGCCAGATCGCCGGTGAGGTCAGACGTATATTGCGCCGTGCCCTGGGGTCGGTATTTCAGCCGCACATCGCGCGCTTCGGCGAACCGATCCTTGATGTCGTCATAATAGGTCTGCGGCGGCTTTTGCTCGTCCATCCGGGCCTCCCCTGTCTTGTTTTTTGACAAGTTGCGGCCTTGTGGGCCGACACGCAAGCCTCAGATAGCCGCGACCGGCTTGGGGGCCACCCTAAGTGCCAGCAATAAACCCCCCGCCATAGCGATAGCTGCCAGGAATAGCGGCAAACCGGACGGTCCATGGGTGCGCACGGCCCAGGCGAAGGACAACCCAAACAGACTCGGCCCGATCAGCGAGGACAGGCCGGTTAGGGCTTGGTTTGCGCCCTGCAATTGGCCTTGCTCAGAGGGGCTAACCAGACGGGTCATCATGCCCTGCAAGCCCGGCGCCATCAGGCCCGAGAGCGAGGAGATCGGCATGCCCAGCATGTAGAGCCAGCCGGTCGAGGCGAAACCGTACCAAGTCATGGCAATAACGCTCGCCGCCGCTCCGATCAGTAGCGCGCCGCGCTCGCCAAATCGCCGCACCGCGGGGCCCACCAAAGTGCTCTGGACCAAGACACCCATCACCCCGCCGGCCATCATGTAGAGGCCGGTGGTCACCGGCGACCAGCCATAACGATAGCCGGTATAGAGGACGAAGATGCTGGGCCACACCATGTTGGCCAACTGGTTCAGGAAGTGGACGCCTGACAGGCCGAACAGTTCGCGGTGGGACCGCAACAGCACCAAGGCCCCGATCGGGTTTGCTTTCTTCCATTCCAGCCTAGCTACCCGTTGCTTGGGCGGTAGAGATTCAGGCAATACCAAGAGGCCATAGGCCACATTGGCCAGGGTCAACCCGGCTGCGGCCAGGAACGGCAAGCGCAGATCAACACCGCCCAGCAAGCCGCCCAGGGCTGGACCTGCCAGGAACCCGAACGAAAAGGCGGCCCCCATCCAGCCAAAGGCCTGTGGGCGATCCTGTGGCGGGGTGATGTCGGCCACATAGGCATTGGCGATGGAGAAGGCTCCAGAGGTGGCCCCGCTGATCAACCGCCCGACCAAGAGCCACATCAGGTTGGGCGCAAACGCCATCATCAGAAAGTCGACCCCCAAACCGCAGAGCGAAATCAGCAGCACGGGCCTGCGGCCCACCCGATCGGACACCAACCCCAGCACCGGCCCTGCGAACAGGCTCATGGCCCCGCCCAGCGTCGAGAACACCACGATCCACTCAGAGGCTGACGCCGCATCCCCACCGGTGAAGGATTTCACCAGAGCCGGCAGAATCGGGATCATCAGCCCAAACGACAAGGCCGTGGTCACCGCGCTGACAAAGATGAAGCTAAAGGCCGCGCGGTTGTGGGGGGTGGGATCGCTCATCGGCAGCGCATATCAGATTTGCGTTCGGCGCGCGCGAGTGTCAGCATCAGTCGCAGGAGAACCTGCCATGAAAACCGTAACCATTGCCCTCTTCGCCGCCGCCTTGACCAGCGCCGCACAGGCTCACGCAGTCATGCCTGACAAGGAGGTTATCCAAGCGCTTGAAACCAAGCTCGCTGACGCGGCCAATCGTCAGGATGCCGCAGCAGCCGCCGCGCTTTATGCCCCTACCGGCACCCTGATTGCCAGTGATGGCCATCGCTTCAACGGACGGGCTGCCATTGAGACTTGGTGGGCTGGAGCGACGAAGGGCCTGAAGGATGTCAAACTCACAACCGTTGACGTCATCTCGGTCAGCCCCAACCTCTTGGTCGAGGACGGCACCTTCACGGCCGTAACTCGCGGTGACAATCCGCAAAAGATCGGTGGAGTCTTCAACATGTTGTGGCGCAAGACCCCGAAAGGCTGGGAAGTCGTTACCGACATTTCCCACTGAGGGCGCGCCTAACGCGACATCCAAGGCTTAGACTTCGACGAAGACCGCGAGGCTGCGGCCATCTCCCGCTGGTACCGCCCACCGCGCGGCGGTTTCGGTTTGGCGTCAATGGCGGCTTGCTTCAGACGTAGAGCGCGTTGGATGGGGGTTTCACTTGAGATGGCCTCGGCGTCGTCATTCTCTGGCAAGACATGATCTCCTATTCGAACGTGGCGGCCCTGCTCCACCTAGTACACAAAGGCAGAAGAGCCCGTCTCATCATGCATGGGAGCCAGCGTCTTCATCGCACGAATCTCGCGTTTCATCTCCCCGATTTCCTCGTCCGTGTCTGTCGATAGGCAAAACATGATGGGATCGGCGTCGAACACCGCAAATAATCTCTCCCTTACTTCCTCAAGACTGAGGTCTCCCAGACGCTCAAACTCATGACGAACGGGTATCCTTCGCTTCTGAAAGGGAATCAGCGAACGCCACGAAAACGGATCGGGTGGTCCAAGAGTGACGTCAAGGACGCGCCAGCAGCGGCACTCGGCGTCCACGATATCCATGCCTAATTGGACTTTGTCTCGCCAAGCTTTCGGCCCGCAATGTGCCAATTCATCTGGCGTGCGGATCGACCAGAGGTCCCCATCCGTCGTGAAACAGAAGAGCGGATAAGCGAAGTCAGGCTGTGGTGTCATCTGATGCTCCTATCTCAAAGGTCTCTCGCCATAGGGGGCTGGCTGGCGTGGGCGGGTTGAAGGGGCGGCCAAGCTGATCTGACCTACCGCCTTGCCGGCTTGGTCCGTAAGCCAGGCTGACGTTGTCTTCATCCAATCCGGTGTCCCGACCCAAGTACGAGTAATGGGATCGAAACGCGGCAAGCCTCCCCACGACCCGTGAATTCGTCGATGATCAGCTTTGCTTAGAACTTTCAAGAATGCGGGGTGATTTCGCCAATTTTCGACATTCCGTTTGATACCATTGAGCTCAATGCTGTGGTGAATTTCTTGACCTCGACCCGCTACTCCCTTGCGGCGTAGCTGCCTGGCTACAGCCCTGGCCGATTGCTTCCCGCTATTGTTCGCGACACCTTTCGCGAACGCTTCCCCAATGCCTACGCCAGTTGCAACCAGCCCGGCGTCAACGACTGCTGAAACCCCATCTCCCACGCCGAGCCACGGATGACCCGTCCCAAAATCCTCAACCGAATCCAAGATTGGACCTATCACGGGAAAATACTTCAGAGCCTCCGGATCCATCGGTGTTGCCGCCATTGCGTCAGCGGCCTCAGATCGCGCGGGAGAGCCAGCCCACTTCATTCTGGGTGCTTGTTCCAAAGCATTCTGTCGCGCCCAATGTTCTCGGATCATTGCATTATAGTCTTCGCTGTCGGGATCAGGAACGGATCGGGGTTGTCCTTTCGGCATCAAGGCCATCGTCGTCTCCGGGTGGGTGGTCATTTGGTGGCTCGCTCGCCATCAAATTGGAACTGAGACCATAGCTCGGATGACGCGCCTTGTCTAGAACAAATAGAGAACAATCAATGACTGGGAATTTAAGCCGTCTTAACGAAAGATTACCCCTGATCGGCTATAAGCTTACCCCATGCCGCGCTTTTATCTTCATTATGAGGAGAAACATGCGCCGCCGCCCCATAAATGGACGGTCTGGCGGGTGATCCTGTGGGTCGCGCTGTTTGCGAGCCTGGGCCTCTGGATGGCTAGGGCTGTGGCGGC